>DGLO01000081.1 GCA_002388005.1 Candidatus Neomicrothrix sp. UBA4542
AATCCCTGCGTTCGGTTTGCTTACTACGCTCACGTCGTGAGCAAAGTCACGTTTAATCTCCACCCCCATCACCGCGCTGGCCCAGTTGACCCCCGAATTTTCGGAGGCTTTCTAGAGCACATGGGGCGAGCAGTATATGAAGGTGTATTTGATCCCTCTTCGATTCACGCGGATGAACACGGGTGCCGAACAGATGTGTTGGCGGCTTTAGCTGAACTTGAGTTCACCGTGATGAGATATCCAGGCGGGAACTTTGTTTCTAATTATCACTGGCGAGATGGAGTCGGGCCGGTCGATATGAGACCGACGCGTCGTGAGCTGGCCTGGGGGACGATAGAACCAAACACGTTCGGCACTAACGAGTTTCTGAGTTTGTGCGAACGAACCGGATGGTCCCCAATGTTCGCCGTAAACCTGGGAACAGGAACACCAGAGGAAGCAGCAGATTGGGTCGAATACTCCAATGGGCGGTTGGCGACTGACATTGGCAAGCAACGCCAATTGGACAGCGACTCAGTTCCTGGGAGAGTTCCCTTATGGTGCCTCGGAAACGAAATGGATGGCCCTTGGCAAATAGGACACATGTCCGCAGCTGAGTACGGGACTAAAGCCCGTCAAGCTGCCCACATGATGAAACTGGTTGATCCATCAATCGAGTTAGTTGTCTCTGGCACTTCGCTCCCCGATAACCCGACCTATCTCAGCTGGGACCGCGAGGCCTTAGAAGCCGTAGGCGGATTCGCTGACTACCTTTCCACGCACCGTTATCTGGACAACTATTCAGGTGACACCGCCGCATTTTTGACCTCTGGTGCGGCGATTGATCAACAAATCGCGGAAATTGATGCCGTGTGTCGCTACGTAGCCGGCCGACGACGATCGTCGCGACGGCCCTTTATCGCTTTCGATGAATGGAACGTCTGGTATCGGACACGAAATAGGTCCGGCATGTCCGCCGATGGGAAGTTCCCGGCCCACTTGGTGGAGGAGGTTTACGATCTCCAAGACGCTCTCGTATGCGCCCAGTTCTTAATGAGCTTCATCCGAAATGCCGATGTTGTGAGGATCGCCAACATCGCGCAAATCGTAAACGTTATAGCTCCTGTCCTCACCGAGGGAGACAACCTGTTACGGCAGACCATCTTCGAAGCGCTATCCATGTTCGTCGGTCGACGCAGCGGAGCTTCGTTACATATCGGCTACGACGGGTCCCTAGTACCTTCACCTGATTTTGGCAATGTCGCGATGGTTGACGGTGCGGCCATTCTCAACGATGATCGTGAGTTGCATGTCTACGCTGTAAATCGTTCCGTCGATGAGAGCGTTGAACTTCAAATCGATTTGTCCGGCGCACATCTCGAAATGCGCTCCGCTGAGATTCTCCATCACTCGGATCCAACAATGCAGAACACTTGGGCCGATCCAAACGCTGTGAAGCGGGTTCCGTGGGAAATGTCAAATGGCCCTCGACCGACGGTGAAACTTGCCCCGCATTCTTTCCTCGCTGCCACGATGAGCGTCTCGTGAAGTTACCGAAGGAAAGGATCTGACGGTGACCAAGGTGGGCGAGGCTGAACTCCAAGACTCCGTGCGTTCATGGCTTTTTATGGCATCGGGTCTTAATTGCGGAGTCGTGTCGTCTGTCCCCAACACTGTCCGAGATCCCCGCCCGGATCTGGTCGGCATCAGGCACGTTGGCGGTGAGTTGCGCGGAGACTTTGAGTTGGTGACTGCTTTGGTTCGACCTTCAACCAAAAGATTTGTTTCGGTCGCAGGTGAAACAAGCGCTCAACGACTGCAAGCAGATCGCGTGTACCTAGCGTGCTACACGAGAGAAAAGGGATTCAGCGAAAGCCAGATTGAAGTGGGCCTGCGTCTCGGCATTGGACTCATCCGAATCGACACTGATTTGAACTGTCACCGCGATCTCGCAGCACCCTCTGCTAATCCGATTCCGCGGACTCGACACGAACTGTTGAATCAACTTGGGTTCGCTAGCTGCCAGCTTTGCCAAGTCGCGTTCTCTTGCACGACAGATGAAGACACAGACGCCGAGATGGGCAGCGTGTTCTGGAATGAAATCTGGGCTGACCACTACGGTCGACTACGAAACGAAAGTGTCTACGATCGCCGCTATCTATGCCCCGATTGCGTCCGAAATCTGAAGACGCTTTCATCGGCACCTGAGATACATCCTTAGAGTTTGGTACCCGCAGGACTTAGTCGGCAGCTACGACACCGCCAAGCACCCTGGAATCAAGGGCGAAGCGAATACCTTCGTAGTCGTTTGCGGCTACGTCGTTGATCGTCGCTACATATTTGGGAGTTCCACCGTTGTAGACCAGGTAACGGACCTTGCCCGCCTCGTGGCCATCCACATTGGAGTTATAGCCGGTGAACCACGATTGGGCTTTTCTCATCAGCATCACGGAATACATCTTCACAACATGGTCCGTCCACCGTTTTTCGGCGTCCTCTGTCGCTTCGAAGTATTTAAGGTCGCGGGATTGCATGTATTCGAAAAAGTCGGTGCACCAGTTCACGCCGTTTTCAATTCCTCGCGGGTAATTCGTTGAGGCCGAGCCACTCTGGGGACCTGACGGCATTAGCAAATTCGGGAAGCCCGACACCAACATGCCAAGGAAGGTTGAGGGATTATCAAACCACTTTTCTCTTAGAGTGAGATCGTTGCGACCTCGGATATTTATGTGATCGAACGATCCAGTTATCGCGTCAAATCCAGTTGCATACACGATGACGTCAAACTCGTAATCCCTAGAAGTTGTGCGGATTCCTTTTTTAGTCACTCGCTCTAATGGCGTCTCATTGATGTCAACAAGGTGGACATTCTCCCTGTTGTAGGCCTCGAGGTAGTTGGTTTCCATCGGCACGCGCTGAACGCCAAAACCATGGTCTTTAGGTACGAGCTTCTCCGCTACCACTGGATCGTGAACGCGACCGCGGATTCGGCCAGCCATGTACTCGGATAACTCAGCATTTGCTTTTTCATCAGTAAAGATTTCACGGAAATTTCTTAACCAAATACTGAACCCAGGCTGGTCATAGAGTCGGTCCCAAAGTTCGAAACGCTCTTCAGGGGTTACCTCATAAAAGCCCCGTCGGTCGGGTTCATGTTCGAAGCCTCCCGGAGTCCGAGCACAGGTTTCGAATATTTCGTCATAGCGTTCACGAATCTCCGCCATTTGTTCCGCGCTTATTTCGCTGTTGTTCAGCGGGGCAACCCAATTTGGTCGACGTTGAAATACAGTGAGTTCGCCTACTTTGTCGGCAATTTCACCAATTACCTGTATCGCTGTAGCTCCGGTGCCGATAATGCCAACCCGCTGGTCGCTGAGATCAACGGTTTCGTGCGGCCAACCGTGGGTATGCCAAGAACGGCCTTCGAAGTCCTCAACACCGGGAATACGCGGCATGGTGGGCTGAGACAACAAACCCAAAGCCAGCACAAGAAATCGGCATTTGAGTTCACGCCCATCGGACACCGTTACGTTCCAGACTTGGTGGTCCTCATCGAAGACCGCTGATTGGACTCGGCAGTTGAACTGCATGTATTGACGCAAGTCAAACTTGTCGACGACGTAGTTCAAATAGTTCAGGTTTTCTGGCTGGCCGGAAAACATTTCTTTCCAATGCCACTCATCCAACACTTCACGGGAAAATGAATACCCATAGGTGTAGCTCTCGGAATCAAAACGCGCCCCGGGGTAACGGTTGTTATACCAAGTGCCACCGAGGTCCGGGTCAGCTTCAAGAACCGTGGCCTTAACCCCCATGTCCAAGAGGCATTTGATCTGATAGATCCCTGCAACGCCCGCTCCCACGACAACGACGTCGTAGTCCAAATCCAGTTCGTTTTTCATGCTGCGGCCTCGCGCACCTCGTCCGTTGTCTGACTGTAACAGAAATCTAAGATTAGTTAGATAATGGGTTCACCGTCGAGCCAGCCGATCACCTAGGCCAGGGTCGAACAGCTGCGCTCAATTAGTCGTGGATCAGAATTCGAGTGCCAAAGACCGTGATGTCTCTATCGGCCACATCGCCTTCCGCCGCGAGAACGAGAGCACAAATCCCCTCTCCCTTGGATCCGAGAAATTCCTCCACCTCCGCTCCGGTTTCTTTGGAAGTATCAACGGGAGAGAGCAATTCGATAATTCCACCTTTGGTTGGTCGGACAATCGAACTAACTACTCCCCTATCGGGAATGACTTGTGGCGGGTCCGCAGACAAGCCCAAACCTTTGCCATACACATCGCATGCAAGGCTCGCGTCGCGCACCGCCACCACCACTTTGTGGATCCCGGAATAATTCGGGGGGTCGCTGACCGGATTTTCTGGTTGGGTCACCGAGCCGTCTGGGTAAATGCGAACGAGCACGCCATGAGTTGAACTGGGGTGGATGTCTCTACCCCCAGCACCTCGCATCAGTGGGAGAACTTTGATACCTCGTTTGAGAAGGACTTCGGCTTCAGCATTGGGATCCGGTGCTTCGAGCATCAACGCGTAAATCCCCTCGCCTCGGCGGTCAAGAAACTTTTGGAGAGCTTGGCTAAGCGGTTCATCGGGGTTGGAGGGTGCCATCAATTCGATGTTGCTTCCTCCACGCGGTTGACACATAGCTACGTGAGCGCCCAGCGAAGGCACAGTTTCTGGAGAAAAGTCAGCAACGGGCATACCAAAGCGATTTCTGAACGTCGCCAATGCGACATCGAAATCATTCACGGCGATCGCTATTCGGGGCATAGCTGTAATCATGATGAATCCTGCCTCTCTCAAGAAGACTAAGCGCTCAACGCACCAGGGTGCTCGGCGACATTGCCGATACCACCAACTTTCAAGCTCGTTGGATTTGGATCGCGTCAATCAGCTGTTGCCCATTCTTCAGCGACCACGTAATTGGACCGTGCTTGGTGTCGACAGTCACTAAATCCGACGCACCGACGCGAGCAATGTCCAGATTGACCACCGCCGCGAGTGCGAGTCGCCCTTCCCACATCTGAGCCTTTGACGTGCGGTACACGGCGTCATCGGCAACTTCCAGGCTGACTAGCCGTGTAGTTCCAACCTCGTCGGTCTCGGTCACCCGCTGAAATCTCTGCACAGACTCAGTGTGTCAGAGCAACAAACCTGCGTCACTGCAATCGCCGACGTCACCATTTGGGTAATCGCCTTGCGAAGAGAGCTGAAGCATGCTCAGATGGCCCCGTTATCAAGAGCGGTGCACTCTCGTGCACCCAGCAACCTGGGGTGGACACCCAAGGTGCTTGCCTACCTTGTGTAGGGATACGGCTGAGGTTTAGCGACCATGGCAATGAAGTGTCCTAGAGACAGCGGTTTCGCCTCCGTCTCACCACAAAGGCTTCTCCTTTTATCCACTCCTCTTAAGCACTCAACAGCACTAAGAGAGGAAGCCATGAGTGACAACTGGGGATTTGAAACAAAACAGATTCATGCAGGCCAGGAGCCTGATCCGACAACAGGGAGCAGATCGGTACCGATCTATCAAACAACGTCGTACGTGTTTCGAGATACTAATCATGCAGCGGGTTTGTTCGCGTTAAGCGAAGTGGGGAACATCTACACCCGAATCATGAATCCAACCCAGATGGTTTTGGAATCACGACTTCAAGCCCTTGAAGGCGGAACCGACACTGCTATCGGGATTCCTGGAGCTCTGGCGGTGGCGTCAGGGCAAGCAGCGGAAACTCTAACCATTTTGAACCTTGCTGAGGCCGGTGACCACGTCGTTGCATCCGCCTCGTTATACGGGGGCACCTACAACCTTTTGCATTACACCCTTCCGAAGATGGGCATCAACACCACATTCGTCGAAGACCCTGACGATTTGGAAGCGTGGGCAGCCGCAGCGCAACCCAACACCAAGCTGTTCTACGGCGAAACGATTGGCAACCCAAGAAATGACTGTCTAGACATCTCGGGGGTATCACAAACTGCGCACGACATCGGAGTTCCTCTAGTGGTCGACAACACTGTGGCGACGCCCTATCTGTTTAACCCGTTAGCCCTGGGGGCGGACATTGTGGTGCATTCAATGACCAAATTCATCGGGGGGCATGGCAACTCAATAGGAGGGGTAATTGTTGATGGGGGCACCTTCGATTATGGGACCAGCGGTCGATTCCCCAACTTCACCGAACCTGATCCGAGTTATCACGGGTTGGCCTATTGGCCGGCGTTAGGTGACGGGTCGTTCATCATCAAAGCTCGCGTGCAGTTACTTCGCGATATCGGTGCGGCCATCTCACCTCATAACGCGTTCTATTTCTTACAGGGTTTGGAAACATTGAGTTTGCGAATGGAACGACATTTCGCCAACGCTCAGGGCGTGGCCGAGTATTTGGATGCACACCCCAAAGTTGAGCACGTCCAGTACGCGGGCCTTGCTTCCAGCGCCTGGCATTCTCGAGTTCAAGCCTATGGAGAGGGTCGGGGCTACGGTTCGGTTCCCGCTTTTACGATTCAGGGCGGAGCGGAAGCGGGACAAAAATTCATTGACGGCTTACAGCTTCATAGCCACGTAGCCAATATCGGTGACGTCCGCAGTCTCGCTATTCATCCTGCTTCGACGACGCATTCACAGCTCACTGAGGCCGAACAGACCGATGCTGGGGTTTCGCCTGGCTTAATTCGCTTGTCGGTCGGGCTCGAAACTCTCGATGACATCATCGAGGATTTAGAAAAGGGGTTCGCTGCAGCTAGTGCATAGGACTATTGCATCTAACGTTTGAGGTTCTGGAGTGGTCCCCATTGAGAGCTCTTTTGTTCTTTGGGTAAAAAAATCATTAATACTTGGTCATTATCGGCGAGAGGAACGATCATGCGTATTGGATTTATTGGTGTGGGCAATATGGGTGGCCCGATAGCCACCCACCTGCTGGCAGCAGAGCATGACCTGCAGGCCTTCGATCTAAACAGCCAATCGCTTGACCGAATGGCCGAACTAGGTGCCGACAAGGCGACTTCGGCCGCGAACGCGGCCGATAACGCTGAGGTCGTATTTTTGTCGCTTCCAATGCCGCGTGATGTGGAAGGAGTGGTTTCAGGAGACGGGGGTCTTTTCGGCACGATGTCCGTGGGTACGACGGTCATCGATCTCAGTACCAGTTCTCCATCCTTGAGTCGCCAGCTAGCAGTTGAAGGCCAGGAACGCGGTATTGATTTTCTTGACGCTCCGGTGTCGGGCGGTGTGTACGGCGCACGCAAAGGAACTTTGGCTGTCATGGTCGGCGGTTCTGAGGAAGCCTTTGAGCGGAATCTGCCGCTGCTGGAAACGTTTGCGGCCAAGGTCGTGAGATGCGGGGATGCTGGTTCGGGCAACGTCGTCAAAGCGGTCAACAACATGTTGGCGTTCGTTGGGATGATGGGAACTACCGAAGCTCTCCTCCTTGGGGTCAAGGCTGGAGTAGACCCAAAGATTTTGCGGGAAGTTGTTGAAGCGAGCAGCGGGGCAAGCTTTGTATGGAGCAGCGCGACCAGAGCAATTCTCCGAGATCGATTAGCACCCTCGTTCACTAGTGCCTTGGCCTGTAAAGACATCGGATTGGCGGTGGATTTAGCGGACGAGTTCGAAGTTCCTGTGCCGATGGGTCGACACACGCAACAGCTCCTTGAGACCTACCGCGACAATGGGTTCGCCGATGAGGACATTCTCGCGACCGTCCGGGCGCTTGAGGATGAAGCAAGTTTTGTGGTTCGCGGACTTGCCCCAGATATTCAATAGCCTTTAGGAACGTTTTGTCTCGTTCCACGGCCCGGCATCAGCGCGTGGTTCTTTGGGCAGGCCTAAAACCCTTTCGCCAACAATGTTTCGTTGGATTTCGTTACTCCCGGAGTAAATGGATCCGGGGCGCGCGCCAATAAATGTGGTGACCCAAGCTTGGGAAGAGTAAGGGGAACCAACGTCATCCACTCCGACTCCGGTAGCCGCGTCGCGACCATCGGGTGCTGTCGCATCCATTCCGATGACATCCATTGCTAGTTCGGTGAAATGTTGGTGATGTTCAGACCAGAGCAGTTTGTTAAGCGATGACTCAGGCCCTTGGCTATATCCGCGAAGTGAACGAGCGACGGTCTGTAAACCCATGAATTTCATGATTTGCGTTGTTGTGTACGCGGCCGTGAATCTTTGCCGCATGATTGGGTCATCAAGCTTTCCGTAGCTACGAGCGACCTCTACTAGGCGCTGCCATTCCTCGCCGAATCGGATCCCGTTAGTTGTCGCGTCGTCGCCTCGTTCATAGGCCAGAAGAGTGTTTGCGACCGCCCAGCCGTTGTTAACTCCCCCCAAAACGTTTGCCTTGGGTGTACGCGCGTCGCCAAAAAAAACTTCGTTAAAATCGTGGTGGCCTGAAGCGTTAACAATGGGTCGAACTTCTACTCCGGGCTGGTCGATTGGGCATAGCAAAAACGAGATCCCAGCATGTTTGACAACTGCAGGATCAGTACGGCACAGCACGAAAATCCAGTTCGCATTGTGGCCTTGCGATGTCCAGATCTTTTGCCCGTTGATTACCCACTCATCTCCGTCGAGTTCAGCGCGGGTAGC
This sequence comes from Candidatus Neomicrothrix sp. UBA4542, assembly GCA_002388005.1. Taxonomy (GTDB): domain Bacteria; phylum Actinomycetota; class Acidimicrobiia; order Acidimicrobiales; family Poriferisodalaceae; genus UBA2110. The sequence goes on from DGLO01000081.1 coordinate 8,585, forward strand.
TAAGGAAGCCAGATCTGAACCCGAGTTCGGTTCACTGTAGCCCTGACACCACACGTCGGTTCCGTCGAGTATTCGCGGGAGGTAGTGATTTTTTTGCTCGTCAGTTCCCCATTCGATGATGGTGTGCCCGATCATTCCGATGGAGAAGATGTCGTTGTCGGTACCGTTGGGGACCCCAACTTCGGCTAGCTCTTCGGCCAAAATAGTGCGTTCCATCTGGCTCAAGCCTGCTCCTCCGTATTCGTTGGGCCAGGCGACGGCAAGGAGTTGATGTTGAGACAGGGTGCGGCGCCAATCCGCTACGAATTTTTGACGCTCATCAGGACTGAAGCCGCCCATCCCGCTCCATCGCGAGGGTAGGTTCTCTTCGAGGAAACTCTTGATGTCAGCTCGAAAATTTGCTGCTTCGGCGCTGTAGTCCTCCACGGCTGTTTCTCCTCTGGGCTGTTTGCAAACTGATGTCACATTACGCAGATGTCACCCAAGAGTGACGTTAAATTGGTTGTTCTAGACGACACTTGTACGACATCGTGTTTCTCAACTTCAAGTTGATTAGAGAGAAATTGGGTGGTGAGGATCTCCATGACCGCTCTTAGGACTCGAATGCGACGGTCCGCCGGGTATGACCCGGAACCCATCAGTGTTCCACCACTGTTCCAGGGACCGCCGGCACCGTTGAGGATGGTTCGCTGGCTAGTGACGAGGTTCATGTGGCCGCAGTCGTTGGCGTGGATTGGTCTAGGAGCTCTGACGTATCACTTCTTCACACCCGAGCTGAGTCGATTTGCTTCGCTAGACGTCATCGACTTTGTGTTGATTTGGCTCAGAAACACGGTTCTTATGCTGGTAGTTATTGGTGGTCAGCACTGGTGGCTACACATTCGCAGGGCGCAAGGCACCGAGTTCAAGTATGAGACTCGCTGGCTTTCCGAGAGCCGCAAGTCGTTCACCTTCAATAACCAAACGCGCGACAACGTCTTCTGGACGTTGGTAAGCGGTGGCGGAATCGCTGCAATTTATGAGTCAGTCATGTTCCGCTTGTATGCGACCGAATCGATTCCCCAGTTGAGGAGCCTGTGGGCGATTGCACTCATGACCTTTGGTGTCTTTTGGATAGAAGGGGTGCACTTTTACCTGAACCATCGCCTATTGCACTTCGATCCTTTGTATGGCTGGGCGCACGCCTTACATCACCGCAACGTGAACACTGGTCCGTGGAGTGGCATTTCGATGCATCCTGTGGAGCATCTGTTGTACATGTCGTTGCCGTTTGTGTTCGTAGTCGTTCCAGGTTCACCGTTTATTGCAACGTTTTGCATGGTGTATCTCATGATCTCGCCTTCCCCGTCGCACTCTGGGTTTGACCGTTTCGTGGTGAAGGAAGGATCTAGCTTTCGCGGCGGGGACTACTTTCACAACCTTCACCACCGCTATTTTGAGGTCAACTACGGGATGCTGCTTTTGCCGTTAGATAAGTGGTTCGGAACGTTCCATGACGGGAGCGTTGAAGCTCACGAAGAAATGAAAGACCG
>DGLO01000001.1 GCA_002388005.1 Candidatus Neomicrothrix sp. UBA4542
CGCTTGCTGCAGCAGCCCTACCGAACCGCAACCTACGGTCACTTGGCTGACGTCTACGCCATGCTTGTTTGCCAACGCGTCCCGCACAGCTTCACCTCGATGGTCGGGGTACCGATTCAACGAATTGGCTTCGCTAACAATTGCGGCCAACACGGACGGAAGAGGGCCGTAGGAACTTTCGTTCGAGGCGAGCTTGATCGCCTCATCTAATTGGTGGTCAGCAGCAGCTTGGGCTGCCGATTTCCCTGGCTTGTACTGAGGGAGGCCGTCCACGACGGCACGGGGTCGTCCACTCACGGGAACTCCTCCAAGGTGCGGGCTGTTGTCAGCCTAGGCGTTTATCCAGCCAACTCTTCTAGAAGAGCGAGGTGAGGTTCTGCTCCGCCAGCCGGATTCAACGGGATCACGACCATCTCTGTTGCCCCCGCATCACCATGTTGAGCTACACGCTCCAATATCGCCTCAGGGGTTCCCCACGCGACCAACCCGTCGATGAGGCGGTCACTTCCCCCGTCCACAAAATCTGAATCATCAAATCCGAGGCTCCTCCAAGCTCGCCGGTAGTAGTCCAGTTCCACATAGAACCCAAGGGCGCGCCGAGCAAGTCTTCGAGCCTCAAGCGGGTCTTCGCACAACAAACACATCTGGGTCACGTTTAAAGAAGTGCTCTCTGAGATTTGTTGACGAACGACAGCCGTATGGTCGGGGGTTTGCAGGAATGTGCTGACACCGTCAACCAAGGAACGCACAGCTTCCAACATTTTGGGGCCATGAGCAGCTACGTGAATTTCAACCTCATGAGAACCCGGAACAGAGATCTGAGCGTCTCGAACGGCCTTGACATATGTGGTCAGCTTTTCGACTGGCGGCTCCCAAACGTGGCCTCTGGTGTTCGCAAGTCCAGCGTTGGAAACTCCGAGCCCAAGCACAAACCGGCCATTGGAAAACTCGGCAAGCGTGAGGGCTCCCGCTGCGGCTGCAACCGCATCTCTCGCATAGACGTTCGCTATTCCGGTCGCCACTCGCAGGTGGTCGGTGGCCGCCAACAAATGTGCTGAGGTAGCGAAAGGCTCACGCCCAAATAACTCGGGAACCCAGAGGGTGTCGACTGAGAGCGCTTCAAGGTTTTGAGCAAACGCAGCCAAAGATTGCGCTGGCATTCGATCAGTGTTGAACATCACACCAATCGGGATTCGTGACTTGTTCACATCTGCACCTACCTACTTACCTCATCATCTATTCGATGGCTCACTGCACCTGTGCAACAAGATCGCACAAAAGACCCCTGGAATGTGATTAGCGACTGGGTGTGAGCGAAATCCACTTTTGGACGCAGCGATTCGAATACTGATTGGTTACGGTAGAGCTTTGAGATATACGAGGAGCAATTGTGCGCAATCGACCAATAGAGCCAGCATGGTTCATCGCCGTTGGCGTAGCAGTTTCCTGGATTGGGATTCTTTTGAAAAGTATCCCGGTAATTTTCACAGGCTTTGGAATGTTCATCGGGTTCGCCCTATCCACTGTCGTCATCGTGTTGAACGAAACACGATTCGGGCCCAGGCACACACCGACGGATGACACTGACAACCCCGGCGAAAGCTCGGAAGCCAGCTGATTTCGCGTTACATGCACTGAGTGAAGTTAGGTGGCCTGCAAAACAGTCGGAAACATTGGTCCCCCTAGCTTGTCGCCCGGATCCAACCCATGATCTGGTGGCAACGGCATCGTGTGCGGCTTCGGGTCATAAACGACGTCTTCTCCAACCCAGCGACTAGCGAACGCTCTACGCCGCTTACTTCTCGATGAATTACCTCGAGAGCCGTGAACGGTGAGGGGGTGAAATATCAACACATCCCCAGGTTCGAGATCCCAGGAAAGAACCTCGTACTGCTCGCGGTTGGAGTCAATGTCCGGCATGTCTTCAAGATCTGGATTGACCATATAGGAGTTGTAATCGGGAGTGATTGCCTTGAAGCGATTTGACCACCTGTGCGAAGCTCTAATGAACTCAAGTCCGCTCGATTCAGAAGTCACGGTGTCGACAGGGATCCAAATACTGACGATTTGCTCTCCGATAATCGGCCAGAAGGTCAGATCGTGATGCCACGGAGTCGGAACATCTGATCCGGGCTCCTTCAAGAACAGTTGGTCATACCAATGAGTCACTGACGGCGAGTCGAGAACCTGTTGCGCCAACCGTGCCAAGGGCGAACCGAAAACTACGTCTTTGAAGTAATCGTTCTGCAGCCACATGAACAAATCAGCGGTGAAACCGCGATCTGTTAAGGAGAGCACCTCGCCGAGCTTGCTGGGCGCCTTTTGGGTGTGGTCTATGGCCGTTGCTATGCGATCCACCCAGGCATCAGATAACACTTTGGGCGCGCGAATTGCGCCGTCCTCTCTAAGGGCAGCCACCTCAGAGTCGGAAAGATTTCGTTCGGGCTCCTCAGGTTGATCGAATGCCATACCGCACATTAACTCCGATCGGGTGCACCTCTTCTCATTAAGAACCTTCAACCTCGCACGAAAACCCGAACAAGCCTAAACAGTCCAATAGAAGGGTTGGGGTTAAGAACTACTAGGTTCGAGCTATGAGAAACTTTCGGCCGCAAACTTCTATACCTGAGCTCTCAGCGGGACCGTGCGTGTGATGGGACTTCAGTTCGGTGCCTTTCTTGCTCCGCATCATCCGGTCGGCGAAAACCCGATGCTGCAATTCCGCCGAGATCTTGATCTCGTTGTCCAACTCGAACAGCTAGGTTTCGACGAGTTTTGGTGTGGGGAACATCACAGTTCGGGTTGGGAAATGATCGCCAGCCCGGAAATGTTTCTCGCTGCTGCCGGGGAACGGACTTCACGCATCAAGCTTGGAACCGGAGTTGTTTCTCTGCCATATCACCATCCATACAACGTTGCTCAACGCATCGTCCAGTTGGACCACATGACCGCTGGCAGAGTGATTTTCGGAACCGGACCAGGGGCGCTTCCCTCTGACGCTCACACATTCAATATTGATCCCATGGTCCTGCGTGACCGACAAGACGAGGCACTTGGGGTGATCTTGCGTCTCCTTCGCGGGGAACCTCGCTTTTCGTACGACTGCGACTGGTTCACCATGAAAGATGCCCAGTTGCAACTCCTGCCGGTGCAAGACAACATGCCCGCTGCTACCGCGTCGATGGTGTCGCCTTCAGGGATGACACTTGCCGGCAAATACGGAATCGGCGTCATCTCCATCGGATCGATGGCGGCGGAAGGCATCACCGCTTTGGCCACCCAATGGGAGTTCGCCGAAGACGCCGCCCGCGAGTCTGGGGCGACGGTAGACAGGTCCGACTGGCGAGTCTTAATGAATTGGCATTTGGCGGAAACGAAAGATTTAGCGCGGGCACAGGCTCGAGACGGACTTCAACGTTGGCACAACGAATACATCGTCGGCACTCTGCAAAGGCAAGGAGCTGTCGCCTACAGCGATCCTGACGAAGCGCTCGACGCGATTTGCGGGGGTGCGTCGAGGGGCATAGTGCAGTCGGCAGTGGTGGGTACCCCCGACGATTTGGTCCAGTTCATTCGCGACATGCACGAGCTCACCGGAGGTTTCGGAACAGCGATCGGCTTCGTCCACGATTGGGCAAACCCTCGCGACACCGCCAATAGCTGGGATCTTGTCGCCCGTTACGTGATCCCTGAGATCAACGGCTACACCAACAAACTGAGAGAATCTCAAGAGTTCGTATCGACGAAGCGCGAAGCGTTCAACCGCGCTGGCGAAGCCATTCTCAACAAAATCATGGGCAACGAGAAGGCGGCGGAGGCCATGCAGGTAACGATTGCCCGAAACAAGAAAAAATCGGCCGAAAACTCCTAGTCGTTGGGCGTCGCTTTAATCCGCGCGACATGCTGTAGCAATGGCGACACCCCCGCTACACGGTCTTCGAGTAATAGAAACAGCCACCGGAATTTCGGGTCCTTATGCCGGACGCCTCCTGGCATGCCTTGGTGCCGAAGTAGTCAAAGTTGAACCCAACGGTGGTGATCCAGCGAGAAACCAGCCGGTCGACGATTTCGACTTGGCTGAAGACGAACTCAGTCCTCTTTTTGTTCATCTGAATGCCGGGAAGTTCAATGTGAACGCCGAAGAAATCGACGCATCTTGGGCTGATGTCGTCCTGGCCAGTGATGTCCTCATCGATCTTCGAAATTCTCAATGGGATCCAGAGCACCTCCGTCGACACAACACACGTTTAGTGACGACAACAGCGTGGGGAGCTGATGCCTCAACGCCGGGATGTATCGCCGATGAACTACTAGTGCAGACCGCAACCGGGTTCTTAGGATTTAACGGAGACGAAGGGTTAGAGCCCTTAAGGCTTCCCGGGTGGCAAAGCCAGTACATCGCGGGCGGGCTGGCTGCGGCCATGACGCAAACGATTCTTAGAACCGACGCTTCACATATTGATGTTTCATGGTTAGGTGCTCTACTCACCGCAACCGAATTGTGTTACGCCGATGCTTTGCATTGCCAACGTGTCCGTTCATTGGTGGGCGCGCATCCACCTACCGCGTTTCCCTCCGGCGCCATCAAATGCAAGGACGGCCACGTCGCCCCCGGTTCGATTCGTCCCATCGATTGGGAAATGCAATGCCTTTTCTACGGAATTCCAGAGTGGATCGATGATCCCGAACTGCGGAATAGGCTTCGTAGACAACCTCACATCCCGCTGATCTGGGAGAAGATCGCCCCTTGGTATTCAGAGAGGACCAAACGCGAGATCTTCGATCTAGCGTTGGAGTCTCCATGGGCAGCGGGAATGGTGATGACTCCCCTCGATGCGCTCATGGACCCTCATCTGGAAGCTCGCGGCTACCTGGGAGAAATCGTCACTCCTGAAGAAACGGTGACCGGCGCTGTTCGACCCTTCAAGGCTCCATCTCTCCCCGTTGTCGACCAACGAGTGCGGGTGGTTGGGGAAGACAAGCCTCCCAGTCCCGACAATGAACATCACTTGCGGCTACGGCCCTTCGACGACCTCAAGGTCATCGAAATGACGATTTCCTGGGCAGGTCCCTATGTGGGCAATGTGCTTTCCCCTCTCGGTATTGAAGTCATAAAGATCGAGTCGACCGCTCCTTTTGACGGCTTTCGCACCCAACGTCCCTACGATCACGGGATGCGGCCGGGCCAAGAACATTTGGTTCATGACAATCGCTTTTACGAAGCCGGTGGCTTGTTCAACGCCGTAAACAAAGGCAAGAAGGACTGCGTCATCAACCTCGCTAGCGACGAAGGTAAATCTGCCTTCTTGGAACTCGTAAGAAACACTGACGGATTAGTCGCTAACTTTTCAGCCCACGTCTTGCCGCAACTCGGTCTCGATTTCTCAACGCTCACTGACGTAAACCCCCGCTTTGTCGTGGTTCGCATGCCTGCCTTCGGGGTTGATGGCCCCTACTGCGACGCTGTCGGCTACGGCTCGATAATCGAGGCAATGGGCGGAATAGCTCATCGGCAGGGTTACGAACATGAAGAGGCCCGGGTATCAAACATCTATTTTCCCGACCCGACCGCAGGCGTCCACGCAGCGAACGCTTTGCTCGCTGGCCTCTTTCACTCCGACACGACCGGTCACGGCATCGAAATCGATCTCAGCCAACACGAAGCCATGTGGCAGCACTCGGGCGAGGCACTCATCCTGGCTTCGCGCCACGGCAGAAACATTGGTCGGATGGGTAATCGCGAACCGGGCATCGATGTAGCGACTTTTGCGTTAACCAACGATCGGTGGGTGGCTGTAGTGGCAACTGGTGAGGCAAGCAAGCTGGTGGCTGAGCTACTTGAACGCTCTAGGGAATGGTCTGCGAGTGAGTTCGTCGATCAGGTTGAAGCATCTGGTGGAAAAGCAGAAGTTTGTTGGGATCCCTGGACAGCCCCCAACGAGAGGCGAGTCGCCCCTCGCATCGACCGCGTGGATCACCCCATAACCGGGCCCATGCGACACCTCGCGTCACCATTTACGGTCGATGGCTTTCGACCCAGGCCCATCAAACATGCTCCGCTATTTGATCAAGACACCGATGAGATACTCGCCACTATTGCCGGCCTCGACGCGAAAACGATTGCTGGTCTACGTCGCGACGGTCACATAGGCGGCGAACTACCACCACCTTCAGAACTTGGCTTCGTCTACGACTGAGCACCTCAACGCGGACGGATCCTGGCACACTGAGGCAGTCGCCGCGTCCCCCAATCGCGACCTCGAAACCATTGACTACTACCGAACCTTCAGTCGCGCGCGATGACCTTCGTAACGTGGCGATCATCGCTCATGTAGATCACGGAAAAACGACGCTCGTCGACGCAATGTTGTGGCAGTCCGGAGCCTTTCGCGAGAATGCTGACGTTACTGACCGAATTCTCGACTCTATGGATCTTGAGCGCGAAAAAGGCATAACCATTCTCGCCAAGAACGCCGCCGTTAGGTGGAAGAACGAGGCAGAGCAACACTTCAAGATCAATATCGTTGACACTCCCGGCCACGCAGACTTTGGGGGGGAAGTCGAACGCGCTCTGACGATGGTCGATGGTGTCGTCCTGTTAGTTGATGCTTCGGAGGGTCCGCTGCCACAAACACGGTTTGTGTTGCGAAAAGCCTTGGCTCTCAACCTTCCCGTAGTGCTGGTTATTAACAAGATCGATCGGCACGATGCCCGTATTGCTGCAGTCGTCGACGAAACCTACGAGTTGTTCCTTGACCTAGACGCGCGAGATGAACAAATCGATTTCTCAATCGTCTACACGGACGCCCGAAAGGGAACCGCCACAACGGACCTGGATTCTCCGGGGCATGATCTGAACCCATTATTCGACGTTCTAATTCGAACGATTCCCGCTCCCCGCCATGACCCCGAACATCCCTTGCAGGCATGGGTCACCAACCTCGACGCGAACCCCTATGTCGGAAGGCTTGCTCTATGCAGGATCGTGCACGGTCGTTTGAAAAAAGGCCAGATGGTTTCCTGGTGTCGGACCGATGGCACTATAAGCAGCACCCGAGTCGCTGAGCTCTATGTAACCGAGGGTTTGGAACGCGTTGACGCGCTGGAAGCAGGACCAGGAGAAATTGTCGCCGTTGCAGGTATTCCCGAAATAACTATCGGCGAAACCCTCAGCGACCTCGACACACCGCGCGCCCTTCCGGTGATCAAAGTCGACGAGCCAAGTCTGTCCATGACCGTGGGGATCAATACCTCACCTCTCGCGGGCAGTGATGGCACCAAGCTGACAGCCCGCCAAATTAAAAGTCGTTTAGATGCAGAACTCGTTGGCAACGTCTCACTGCGCCTTTCCCCAACCGAACGGCCTGATGCTTGGGAAATTCAAGGCCGAGGCGAGCTTCAACTCGCTGTCCTCGTTGAAATTATGCGCCGCGAAGGCTTCGAACTCACGGTGGGCAAGCCTGAAGTGCTCACCAAAATCATCGATGGGCTGACTCACGAGCCGACCGAACGCGTGACTATTGACGTACCCGACGAACATGTGGGGTCCGTCACTCAACTTCTCGGGGAAAGGCGTGGTCGTTTGGAACAGATGAGTAACCACGGCACCGGCTGGGTTCGCCTCGATTATGTCGTTCCCGCCCGCGGTCTAATTGGCTTTCGGACCGAATTTCTTACTGAGACTCGCGGCACCGGACTTCTTCATCATGTTTTTGAAAGCTACGTGAAATGGACAGGCGATTTTCGAACCCGCCACTCTGGTTCCATTGTCGCTGACCGTTCGGGCATAACAAGCGCCTACGCAGCATCGACTCTTCAGGACCGCGGCACACTCTTCGTTGGTCCTGGGAAAACCGTGTACGAGGGGATGATCATCGGTGAAAATCCAAGACCGGATGATATAGACGTAAACATCTGTAAAGAGAAAAAACAGACGAACGTCAGGGCCGCAGCGGCTGACGAAGCCATCCGTCTGAGTCCACCCCGAGATCTTTCTCTGGAACATGCTCTCGAGTTCATTTCAGACGACGAGTGCATCGAAGTGACACCCGCCGACCTTCGCCTCCGAAAAGTTGAACTCAACGCTGGCAAACGGCTTCGTCTCAAAAAACGGGCTCGAAAGTGACGCATGGTCCATGGCCCAATCTTTTTGTGGATTGCTTCGGGCTGTGCATAAGCATCGATGGGTTAATGGCGACCGCCCTAGTTGCATCTGATTTCACTTAGCCTTCCGGGCCACCACCACTGAGCCCAAAGACACTGACGGGGCCTTGGCTTCACCCCAACGCTAGGTTGTCCCCATGGAGATACGTCCGTACGTCATAGCAGTCGGCGACGAGGTTCTAGACGACCTGCGTGATCGCCTAGCTAGAACTCGTTGGCCCGAGAAAGAGCTAGTAGAAGATTGGTCTCAGGGTATTCCCCTCAGCTACGTCCAAGAAATGTGTGACTACTGGGCGAAGTCCTACAAATGGCGTGAACGCGAGGCGGCACTGAACAGATTTGACCATTTCACTTCTCCTATCGACGGCTGCGAAATTCATTACATTCATCAACGGTCACCCCATGAGGACGCGGTGCCGTTGCTTCTTTCTCATGGTTGGCCAGGTTCGATCGTTGAATTTCAAAAAGTCATCGAGCCGCTCACGAACCCAACAGCGTTCGGAGGAAACGCTGAGGACGCATTCCATGTGATATGTCCTTCTCTGCCGGGATACGGGTTTAGCGCCAAGCCCTCTGTTTCAGGCTGGGGGGTCGAAAAAATTGCTGATGTGTTCACTGAGCTAGTAGCAGGTCTTGGCTACGGCCGATTCGGGGCGCAGGGCGGCGATTGGGGTTCCGCGATTACTACTGCAATTGGGGGCCGTCATCCCGAGAGGTGTCTAGGGATTCATCTCAATATGGTGATGAGAGGCAAGAGACCCAAGGATCGCGAGCCGAACGAGGAAGAACAGGCCGCGTTGAAGGCTGCGGCCCATTACGCCGAGTGGGATTCTGGATACTCAACTCAGCAAGGAACACGCCCACAAACCGTGGGTTACGGATTAACTGATTCTCCGGCCGGGCAGCTGGCTTGGATTCTTGAGAAATTTTGGGCATGGACCGACAACGAAGGTCACCCAGAAGACGCTCTGACTCGCGACGAAATGCTCGACAATGTCATGTTGTACTGGGTCACGAATTCAGCAACGTCTTCGGCACGCCTTTACTGGGAGAGCTTCAGATCCTCAAGACCGGCACCTGTGACTGTTCCTACTGGTGTCGCTTGCTTCCCTTACGAAATCATTCCGCCAGTAAGAGCATGGAGTGAAGGCATCTACTCAGATATTCGTAGATGGACCAAGATGCCTAAGGGCGGTCACTTCGCCGCTTTCGAACAACCTGAACTGTTCATTGAGGATGTTCGTTCATTCTTCGCCGAGATCCGCTGAGGACAACATGCTTCGCGGATTGAACATGGACCGTCAATTACTGGTCTCAGGTCTCATTGAATATGCGGGAAGGAACCATTCCACCACCGACGTAATTGCGACCGATTCATCTGGGGTTGTACACCGCACTAACTGGTCAGCGATCAGATCGCGCGCTCAACAGGTCTCCGCGGCGTTGCTTAGCGAAGGCATTTCGCCGGGCGATCGGGTTGCCACCATCGCGTGGAACGACCATCGGCACTTAGAGGTGTACTACGGGATTACGGGTCTCGGGTCCGTATTACACACGATTAATCCGCGGCTTCGCGATCAGCAGATTGCATGGATCGTCAAGCACGCCGACGACCAACTGGTTTTCGTCGATCCGGATTTTCTTCCGGTAGCGGAAGCGATCGCTCCCGATACGCCGTCAGTACGTACTTGGGTGGTACTCGCGAACGAGTTGCCAGATACTTCACTACCTAACGCTGTCGCCTACGAAGAGTGGATTAATGAGCGCAAGCTCATCAACGAGTGGCCGTTATTGGACGAGTGGTGCGCCGCGACACTCTGTTATACCTCCGGGACTACCGGCGACCCAAAAGGGGTGGTGCAGAGCCATCGTTCGATCGTTCTGCAAACTTGGGCCACATGCACCGGTGACGGTCACGACGTCAATTCGAGCCAGTCGATACTGCTGGCGGTACCGATGTTTCATGTCAACGGTTGGGCTATTCCGTTTGCTGCTGCGATGTCGGGCGCCAAGTTAGTTCTGCCTGGCCCCGACCTCTCCGCTGCAGCACTTGTCCGACAGATACAGGAGGAACAGATCACGTTTTCGGCTGGTGTTCCAACGATTTGGCTGTCGGTTGTCCAGCACCTCAAAGAAACTGGTCTTGACATCCCGTCGCTGCGACGGATAGCAGTCGGTGGCTCAGCTGCTCCGCGTTCCCTTATGGACACATTGGAAGACGATTACGGGGTCTTTGTCTCCCATGTTTGGGGTATGACCGAAATGACCCAAGGATCCGCTGGGCGTTTCACTCACCGAGTGACTGGTCTAGATCGTGAAGAACAACGCCGTCGCCAGGCCATGGCCGGACGCGAACTTTATGGGGTAGAGCTTCGGCTTGTTGACGAGGACGGAGAAGACGTCACGCGCGACGGTTCCAGCCCGGGAGAACTCTTAGCCAGAGGGCCTTGGGTCGCAGGGGCCTATTTTGAACTAGACGACGACACAACCCATGTTGCAGACGGCGACGGCGTGTGGCTGCGGACTGGCGACGTCGCGACAATGGATGCGGAGGGCTATATAGCAATCGTTGACCGTTCTAAAGACGTAATCAAAAGCGGCGGCGAGTGGATTAGCTCTATCGAACTGGAGAACACTGCTGTCGGCGCGGCTGGGGTTGCTGAAGCGGCGGCTGTGGGGATGCCCCACGATCGTTGGGGAGAACGTCCCCTTCTTTTGGTAGTTCTCGAACCTGACGCAAAATTCGAACGCGAGAAGATCTTGGAAGCCATCAAACCCCATGTCGCTTCGTGGTGGCTGCCTGATGCCATAGTCGCTGTCGACGAAATCCCCCATACGGGAACGGGGAAAATCAACAAGAAGTTGTTACGGGACAAATTTTCTGGCTTTGAGTGGCCGACATAACTCTCGGCGAAAGTATTTCAACCATTTAGCGACACCCGCGAACCCTCCAGAATCAACGGCGGCGGCGTCCTCGATCTCTGCTCAGAGCCACCAAAATCGAATAATCATGCCCTAAACTCTTCTTTTGGCCGTGCTGCCATTTATCGGCCCATGTAGGACACCCTCTTTGGCGGCGAAGTACCCGGCCCACAGATGATTAGTTGATTTTTCGCGCCGCTACTAAGGAGTCACCATGGCTGGGAGCCGCACAACCTTCGAAAAACTCCAGCGGGACAGAGCCAAAAAAGCCAAAGCCGACGCTAAACGTGCCAAGCGAATGGGAAAGACACCTGAAAGCGGACCTCTCGTCTATGAAGACGAGGACCCGGTTGTTGATGAAAACGCTGCACAGCTTGATGGGAACCTGGATCAGGAAATCTCTGCTGGAGATTTACTTCGTCTCGTAGAGGAACTGCAAAAAAGGTTCGACAACGAAGAGATCGATTTTGACGAGTACGAAGAACGAAAAATCGAACTACTCGCCCGACTCCCCATGGATTAACGATCTACCTAGATTCGCCGGTCGCCGATGCGCCGACACCGCGTACCCTTGGCCTTGATAGGGCTGCCGCTGCCAGGTGCTCCATCGTCCAGCAGGCTGAAGACCTATTTCAAACATCAGCGAGTCGTATTCGACGAGCCCAATGCCGTCGGCATTTACTTCGAAACCAGCTATGACTACACCGCGCGGAGTGAGATGGCTCGCAACGTTACTAAGAACCGCTTTTTCGGAACCGGGAAAAACAAAGATCATCACATTGCCCGCCAGAACGGCAACATCAAAAGTTTGATCTAACTCAATGGTTGCTAAGTCACCACTCACCCAATTGAGATCCGGGGCTTTTTCTCGCGCTGTTTGTAGCATCGTCTCATCGAGGTCAACTCCCACCACGTCGATATTGCGTCGATCGAGTTCAATTGCGACGCGACCGGTTCCACAACCGGCATCTAGGACCGAGCGGGGACCATATGAGTCAACGAAATCGGCTTCGCCGTGAATATTTTGACCGGAGCGGGCTAATTGATCCCAACGCGCGTCGTAGCGGTTTCCTCGAACGACATCTGTTCGTTTGCTCCATCGGCTGACTGGCAACGGTTTCAGTTATTTGTCTTGCCAGTTTGGCGAGCGTTTCTCAGCGAACGCGGTGGCTCCTTCGAACGCATCTTCCGATGCAAACACCTCTTCAAGTTCTGCCCGCTGAAAATTCCAGAATTCGGCTTCAGATACTCCGAGAACTTCCTTGATGAGCTTTTTTGACGCACGAACGCCTTTAGGTGCGTTCTTGGAAATCCTTTCTGCGATCACCAGAGCAGCATCAAGAGCTTCGCCTTTGGGGACAACCCGATTCACCATTCCGTGCTGATGCGCCACCTCGGCTGTTATTGGATCAGCGGTCAGCGCCATTTCCATCGCCAAGCTGTACGGCAGTTGTCGAGGTAAGCGAAGTAGTGCTCCCGCACCGGCAAAGAGACCAACCCCGGCCTCGGGAATACCGAGCTTTGTACCTTCTGAAGCGACTATGAGATCACAAGAAAGAGCGACCTCAAGTCCGCCGGCCAAAGCAAAGCCTTCCACTGCTGCAATTAAAGGCTTGGCGCAACTTTTTTCTGTGATACCGGCAAAACCTCTGTCAGCGACGTTTGGCATAGCGTTGATTCCACCATCAGCAAACTGTTTGAGGTCCATTCCTGCACTGAACCCTCGGCCAGCACCAGTCAATACCCCGACCCGAATGTCTGGATCAGCATCCATAGTTTCGAGAGCTTCTCCGAGCGCCGAAGCTAAGGCTGTGTTAAAGGCGTTCATGTCAGCGGGGCGATTAAGCGTAAGAATCTGGATATGGTCTCGTTTCTCCGCCAGGACGAGTTCTTCGGACACGTGATCTCCTCTGCTGCTTCGCGGCGTTATTGAGTTCTCCCACTGACGCTACAACCGATTACGTCTTGAGGTCATCTCGGCTCTCACTTTGAATCGATCAGGTCCATAATCGAGATGGGGGCTAGCCTAAATAAGCCACGAGGAGGCTCTGTGAGCGTCATCGGCGATCTGCTATCACAGCTTGAAACCACCGATCCTGAGACTGCTCCTTTTTTCGTGAGGCAGCTGTTGCAGCACGAAGAGCTACCGAATCTTCAAGGCGCCGAAGCTCTCCGAGCCTCTCGGGCTATCGCCGTTCACGCCGGAGCTCAGCAACTACCCATTGCAGGAGAACTCGCTGGACGCGCTCATCAAGCGGGGGTCCCTGGAGCAGGAGCATTGTTCGCTGAATGCGCTGACAAAGTTGCCTTGATGAGCGGTAGGCCACAGAGATTCGGCACCGTAGTTCTTGAACATCAGGGTGATCTTGTGATGGCCCCGCTGGACGGAATCGCTGATGACGAAACGCGGAACGACTTCGGATTGCCTCCTCTTATACAGATGCGTCATGGCATAGACGAACAAAATCGGTCTCGAGCACGAGAACGCGGCCAAAGCGATGGTCTACCACCCGGTCAAAAATTTTGTCGAATATGGTTCGATCCGAGCGCTGCTGATCTGCGCTCGGGACTTGCAAGCCATCCTGAGGGAGCTTGGGCTAACGGAGACGATCTAACCATCGTTTGTGAAGCGGAAGCGGCGGGCATCATCCCTGGTCCTGTTTTCGAACTTCCGATGTGGAACATAAGAGAAGAGGACGGCAGTCCTTCCAATCTTTGGTGTTCGCAAATTCGTGTTGAAAGGTTGCCTGAAGCGGTTTTCGGCTATGGATTCTGGCCTCTTGACGAGAATGGAATCCCGATCGGCGGGCGCGGTCCGGTGGATCATCGGTATCGGGGCAGTTCTGCCCCCGCTGAACTTCCAAGCCACGAAGATGATGCCCTCGTCGGGTCATTGGAAACTCACGACTTCGCTAGCACTTCGTTGCGCGAAAACCGTCGGGTAAAGGTTTATCTTCCGCCCGGACACACCAGTAATGATTCCCTCCCGGTGATCTACGCAACTGATGGCAACATGATTCAGCCTTACATCCGTCGAATAGATGCCGCTATCACCCAAAAACGCATCCCTCCGATTGTTCTTGTCGCACCTCATGCCGCTCCGATGGATAGGACCGGCAACGAGCGAGCTCTGGAATACCTTCCAGGGTTCGACGATCAACGTTTTGATCGCCACCAAAGATTTTTTGTTGATGAGCTTTCGGCTTGGGCAGCGACGGAGTTCGGTGTTTCCAATCAACGAGAATTTCGCGCAATATTCGGATGTTCCGATGGTGCTGGTCATGCCCTTGCTACTGCTTCGATGCATAGGCAACGATTCGGTCACTGCATCGCATATTCCACTGGTATGCCTCCCAGCGAGCAAACCCGTTGGGAGCCTGAAGGTGCTCCATTCGTGCATCTGTGCGCAGGTACGTTGGAACAAGGGTTTCATCAAGCAACGGAAGCATGGGCAGCATGGCTTCACTTCCACCAATCACCTCATCATTTCACCGAAAGAATTTGCGGTCACGACCTCATCCAATGGATAGAGGAACTCCCCCGTGCCATCGCTCGCGCTTGGAACCCCGACGACACTCAATAA
>DGLO01000108.1:0-3259 GCA_002388005.1 Candidatus Neomicrothrix sp. UBA4542
TCTATCACTCCAAAGGGCATGCGGTTGCCAATCGAACGCGCAGCTGTTGACGGACGGTCCGAGCCTCGGCCCCCGTACGCGACAAGTACGTCAATACTCACCTCAGGAAGGCGATCCCACCCCTGTTGAAGAAACTGTTCATAAGCTCGAGACTCAAGCAACGGTGAACACGCCAGCTCCACCGAACCGTCGGATCGGTCGTTAAACCCATGTTGTACGTAAATCTCTAGACATTCCTCGTGTAATTCGTTGATCGGGGGGCGAGAGGCGTAGCGCTCCAAGACCTCGGCTCGCGAAGAAAAGACAGCGCGGCGACGTTTAGTCGCCTCAACAAAGTCGAAAGCTCCGGAAGGTCGTTCTTCGGTTCGTTCAAAAATCACGGGTTCGTAGACCCAGGCTCGACTGAAGGCATCGGGGCGAGCAAGGCTCGTCAGAATGCTTGTCGCTCCACCCATCGAATGACCGACGATCCAAGCACCATGTAAGGCCAACGCATCCACTACGGCTGAAAGGTCAGCGACCATTCGGTGGTCGAAAAAATCGATGTTCTCAGGATTAATCGTCGCGCCATGAGCGCGAAGATCGACACAAATTGCCCGAAACTCGGGGCCTAGTCGTTCAATGATCGGTTCCCACATGCGGGAGATCAGTCCAGTGCCATGAACAAAAACCGTGGGATGTCCCCGGCCACCGAAGTCATGCACAGCTACTTCGACGTCATCTTCAGACGAAACGAAACGCGTCAGAGGCTCAGACATAGTTGGCGTTAACTCAGGCGACGATGTCGTTGGCCCGTAACTCCTCAATCTCTCGAATGTGGAAACCTAACTCAAGAAGTATCTCGTCGGTGTGTTCTCCCTTGCCCGGGGATTGACGTTCTAGTTGTGTTGGCGTGCCACTGAACTTCGCAGGTGGCAGTACCGTCCGTATTCGACCAGCTGTGGCATGAAATTCTTCGACGACGAGGCCGTTATGAACTACCTGCGGATCATCAAAAACCTCCTGTCGTGAGAGAACCCGAGCGCAGGGGACATCAGCAGCCTCAAGAGCAGAAATTGCGTCGACGGTCGCCATCGGTTTAAGGATGGCTGCGAATTCGGCGCGTTGAGCATCTGCATTCCTCAAACGCGCTTCGCGCGTCGCGAAACGAGGGTCATCAGCTAACTCTGGTCGACCGAGAGCGACGCAAGCCCCCCGGTATTGAGCAAAGTTCACCCAATTAGCGGCAATTTGTCCGTCGGCGGTGTCCCAGGGTTCGTACCAGTCGCTGTAGGTGGGAGTCGGCGTCGCATCGGGAAGCGATTCGTTCCAGAACACCTCCAACCACATCCAATGCAGCATCGTGTCGAGCAACGCGATCTGCACATGCTGCCCGCCAGCTCCGTTGGCGCGGGCTAACAAAGCAGCAAGGACAGCGTTGGCGCCGGCCATGGCAGTCGCCTTGTCCGCTACGACCGCTTTCACGTATGTACCATTTTGAGCTTCGGCCATGCCCGACAATGCTTGAATGATTGGGTCGTAGACCGGCCGATCGCTATAGGGACCGTCGGGGCCGAAACCCGAGACCGACAAATACACCAAATCCGGATTCAGCTTCGAAAGGCTCGCGTAGTCGATTGATAAGCGCTCCACTACACCAGGCCTGAAGTTTTGTATGAATACGTCGGCTTCGACGACGAGTTTTGTCAAGATCTCATGTCCCACATCGGTTCGAATGTCGAGATCCATGCCCCGCTTGTTCCTGTGCATGTGAACCCAACACCCTGACTGGTCGCCAGTCATGGCACCGGTCATGCGCATCACGTCAGGGATCCCAACCTTTTCGACGAAGATCACATCGGCGCCCTGCTCAGCGAGCCACGAACTCACCCAAGGTCCTGCGACCGCGCTGGACACGTCAACTACCTTGACTCCTGCGAGAGGTCCCGCTCCAGTGTTTTTCTCTGGTTCCACGAGTTCAAACTCCGTTGTCTGTGTGTCGCTTAATGAAATCCACTGCGGTTCGGTTCCAACCTTCGGGGTCATGTGCGTTGACTGCGTGTGATGCTGGGAGATCAACAATCTCGATTTGAGGGATGAGTTTCACCCTCGGCAAGTGCTTTTGAAAATTCTGCTCTTCCGCACCATGAGTGAAAAGTACAGGCGCCGAGATATCGGCGAGCAAATCACCGAGCGGCAGCGAATAGTTCGTGGTACGAAACGAGGCCGTGATGCCCTGAGGAGAATGCTCGCTGAATTCTTTGGATAATAATTCGAGAGTGTCGTCCCCTATGCGACGCGACCGCCCGGGATTGACCCAGCTGTCGCGCAGACACTCCACGCCCTCAGCGTCGACCTGGTCCGCTATTTGTCGTACCACGGTTCGGTTTCGTTCTCGCCACTCTTCTGGCTCGGCAAAACCTGAGGCTGAATTGGTTATGACCAATCCCAGTACATGGTGAGGCTTTGAGACTGCGTAATGCATTACCAACGCAGCCCCCATGGACTGCCCAATGAGCCAGATCTGTTCTGCTTCCAATTCAGTTCGAAGGTGGTCGAACTCCGCTATGTACCCAGCGGGTTCGTAACGCCCCAAATCCGTTGGGCTTGGCGAGAGACCATGACCCCACAACTCCACGACAACTGGTCTACAAACCTCCTGCAACGCAGAAATGTTTTCATGCCAATATGACCGGCTTCCCAACGCACCGTGAACCAGCACGGCGAAGGGTCCTCGGCCTTCGTGGACCACTGCATGTAAATGTTCGGTGCTCACTAGCAGCCATGATGGCATTGCCAGGTATGGGATTGCCCTATCGTCGACCTGTTGAAGGTAACTCGACTGGTCAAACGACGGCGAAATCGAGGTATTGCCTCCCGAACGAGCATGGGAACCCTGACCTTCGGCTACGACTTTCTATCCGAAGGCTGGCACACGTTTGGGTAAACCAACTGAAAGACTCGGCGGCGCACTTGGAAAACGGCGCCGATCATGTCTCCCGCCCCTAACAGCAAAATCGTGCATCGGACTGGCGCAACTCACCTGGTAGGCGCAAAGTTGCGCAACCCGACCATGGCGTGAATTATCAACACGCTTACTACAAGGGAGCCCCCGACAAAGGCCTGACCCGAAATTGACTCGCCAACGACTAGTGATGCGAGCAAGGGGCTGATCGCGGTTTCGCCCAACAGAAGCAATGCGGTTTCAGGGCTGGGTAGGAGTCGGCCCCCCAAAGTTAGTAAGGCCATAGCGACAGGCAATATGACGAGGCCTAGTAGC
>DGLO01000108.1:3597-7587 GCA_002388005.1 Candidatus Neomicrothrix sp. UBA4542
GGAATGAGATCGCCGGTTTGTAATGTCGGATCAGTGCCTACGAGGGCTAGGGCCGCGCAACCGAGAAACCCTCCACAGGCCGCGGTCGGGACCATGTCTAAATGCTTGTGGACCCGAACGATCGTCAAGTTTGCTGAAAGGCCCAGGGAACACAACAGAGCGGCAATGTTGCCTCCCGCGAACATCCCATCGCCGGACGCGCCCACTGCGACGGCTACTCCCGCCAAGGCAAAAGGCATGGATATCACTGTTCTACGGGCCACCGAAACGCCGACTACCGCTCGCGTCCATATGGCGGCCCAGAAAGGAGATAAAGCGAGAATTAAGAGAACATTGGCGACAGGTGCATGATCGACCGCCACAACAAACAAGATGGTTCCGGTACCTGACAAAAGGCTCGCAATCACACCCCAGCGGCCCAGCGACACTAAACGCGCCGGCAGGGAGCGTCGGTAACGAAAAGCCAGGAAGGCAGTCAGCGACACTCCCAGCAACCCGGTTCGCCACATAGCGTTGGTCAGACTTGGCGCGTCGACCAGCCGAACAAAAGTCGCGTCGGGGATTATCACAGCCACCCCTAGAGAGGTGAGAAATAACCCACGTCGATGTTCAGAATTTGACACGATCAAACAAGATCCAGATGGATCGGGAACAACTCGCGAATCAAAGCGTCCGCTTCGGGACGTACATGTGACGGCGCTGGAAGAGAAAGAATCTCCTCGACTCGTTGATGGGCGCGGGCACGAACATCCAACGAGCCGGCGTCAGCCCAGTCTTCGGGACTTAAGCGGTCCCCAACAGACGGGTAGATGTACTCCGTTTGCATCACGCGGAGAGTTTGTTCGTGACCCAAAAAATGCCCAGGGCCCTCAACGACCTCACGAATCACATCAACTGCTAGGGAGTCGGTGTCCACTTCAATGCCTCTGACGGTACGAGCAATCGCGCCAAGAAGGTCGTTGTCAATTACCAAAGTTTCAAGAGAGCACGCCAGAAGTGAGGCCAGCATGCCAGCTGATTCGAACACTACGTTCGCCCCGGCCTGAGCGGCCAAGGTCACGGTTGTTCCCTTTTCGTAACCAGCTTGTTGATCTGGCAGTTTGGAGTCCGCCATTCCAGCGGCGACACCCGAAGGTAAACCGATCCAATTGATCAATTGGGCCGCGGCGGCGTTGAGTACTGCCTCCTCTCCTGATCCACCTGACATGGCCCCGGTGCGAAGATCGGAAACAAAAGGCCACATGCCCATCGTGCATGGATGACCGGGTGACAACAGATTCACGCAGGTAAGTCCGGCAAGACACTCCGCAAGTGCTTGGCTAAGAGAACCCGCCAGAGTTGCAGGCGAGGTGGCCCCCGCTTGTCCAGCTGAGAGCAAATTGATGGGCATACCGACGCGAACTTGTTCCGCTATGCACAACGCCGAATCTTCAGCAAATCTGAGAGGTGGCACCACAAAGGTGTTGTTGGCGATGCAGAACGGGCGTTTGCGAAACTCGTCGCCATCAGGGTCGCCAGTCAGTGCAACGTTAAACATCTGAGCGACTTCGTGAACGTGTTCGGGCTGAAAAAACGAGGTGCCGATGGGTTTGTCGGTGCTGACCATGACCGCATAGGCAGTGTTGAGGTCAAGTTCCCTAGAGGTTTCCATATCTCGCGCAACCACGGTTCTGACATAAATGTGGACGTGTTCAAGAGCGTTGATGACCCGACCAATCTCATATACGTCCTTTAGGGAACTGTGACGAAATGTCGACGTTTCGTGCTCCAGCATTAAAACAGCGGCGCCACCGGTTGAGAAGTGGACGCGCTGCCCACCGATGAGAGCGTCATGTTGGGAAGAAAAACCGTGGAGGGTGAACTCCTTTGCAGCGGTCTCGATAGCGGCTCGGACAACTGCCTTTGGAAAATGAAGACGTTGATCCTGGTCCAAGGTGCCACCCGCTGATGTCACCAATGCAACGAACTCTGGGGTGGCCTGACCCATTCCAATGTCCTCAAGAAGAGTCAGCGCAGCATCAAAGATTTGGATCATTTGCTCTTGAGTGAGTGGCTGGTATGCGCCACCGGGCATACCGGGCCGGACGGCGCGAGCTTCCAACGGAACTTCGGCGGAGCGTTTCGCGATCCGCGCACTTCGCCCCCCAGCTCGTCGCGAAGGACCCCCGCGTTCCACGACTACACCTTCAGCTTTACGTTGTGGGGATCAACAGCGGGAGCTTCTAACACTTTGGCGCTGCAGCGTTCGCCCATGACTCGGATATCGAAGCGGGATCCGGCTTCCTCAAGTTCAGGATTGACATAGGCAAAAGCGAGACTCTTGTCGGACGTGTGACTCCAGGTGCCGCTTGTGGTGATGCCCACTAATTCGTCATTCAAGTAGACAGGCTCGTTGCCTCGACACTCGGTGTCTTTGGTGTCCACTTCGCAGTAGACGAGAACCATCGGCAGCGGTTCCTTGGAGCGAGCTACGACTGCGTCCCTACCGATGAAATCCTTTGACAGGTCAACGAAACGTTCGATCCGGGCTTCGATCGGAGTGATTTCGGTGGTCAACTCCGAACCCCATGCCTTATATCCCTTTTCGATGCGCATTTCGTTCATTGCGTAGCTCCCGTAGTGAACTAGCCCATGAGGTTCGCCCGATGCCACAAGAGCGTCATAAAGCGAAAGCATCGAATCGATGGGATGGTGAAGCTCCCATCCCAGTTCACCGACGTAACTCACTCGCAAAGCGACGCACTGAACTCCTGCCACGCTGATCTCTTGAGCGTTAAGCCACGCGAACTGTTCATTTGAGAGATCGGCATCGGTGAGAGGTTGAATGATGTCTCTGGAACGAGGCCCACTGACTGCCAGTATGGCTAGTTCGTCAGTGATATCGCGAACTGTCACATTTTCGTCCTCTAGAACGTGTTGGGTGAGCCAGTCGAGATCGTGTAATTCGCCCATGATTGAACTGTTCAGATAGAAACGGTCCGGCGCTAGTCGGGTGATGGTCATCTCACATTCGATCCCCCCTTGAGAGGTCAACATGTGAGTAAGACGGATGCCACCGTTCTTGCTTGGCAGTTTGTTGGCTGAAAGACGATCAAGCAGAGAGGCTGCGTCTTGGCCCGTTACCTCAATCTTTGTAAACGCAGTGAGATCAGCGATGCCGGCTCGTTGTCGCGTGCCGCGAACCTCGTCGCCGACAACGTCAAGAGCATTGGAACGTCGGAATGTGTGCCGTTCGGCAGGTCCGAAGAATTGGGGCCGTTCCCAACCGAATATCTCCATCCACTGAGCACCGAGTTCTCCGAAACGTTCATACACGGGTGTTGTCTTAATGGGGCGGCCAGCGAAACGTTGTTCCCCGGGAGGTCGCACCTGATACATCTCATGAAATTCGTCGATTGCTTTGGCTTCAGCGAACGGACCTTTCGGGTAGGTATGCGGACCGAAACGTCGCGGATCCATCTCGGCGACGTTGATCTCGGTTTGGCCATGAACCATCCACTGAGCCAAATATTTTCCAGCGCCCGGCCCTTGAGTCACTCCGATGGAAGCCCCAGCGCACATCCAGTAGTTCTTGAGTCCCGGTGCTGGTCCCATCAGGTAACCCGAGTCGGGAGTGTGGGTGATGGGACCCGAAATTGTTGCTCGAATACCAGCGTCAGCGAACACAGGGATTCGTTGAGCGGCCAACTCAAGCCAAGGCATCAGTACATCGTGATCTGGCGGAGTCAAATAGAAATGCAGGTCCCAGTCGATGCCATCGACACCGTATGTTTTGGCTCCGGCGCGTTCGTACGGTCCGACAATCAGTCCATCGATTTCGCGCCGGTAGTAACACGACGCGCGTGGATCGCGAATGACTGGCAACTCAAAGTCCAACTCGGCGACTTCCGGTATCGCCTCAGTGACCAAATACTGGTGAATTACTGAGACTATTGGGACGTCGTACCCAACCATTTCGCCAAGTTGCGGCGCATAGCACCCTGCAGCGTT
>DGLO01000040.1 GCA_002388005.1 Candidatus Neomicrothrix sp. UBA4542
CCCCGGGTTTTTTGAGGCAATGTCGCTAAGTGTTCATCCAGGTCAACGAAGATTGCGCCCGGTATGTGACCCTCATGGAACTTTCGGCGTCCAGGAGTGCGATCGAGATACCAGCGGACGTCACAAAAAATGATGTCATCACGTTGAGCGACGTCGTCGACGGCGACGATGGGAGATAGCAGTTCGCTCATTGGCCGAACATCATCATCCATTGTTCTTCTGAGTCCGGTTTGAACACGTAGTTCATTTCCCTGGTCATTCCCATGGTCGCTGAGGAATGAAACGAGTAGCGGTGTCCGGGGAACAGCACTGTTTCATCGGGGATGTTGGCCAGTGTGTGGTGAAGGGAGTGATACATCGCTGCCGGGTCACTGCCAGGCAAATCGGTTCGCCCGCACCCTTCGAGAAAAAGGGTGTCGCCGGCTACAAGTGTTCCTTCGACAAGGAAGCATTGACTTCCAGGTGTGTGCCCTGGTGTGTGCAGCAGATCGATGGCGATGTCCCCGACAAGGATCTGGTCACCGGGGGAGTGCACCTGGAGGTCGCCGTCGCTTACCTCGGTGACCTTCTTCACCATCTCAGCCTCTTCGGCTTGAACATGAATTTTCGTTCCCCTGAGCTCGAGCAGCTCTCGGACACCTTCAATTGTGTGACCCATCATTGAACCGCCGACATGGTCGGAGTGGTAGTGGCTGGCGAGCACCCCACTCAGGTTCATGTCGTCGCGATCGAGGATGTCAAGAATGTCGGCGACTCCGTACGCGGGGTCAACAACTACCGCGTCGCGGGTGTTCCGATCACCGATGAGGTACACGAAGTTGGCCATTTGCGCGGCCATCGAATCTTCAGTGGCGAAGTCACGACCCGAAAGCAGTTGACGGAAATAGAACCGGTCACTGGTCATAGTCGTAAGCGTACCGACGTGCAGAAAATCTGGCTGATTCCGCGACACGCGAGGCCGCTTTGTTCTCTTAGCAGGGCATCATGGAGACAATGATCTTTGACGGGCTTCCCGCGCTATGAGAAACCGGATTTTTCGCTTTGCCATCTACGCCGGAGTAGGGGTAGCTACAGGGTTGATTGTTGCTGGGGTAGTGGTGCTTGCAGAGAAAGTTCTGCTCGAAGCGGTACTACATCGAAGCTTGCTCCAGCAGGCCTGTGCGCCCGGGTTGGGGCTGTGGATCGCGGTGCTGGTGTTGCGTCGCGCAGACGCGGGCGACCCGTTGTCGCCGTCGACATCTGAGGAATACATACGGGGGTATCACGACAAGTCATATGTGCTGAAAGTGCTTCACTTTCCGTTTCGGTTAATCGCGGGTATCGCCACGGTCGGGTTAGGGGGAGCAGCAGGACTTGAAGGCCCCGCAATTTATGCCGGGGCGACGACAGGATCGGCGATCCAACGGCGACTGTCGTGGCTGTTCAGAGACAAGGACGGTCAAGCATTGTTGGTGGCAGGCGCCGCAGCCGGGGTGAGTGCCATTTTTCAGGCACCAGCCACAGGGGTGCTGTTTGCGTTGGAGTCCCCATACAAAGGAGATTTAGGTCGGCGAGCGCTGTTGCCGGCGTTGCTGTCTAGCGCGTCCAGCTATGTCACCTATGTGTTGGTGACGGGTCTTGGCGACGACCTGCCCTTTGAGGTGAGAACCGACTTGGTGCGCGTCGGTTTCGGTCAACGAGAACTCCTCGGAGCAGCCATCGTGGGTGCACTGTGCGGGATCGCGGCAATGGCGTTCAGTCGCGCCATCAAAGGAGCCAAACGGCTTCAGCAAAGCCAACCGTGGTGGATGCTCGCGGCGGCAGGCAGCGTGATCGCTGCGGGGTTAGTGGTGTTAAGCGATGCGCTGTTTGACGCGTCGCTGTCGCTGGGGCCAACGGCTGAGGGGCAACTACTCAGATGGGTGCTGAACCCCGACGAAACACTCCCCATGTTGGGCATGTTGCTTGCGATCAGATTTGTTGCCACCTCAACGCTCATAGCCAGCGGCGGTGTCGGTGGAGTGTTCATCCCCCTGGCAGTGCTCGGTCTCATCATTGGTCGCATCGTGGGCGGCTGGATCGACGTAGGTCTCGAATCGATGGCGTTCTTCCCGTTTATTGGTGTCGCAGCGTTCCTTGCCGCCGGCTATCGGACACCTCTCGCCGCTGTGATGTTCGTCGCCGAATCCACAGGAGCACCAGCGTTCGTTGTCCCCGGGTTGATAGCGGTCGCGGTGAGCCAAGTGGTCGTTGGTGGGTCGTCGGTGTCGGACTATCAGCGAGACACCCGTGTTGGTCACCTAGAACGCAGATTCCAAATGCCCATCACGTCGGCGATGCGTCGAGAATTTCGGACCGTATCTCCCACCGATTCTCTGTCAGATTTTGTGTGGGGGTTTGCGTTCCCCCATAAACAACTCGAAGCGGTTGTGGTTGACGAAGAAGGACAATTTAAGGGGGTTGTGAGAGTCAGCGACGCTGGAGATGTCGATCAGGACCAATGGTCAACTACTCCATGTAGCGACATCATGATTCACGATCTCACCCCGGCTCGCCTGTCGTGGACCGTGCGCGAGGTGAGCGAGTTGATGGAGAATGCCAACGTCGACATCATTCCGGTTATTGACACAGCTGGTCGTGTGGTTGGGGTGGTCACTGGGCAAAGCATTGTCAACGTTGTCGAACTGTTAGATGAAACCCAAGGGGGCTCATGATGTCCGATCCGAGAGAACTGGGGTTGTTGGAAGGCTTAGCTACCACCCGAGCGATTCGCCGGTATCTGCCTGAGCCCATCCCAGAAGACGACCTCAACACTATTTTGTGGCACGCCGGTCGCGCCCCATCCGGATCGAACCGACAGAAGTTCAGATTTCTGGTCCTTCGCGACGGCCCCAACGCCCGAGCAGCAAAAGCGTTACTGGGAGAGTCGTTTCGAGGAGCTTGGAACGAAAAACAATCCAACGACGGCTATGACGCAGGATCGGGTGAGGCGGGGGACTCACCCAAAGCCCGGATGGCTCGAACCATGCAACATTTCGTTGACCATTTTGAAGACACTCCAGTAGTGGTGCTTGCGTGTCTCGTTCGCTACCGGCCCGAAAATTATGCTGAAGGGGCAAGCGTCTACCCGGCGGTACA
>DGLO01000107.1:0-1164 GCA_002388005.1 Candidatus Neomicrothrix sp. UBA4542
GAGGAATACCAGGCGGTAGTGGGGAAAAGGCTTGAAGCCACCGCAGGTTTCGCAGTGATTTCTCAGTCGATGAACACTGGTTGAGACTCCAACTACTGCCAGGTGACGCTGCGGTCAGCTACATCTGCTGACACCAACCGGATCTGCCGTTATCCCTGTAAGAAAGATTTGATTTCGCTTCGCGATCGAAGATGAACCACGTCGGCGTGCACCCATGAACCATCTGTTAGGCATCGCCCGTAACGCTCGCGTGTCTCATGAAAGTTCTGCCAACTCCACAAGATCACATTTTTCTCTGGGTTCCGGCTGTAGAGGTTGCTGAACGGTTCTCTATTTCCACCCCACAGCTTCTTTCTGGTCAAGACCCGGAACAAGGTTCGAGGGACGATTTGACGCATGACTGTTCGACGCGGAAGGTCCACCCAAATGATCTTTGTCGCCAGCAACAATTGGATTCCCCCGAGCGAACTCCAGTTGCCGTCAGTAACCCACCCTGGCGTTGCACTATTGAGCCGTTGTTCGACATCAATCCTGAACTCCGCTACAGGTCGCAGCTCCCATCCACTTTCGAAGGCCAGGGAGTCCATCTCCACGTGCTCAAGGCCATACCGTTGTGCCAAGCGCTTAGCTATGAACGTTTTGCCCGAGCCAGAAGACCCAACGACCGCGATCTTGTGCGTCATCTCTAATTGGCGTCCAAAGCCCAGATCTGATGTGTTTGCGCGGGCTGGGCGGGTAGTAGCGACATCGTTTTCTCCGTAATTAGTTCGAATCCGAGTCGTTGAGCCACTGCTTGGGACCGTGAGTTGTCAGCAACGATGCAACTGAAGAGTCGGCTCTCTCCGAGTTTATCAAACCCGTATTTCACAGCAGCTGCTCCTGCTTCGGTCGCGTAACCACAGCCCCAGTGGTTGGGATGGAGTGTCCATCCCACTTCCACTCCTGGCCAATCAAGAGGGGTGACTTCTGACTGGTTCAACCCGACGCTTCCAACGAATTGCCCCGTTTCTTTCTCTTCGACAGCCCAGTGGCCGGTGCCTCGTAGTTCCCACTGGCCTAGCCAAGCGGCCATCTTGTAGGAAGCATCGGGCTGCCCGAAATCATCAGGAGTGAGAAGCCCAGCTCGAACCTCTGGGCTGTTCTCCATCGCGAAGTAGTCGGCCA
>DGLO01000107.1:1517-5480 GCA_002388005.1 Candidatus Neomicrothrix sp. UBA4542
TAAGCCTTTCAGTCTTCAGTGTTGGGCATGCTCCCATCTATTAATTCTGCCACCTTCGGGTCATTCGCCCGTGCCTCAGAAGAGTCTCCAAATCAGAACCGGACCGTGAGTGGTGTCGCTTTGGTTTGGAGCCGATTAAGCCGCTGGGCAGTGCAGGGGTGACCGTGAGGCACACAGCGGTTGACTACTGGCCGAAAATATTGGGGATAGAATTTTGAGATGAAGGTTTTGAGCTACTACGTCGAATCTTGGCGGCGGTACACCGATTTCCGAGGACGGTCGTCGAGGGCTGCTTTTTGGTGGACTTTTCTGATCTCGATGATCATTGTCTTCGTTCTTGGGGGAATCTCCGCGAGCATCTGGGACCTGGACAGCAACGACACGGGTCCGTTGGAAAGCATTTACGGAATTGCCTACATCATCCCGGCCATCGCGTTAAGTGTTCGCCGCCTCCATGACGTTGGACGAAGCGGAAAGTGGATCTTTATTGCGTTGACCGGGGTCGGAGGCTTGGTGCTTTTGTGGTGGTACTGCTCACGCAGCTGGCCTGAAGACAACGAATGGGGGCCTGGCCCAGCCAGCGTTACTGGCGATGTACCGCCCAGGAAGAGCAATAGGGAACCGAAACAGCCACAAGGACCATCTGACATCATTCGGTGATCATTCCCACCTGAAAAGCGACCGCTGACCTTCCCGAAGGGTTGCTGTTGAGGGTTCAGTTGCAGAGCTAACGGGTTTGGCTCTGATCTACGCTTTAGGTCATGCCTTCCGAAGCAGTGCAGATGACCGTTTGGTCCGACTATCTCTGACCTTGGTGTTGGGTCGGGGCGGTACGTCTTGACGAATTAGCTGTACATGAGGGAGATGGCATTGCTATCGAATGGAAATCGTTCTTGTTGCGACCTCAGCCTGAGCAGAGGACACTCGCAGAATTTACTGAATATACGAAAAGTTGGGAGAGGCCAGCGGGGCTTGAGCCTTTGGCTGAATTCAACAGTCCTTGGTCCGGTGCCAGTCCCCCACCTTCGCACTCTTTGCCGGCAGCCATTGCAGGTAAAACGGCTGCCACCTTCGGGCAGGAGACCTGGCGCCGCTATCACCAGAACCTGTTACGGGCGTACTTCATAGGGAATCGTGACATTTCGAGTTCTGAGGTACTCCTCGAAGTTGCTCGCGAGACAGACATCGATATAGGGGTTTTCGAAGAGACCCTAAAAGCTAATGGGAAAGACTTTGAGAGTCAGGTATTCGCTGAGTACAACGAGGCGTTAAGCAGCGGTGTTAACGGTGTGCCTGCCGTCGTCATCGATAACAGGTACCTAATTTCTGGGGCTGTTGAAGTGGAGCACTACCAAAAGGCTCTTGCTCACTATCGACAAATTCGAGACGACGAAAACAACAACGAGGTGGAGGGGCGCGGTTAGAGAGGACCGCTCTCCCATTCTTCAAGCTTCTGTTTTACGGTTTGCAGGAATAGAGCGGCTGGTGCTCCATCGAAGGCACGATGGTCCCAGCTAAGGCTGAGCGTTAGGGCGGTGACCCCGCCAACAGACTCGTTTTGCCAGGTAGCGGTTTCGCGTAATCTCCCGACACCCAAGATGGCTGTGTTGGGCGGATTAATGACCGGTGTGAAACTGTCAACGCCATACATCCCCAGCGCTGTCACGGCGAAGGTTCCGCCCTCTAGCTCCTCTAGTTTTAGCTTCCCCTCGCGGGCCGCGAGTGCGAGACGTTTGGTTTCTCCAGCTAGTTCTCCAAGATCAAGAGAGTTGGTATTCCTGATGACCGGAACGATCAATCCTTGGTCTAACGCGACGGCCATGCCGACATGTGCAACCGGTAGCAGAGCGAGACCTTCTCCGGTGATTTGACTGTTGACATAGGGGTGCTGATGCAACGCTGCGGCGGTTGCAGCAATTACGTAATCGGTGTACCCGGGCGGCTCATTTTCGCTTTTCCGTGTTTCGCGGTCTTCCACTACCGCTGTCATTTCGACTTCCATGGTGATAGTGAGCTGAGCCATCTCTTGCAATGACTGGTGCATGCGGCGGGCAATGGTTCCCCGCATCCCAGTCATTGGGATCACTTCGGTCGGTGTCTGTGTTGGTGCTGCTAATTCGGATTTGGGAGGTTCATTGGTAGTGGGGGTTAAGAGGGCCTGAATGTGGTGAATGACGTCTAGTCGACTGACTCTTCGGTCTGGGCCAGCTGGCTCAATTTCATCGAGTTCAATACCGATGAGATCGGCGAGGTTCCGGGCAGCAAAGGTGGCAAGTGTTTGGGATCCGCTCCGTGTCGATGACCCCGAGGTAGCAGTTGGATTCGCCGCGGCTGCCTCCACGTCATTATTGATGATCCGGCCTCGGGGCCCCGACCCGGTGATAGTTGCAAGATCGATGCCTAGTTCGCGGGCACGTCGCTTTGCGCTGGGTGACGCCAACACGCGGCCTGGTTCGTCTTGCGATCTGACTGGACCTGCTGCCTTAACCGAAGTTGACGTTGGCGAATCCGTTGATTTCGAAGGTCGCTCTTTGTTGGGTTCTGGCTGTTGGGTCACCGGTGGTGTTTCACCTTGTTCGAGAAACCAGCCAATCAGAGTTCCACACGGGTAGGCCTCATCGACTTCGCCGAGTTGTTTGAGTACCCCGCTGCTACTTGCCTCAACTTCGGTTTCGACCTTGTCTGTCTCAATGAGGAGCACTGCCTGACCCGCGACCACATCTGTTTCATCCTCGACTAACCATTGAAGAATTGTTCCTTCCTCCATGGTTAAGCCGAGTTTGGGCATCTGGAATCGTTGAGCCATTTCTTAACGGACCTCTCCGCAGTCAAGCGACATCGCCTTTTCAATATCAATTACCCAGAGCCCATCATGTGAAACGGTGACCCGGGCACTGCGCCCGGAAGCCAACACGACATCGCGTTCACCGTCAAAGCTCAATACTCCCGGCCCTGAAATCTCAACAGAATCATTGGCTTGGAGTCGGCGCCAAGAAGCAATATCAACCTCGCTAAACAAGCCGGGTGCAATCGGTATGCGAAACCTCTCGCCGTCCCCAAAGATGACGTGCACTCCACCGGGTTGATGTCTGCTGGTTGGAGCTACCCGGGACGCGATAGATGAAAGGCCAACGGTTGCTCTTTCCGCAATTGCCGCAACCATCTCAAGCAGCTGCTGGCCGTTCCAGACGGCGCGGCTACCGGTGAAGGAATCGTCCACAAGCGCGAGATCCACTAACGCTTGTTCGGTTGCTCCACCGTCGAGTTCGACGTCAATGATCTTGGCCTGATCCGCGACTTGGTGAATCGGTGGCTTTTGGGAAGCAACTAGTCCGGCTGCCTGTCCGGCGATAGTGGCCTCAACTTGTCGAGGAAAGACGTTGTTCGTTCCCGTCGATACTGCTACCACCGGTGCGGTTCGCCAGCCTTTTGCGACGTCTCGATGTGTCCCATCACCGCCAAGCACTATGACCGCGCCTACATCTTGCTGTTGAAAGATTGCGGCCGCGTTTTGAGAGTTAACTGCCGAGTCGTAGGGCGGCGTATCCAGAAACGCCACTTCGGCATCTAGGGAGAGTTCATCAATCGCGCGCAGCCCGAGGGCCCGACAATCATCGGTGATAAGCAACCGCTCGGCGCCACCTTCGACAGCGCCGACGACGGCCCTCCGAATAATCCCGATCTTCGCCATATCTGACACCGGCGAGGCCGACGACACCAGCCTCCGGATATCTTTTCCGGCGACCGGGTTAGCGATAATGCCGACGGTCCCGGTCACATTCCTAATGTTTCGCGGATTCCGTCCACGATCCGGTCCGCGTTCGGGACATATTCGGCTTCCAGAGATGGGCTAAACGGGACCGGTGTGAACGGTGCTCCGACTCTGCCAACGGGAGCGTCCAGGTAGTCGAAGGCTTGCTCTTGCACTTGCGACGCTATTTCCGCGCCGAGTCCACCGAATCG
>DGLO01000107.1:5867-7470 GCA_002388005.1 Candidatus Neomicrothrix sp. UBA4542
AGGGGTTGCACCGTCCGAAGGTCGATGATTTCACAGTCCACGCCTTCCTCTGCGAGCCGGTCCGCAGCCTTGACTGACTCCTGGACCATGCGCCCGTAGGTGACTACCGTCACGCCAGATCCCGGTCGAATGACATTGGCCACCCCTATGGGCACTTCGTACAGTTCCTCAGGCACCTCGCCTTTTAGGCCTAGCAGCCGTTTGTTCTTGACGTAGATGGTGGGGTTGTTGTCCCGGATGCAGGCGACTAGAAGTCCTTTGGCGTCGCGCGGGTTTGAAGGCATGACAACCTTCAGACCCGGAACGTGACACAGCATCGCCTCAAGGCTTTGGCTGTGCTGGGCGGCAGCGGATAGCCCGGCACCAGCACTGGTGGTGATGGTTAGAGGCAGTGTTGCTTTCCCCCCGAACATGTACTTGAGTTTCGCGGCCTGATTCGCTATCTGGTCCATGGCCACGAACATGAAATCCATAAACATCACATCAACAACTGGTCTCAATCCAGTGACAGCGGCTCCAATGCCGAGGCCTACGATGGCCTGTTCACTAATAGGAGTGTCAACAGCACGTAAATCGCCGAAAGCGTCATTGAGACCGGCAAAGGACCCAAAGACCCCGCCAGCTTTTCCTACGTCCTCACCGGCAAAGAAAACATCAGGATCTTCTTCCATGACTTGGCGAAGGCCTTCGTTAAACGCCGCGCCATAGGCAAGAGTTCGAGCTTCGGTTTCAGTAACAGTCATGTCGTCACCTCTGAATAGACGTCTTCGTACATGCTTGCAGCATCTGGTAGAGGGCTCTCCTCAGCGAAGGCGATAGCTTGTTCGACCGCTTCTGCAACTCGTTCGTGGACTGCTTGAGCGGCTTTTGTTGTTAACACGCCTGAATCGGCTAATCGGGCTTCGAACATGTCTATGGGGTCACGTTTTTTCCATTCGGCAAGTTCGTCATCTGAGCGGTACTTCATTCCTAGAGTCTGAATCCCGTGATGGTTATAAAAGCGGTAGGTCTTGGCTTCGATAAATGAGGGGCCTTGTCCGGAGCGGGCCAAACCCACCGCTTCCGTAGCTGCCTCGTATACCGCTACTACGTCCATGCCGTCGACTATTACTCCCGGCATTCCGTACCCAGCAGCTCGGTCAACGACGTCTGTTATGGCCATCGTTCGATCGCGAGGAGTGAACTCTCCGTATTCGTTGTTCTCGCAGACGAAGACCACTGGTAGCCCCAACGCGGCAGCCATGTTGGCGGCCTCATGGAATGCTCCAATGTTGGAGGCTCCATCGCCAAAGAAAACAACCGATACCCGACCATCATCTCGGTACTTGTTTGCAAAGCCGGCGCCTACTGCGATGGGGACACCTCCTCCGACTATTCCATTTGCCCCAAGCATCCCAAGGTCAAGATCACATATATGCATGGATCCGCCCTTGCCTTTGCAGTAACCGGTGGCTTTACCCATGAGTTCTGCCATCATGCGTTCAAAGTCACCGCCCTTGGCCACCAGGTGTCCATGTCCTCGATGGGTTGAACTGATTTGATCATCGTCGTTCAGAGCTGTGCACACTCCGGCTGCCACCGCTTCTTCACCTACATATAAATG
>DGLO01000049.1 GCA_002388005.1 Candidatus Neomicrothrix sp. UBA4542
TGGATCACAAATGCGGGAATTGCTGATCTCGCGATCGTGTGGGCCAACAGCGACGAAGGCTTTCGAGGTTTCTTGGTACCCACCGACTCCGACGGATTTGAGGCCCGAAAGATTCAGAACAAATTGTCGCTTCGAGCTTCGGTTACTGGAGAGTTCTACATGGACGACGTGGTCGTTCCAGAGTCAATGCGTCTGCCCGACGCCGTCAGCATCGGCGCTCCGCTCAGTTGTCTCAGCGAAGCCCGTTACGGCATCGCGTTCGGAGCAGTCGGCGTAGCCCGCGACTGCTACAACGCTGCTCTTGACTACCAGCAAGGTCGCCCACAATTCGGGAAACCTCTTTCAAGTTTTCAGATCAGCCAAATCAAGTTCGCTGACATGCTGACCCAAATGACCAACGCGAATCTCCAGGCGATGACACTCGGAAAACTAAAAGAAGCTCACACCGTCCGGCCGTATCACATCTCGATGGCAAAGAGACATAACTGTCGAGTGGCTATCGATACCGCCCGCACTGCACGCGCGATGATGGGTGCCAATGGCGTAAGCACCGAATACAGCCCCATGCGTCACGCGAACAACATGGAATCTGTCATGACCTATGAAGGAACCGAAGAAGTCCATGGCCTAATCCTGGGCCAAGAAATCACCGGAATCCCGGCGTTCCGATGAACGATTTCAACCTCAGCGAAGTCGACCGGCTACTCACCACCACCAAACAAGTCCGCAAACGGCTCGATCTCACTCGCGACGTGCCCACAGAACTACTGCTCGAATGCATAGAAGTAGCAGGGCATGCACCAGTAGGCGGCAACCTTGAACGAAACCGTTGGATCATCGTCACCGACCCCGAACTCAAAGCCGAAATAGCTCACTATTACAGCGAAGTGGGGCGCCCCTATCTCGCTGCCAGTGCAGACATACGCACCGATGAACGAACCGAACGGGTGATTGAATCATCAGTTCATCTCATCGACCATCTCCACGAAGTTCCCGCTCTGGTCATCCCTTTGCGCCTGGATCGTCCACCAGCCGGCGAAAACAATGAAGGCTCCGCTGGAGGCTGGTGGGGTTCGGTGCTGCCCGGCGTCTGGAGCTTCCAACTTGCCGCTCGCGCTAGAGGCTTGGGGTCCACTTGGACAACGTTTCATCTCGCTCACGAAGCCAAGATCTCAGAGCTTCTCGGCATTCCATCGACCGTAAGTCAGTGCGCGTTGCTACCTGTCGCGTTCTACACCGGCGACACATTCCACCCTGCCCCACGTCGTCCGGTCGAAGAAGTGACCTATTTGAACGGCTGGAAACAACCCATCCGTTAACCGGCACCTCAAATCTCCTTGACGGTCACCGAGTTCGCCGCCCGCTACCTGGGTTGACCGATACTGGATGGGTGACCGTGAGCGGCGATTCTCAAAAGAACATCTACTGCGACTCCGAGTGCGGTTCACTTGTTCGCCCCGGCGATGTCATCTTTCCCAACGGTGCGGCCGCTGAAGCAGCCGGCTACCGGTCGTGTCTGACCTGTCGCCCTCGGTTATGTGGTGGCATACCCCCGGTCAAAGACGCACCGCCTGTAGTTGAAACCGCTCTCCTCCTCATCAAAGAAGGTTTCCTCAACGATCAGTCAGAAACAGCGTTAGCTGCTCGCCTCAGATGCAGTCACCACTATCTACGGCGGACCATGATTCGTCACCTTGGCGCGAGCCCCACACAGATCAGTCGCTACCGGCAAACACAGTTTGCTCGACAACTCGCGACCGAAACCACACTTGACGCCCCCACCATTGCCCGAGCGGTGGGACTCACCGGACAACAACAGTTGGAGAACCTCACCACCAAAGCGTGGGGATATTCCATTGCGAGTCTGCGACGACGACCCGGCAGCCACACGCCCGCAAATCGAAGCAGCCCCGTCGAACTTTTAGTCAGATATACCCGGCCATATTCGTTTCAACAATTGTTAGATCATCTGAAACCACGAGCGACACCCGGGGTCGAAGAAGTCACCGACAGCTCATACCGTCGAATCACACACCACAACGGAAACCCTCGGGTACTTCAGGTGGAAGACGCGCAGGACGGACAACATCTGCGGGTACAAGTGCACGGGGAGAACTACGTCAACCTCATCGACGACATGGAGCGCTTGCGGACTCTTTTCGCTATCGACGAAACCCCCGGTCCCGCAGTTGAACACTTGTCACATGACGGTCTCGTAGGGGAACTCGTTACGCAGCAACCCTGGGTGCGGGTACCGCGCTGTTGGGATCGATTCGAAGGATCGGTCCGAATAATTATTGGGCAACAAATTTCGGTGACCGCAGCCACCACCATCGCTGGTCGAATCGCTCACAAACTCGGACGGCAAATCGCAGACGACAGTGCGCTCAGTCGCTGCTTCCCCTCCGCCGCCGACCTGGTGGACGCCGATCTCAGCGGATTGGGTTTCACTAACCAAAGAAAGGCGACACTCCAACATTTCGCCGAAGCAGTCGCAGACGGCAGTCTTGACCTCACAATGTCGGGAACCATCGAAGAAATCTCATTACGCTGGTGCGCTCTGCCGGGAATAGGCCCATGGACTGCTCAGGTGGCCGCTATGAGGATCCTTCAACACGATGACGCTATGCCTTCTTCCGATCTAGGGATCCGCCGCAACGCGAGCGCCCTGTTTGGCATACAGATCACTGCACGGGAGTTAGATGATCGTTCCGCCCCATGGCGACCTTTCAGGTCCTGGGTCTCACAGCACCTATGGAATGCGTCTCACAAGGTCGGAACTACCTAATGGACGAACCCCATCTGCTTTGTCGAATGCCCAGCCCATTGGGTGAACTCACACTCGTAGCCACAGAAATTGGGTTACGCGCTGTGCTGTGGCCCCACGACGAGGATCGAGTCGGTCTTCCCGAATCAATGGTTCTGTCTCGAATCGACCCAGTGTTGAATATGGCCGCCCGCCAGATTGGTGAATACTTCGCGGGAGAAAGAAAAACTTTTGATGTTCCTCTCGATTTGCGGGGCACACAGTTTCAGACCGAAACGTGGAGAGCGCTCGCCGAAATCCCCTATGGGGCAACGTGGACCTATAGCCAACAAGCGGCCCATATTGGTCGCCCAAAAGCAGTTCGCGCGGTCGGCGCTGCAAACGGGCGTAATCCTGTCTCGATCGTTCTGCCCTGTCATCGAGTAATCGGCGCTGATGGTTCACTCACTGGGTTCGCCGGCGGCCTCGAAGCAAAGCGGCATCTGCTGGTTCTCGAGGGAACACTCAAGCACTAAACGGTTTCGTCTTCGCCGACCGCTTCGGTCGCGATGTCGTTCGACGCAGAACTTTCAGACGCGGGATCGGCTGGCGCTTCGGTGTCGCTTCGCTCTTCGATGTTCAGCGTTTCCGATTTTGCATCATTGTCGGCATCAGTGCCGCTCAAGCGATTCCACTCGGCTAACGCGTCCGCGTACTCGGCTTCCGCAACAGTTTTCTCCTCTGAGCCGGCGTCGCTTTGCATCAAGTCCTTGACTTTTTTTGCCGCAGCGTCGCGTCGCCTTTCCGCTTTGGCAAGAGCTTTTTGTTCTCTGTCGATCTGACGGGTGGCCACAACGCCCTTGTTGAACTGTGCAAGCGCGGCAGCCAATCCATCATCCACCTGACCTTTGGTTGAAGAATGCGCGTCTTTGCGAGCCATACGACTCGAGCCTCCCACATGCCGCAACATCGACGGTAACCAACGCTGCATCTCACCGTGCAGTGCGCGAGGAGGGACTTGAACCCTCACACCCTTGCGGGCACAGGCACCTGAAGCCTGCGCGTCTGCCAATTCCGCCACTCGCGCTTACAAGAACCGCCAAGGCTAGCCGCACATTGTGTTTCTTACGCACCCACCCGCGCCTCCACAGTTACAGGGTCCGGCGACCCCCTACGCCCTACTGGGCGGCCGTACACTCGGAGCACGATGGGTTTCAAAAGCATCCGCGGATTGATACGTAACGCCCTTTCGCGCGCCTTTCGAACCGGGTTACGCCCCACAGCGTTGGGAAACAGAGTCGGTCGTCTCTTAGAAAAAGAACGAACTACCGATATCCGAGGTCACACCATTGTTCCCAACTATCTCATTTTCGCGTTATCTGAAAAAGACAGGGCTCGCTTTACCCAGGTCGAAGAAACCCTTCGACGGCAACTCATCGAAACGGCACAGGGATACGCACGTTCGAATGCATACGGCTTTTCCGGTCCGCTCTCTATCGACTTCGCAACAAACCCTCGATTCAGAACAGGTCGCTTCGAGTTATCTGGAGAGTTTCGAGAAGCCCCTATAGGCGACAGTGCTGTTCTGGTGACCTCTGACGGTGTTCGGGTCGAAATCACAACACCGCAGATTCTTGGCCGGAACGACGATTGTGGAGTTGTCCTTGGCGGTTCAAACGTCAGCCGTCACCACGCAGAAATCCGTGCCGACCAGCATGGCCTTTTCATCGTTGATCTAGGTTCCACCAATGGCACCTTGGTTGCTGGGGTAGCTATCGCGACTCACCGTTTACTTCATGGAGACATCGTCACAATCGGCGACCATCACCTCCGAGTTGAGGCTGTTTGATGTCACCGCAACTCGTACGGCTGCTGACAATTCTGTTACTGGTCTTGATTCACTTGTTCTTTTTCAGGGTGATACGCGCGGTGTGGGTTGGGGTGCGGCCGTTACGCGAAAATCTTCCTAAGAGAAACCGTTTTGTAAGAAATGACCGCCCAGCGAGGGTACTGGTCATCAGGACCCCCGAGACATTGTCGGGACAGCGACACGATTTGGCGAGCGAATTGACGATTGGGCGCGCGGCGACGTGTGAAATCACGATCGACGACACCTATGCCAGCCAAATCCATGCTCGGGTGTTCCGACGCGACGACGATCATGTATTAGAGGATTTAGGGTCAACTAACGGCACATATTTGAACAGGCAGAAAGTCTCTTCGGCGACAAATCTACAAACCGGAGACCACCTCCAGATTGGCTCAACTGTTTTTGAGGTGATGTCGTGAACGACGCACCGAAACGCCGGTTGCGGCTCTCTTGGGGAGGCGCAACTGATCAAGGCCATGTTCGAGCGAGCAATCAGGATGCCATGTACGCGGACTGGGGCCTTTTCGTCGTCGCTGACGGCATGGGCGGTCATCAGGGAGGGGAAGTCGCGGCGAACCTCGCAGTGCGTACGTTGACAAAGGCCAAACCCGAAACCCTCAACGAACTTCACGAAGCCGTGCATGACGCAAACAAAGTGGTGCACGAGACAGCGGTTGCCGAGCCCGAACTGCATGGGATGGGCACCACATTGACGGTATTGGCATTAACCCAACAAGATGAGGGTCGCCGATTCGCCGTCATAAATGTTGGAGACTCACGGGTTTATCACTATCGAGATAATCAGCTCATACAACTGACTGACGATCACAGCTATGTAGGTGAGCTAATGCGTCGGGGGGAACTCACCCAAGAAGCCGCTGCCGTTCACCCCTATAGGAACATGTTGACCCGGGCGATAGGTGTTCACGCTGAGGTTGAAGTCGACGAATGGCTTCTCGACCCAGTCGCTGGCGACCGCTTCTTGTTATGCAGCGATGGGTTGACCAACGAGATCGATGATGACGAAATCACCGAACAGCTCTCGATCAGCCACGACCCGAGCACCACCGCTAGAGAACTTGTTCGTTTGGCCAACGAGCGCGGGGGTCGGGACAATTCAACTGTGCTTGTCGTCAACGTGCAGATCGACGACATTGACAGCGAAGATGACGAAGACCTCACAGAGCCACAAGACAGCGACAAATCTCAAGTTGTTTCACTGGAAGATGAGTCGAACCCAGAAATCATTGACTCGACTGACGCGTTGGAGTTGCCATCGAAGCGTTCATCCAGCCACCCCAAAAAACAACGAAGCTGGTTGAACGACCGGGTGGGGATAAGTCTCGGAG
Source organism: Candidatus Neomicrothrix sp. UBA4542 (assembly GCA_002388005.1). Taxonomy (GTDB): domain Bacteria; phylum Actinomycetota; class Acidimicrobiia; order Acidimicrobiales; family Poriferisodalaceae; genus UBA2110. The sequence continues at coordinate 5,966 of DGLO01000049.1, forward strand.
CGGTCATCATTTCACTAGTTTTGTTGATCGCCGCTGGTGCGATGGTCGCGACGATCGGATGGTATGCCCGCGATGGTTACCACGTTGGCGTAGTTGCCGATCAGGTCGTGATTCAAAAAGGTCGGGTCGGGGGACTGTTGTGGTTCGATCCGACATTGGAACAGTGGACTGAGATTCAGGTCGCCCAACTCAACAACCAAGACCTTCGACGTCTTACCTCGGGCAAACAACTGGCTGATTTAGCTGAGGCCCAAGCGTTCGTAGCTGATCTTCGCACTCGGCTTGTCGATCCAACCAGCGAAGCTCTGGGTGACAACTGACGTGAACCAGCAGCGGATAGTTGAACTCACCCTTCTCTTGCTGGCCGCATTTATCACCTGCGCAACAGTCGCCATTGCAGCAGTCGGCGATCAAGTGGAGATCACATGGAGGGTCGCGCCGTATCTCGCTGCGTTGCTCATCTTGTGGGCAGTCGCCCACGTAACGTTGCGTCAACGGGCTCCGACTGCAAACGGCATTTTATTCCCAATCGCCGCGCTGCTACAGGGTCTTGGCTTCGCACTAATGGTGCGAATAGATCCAAGTCTTGCTGCGCGCCAAACAACGTGGGCGCTTATAGGAGTGGTCGGCTTTTTCGTAGTCGTAGTAGGCATCCGAGGTCTCCACCAGTTACGGATAGTTCGAATTCCGTTGGGGATTGCGGGCGTTTTGCTTGTTTTCTTGCCACTCATTTCCGACAGTGACCCCAGCGATTCGGAAATTTCGCTTGCTCTACAGCTGGGACCGCTTCATGTAGTTCCAGGAGAGCTAGGAAAGCTTTTACTCATCATTTTTTTTGCTGGCTGGTTGGCCGATCACCGAACTCAAAATACGGCAGAATTTTGGGGCGAAACCCTGCGCATTGAAGGTGACCGTTCTCGATTTATTCCCCTTCTTGGGGGATGGTTAATCACGTCCGCGGTGCTCATCTTTCAATCTGACGTCGGTTCCGCGGCCGTCACGTTCGCTGTGTTCATCTCAATGTGGTGGGTTGCGGTCGGCCGGCGAACAGATCTGGTCCTTTCACTTGGAGCCATAACTGCGACCGCGGTTTTGGCGGCGGTGAGTGTTCCAGAGTTACAGAATCGGCTGACCGCTTGGATCGATCCGTGGTCTAATCCAGAATTGGGAGCGGCCATAACCCGTTCTTCGTTTGCTCTAGCAGGGGGAGGATTAACTGGGACCGGACCCGGAGCAGGCAACGCGGAGTGGGTACCTGGCGTAACGGACCACTTCGCGTTTGTACCTGTTGGAGAAGAGTTGGGATTCTTTGGGGCAGCCGCGGTCATATCGGGGTATCTGCTTTTGGCAGGCATGGGTTTGCGCATCGCGACGAAAGCCAGAAGAGAATTCGACGGTGTGCTCGCCATCGGGATCGCCGTCTTCTTGGGGGGTCAGGCCTGGGCTTCGGTGGCGACCACCCTGCGTCTCTTACCCCCTAGCGCCATGTCGCTGCCATTTATTTCCATTAACGGATCTGCTCTCCTCACTTGGAATCTGGCATTAGCGCTATTACTGAAAATCTCTGAGACTGTCCCTGAAGCGTCCGATCAAACCACCATTCTGCCGGGAATCAAACTCGAAGCGGAGCGTCAGTCGTGACCCGGCGAATTCTTCACATAGGTGTCGGTCTCCTTGTTATCTATGTCCTGCTTTTCGTCCAACTTGAACTCACACAAGTGGTTCGAGCAGATGCCCTTCGCGACCACCCGCAAAATATTCGTGGCATCACAATGGTTTTTGACGCGCCAAGGGGTTCCATCAGCACAGCCGACGGGGAAATCGTTGCCGAGACGGTAACCGTCAGCGGAGCACGTCCACGTTTGCGCCAGTACCCGTATGGTTCTCTGTACGCCCACCTCGTTGGCTTCATTTCCGCTGAGCATGGGGGCGGCGGATTGGAGCGAAGCCACAATGATTTTCTGGCTGGGGATGATTTAGGAGTACGGATTCAGGACAAACGGGATTTCTTCGTTGATCGCGCCCGCACCGGCCAGATCAAGTTATCGGTGAGGCACGATGTCCAGTTGGTGGCGCGAGCTGCTCTCGCGGGACATCAAGGCGCGGCGGTGGTCATCAACCCGGCAAATGGCGCAGTCCTAGCGATGTGGAGCGCACCTCACTTCAACCCCAATCACTTGTCGTCTCATGATTTGGTTTCAGTTGCTGATGATTTTGTAGCCCTGAAATCCGATGCAGAAGGCCCGCTGGTCAACAGAGCCGACGCGCAACTTGCCGAAGTGAACGCGATCTTCACCCTGGTGACCGCGGCAACAGCTATCGAAGTCGGCCTCTCCGATTTTGTGGCCCCTCAAAGCGACACAGTGCCCACCCAAACCATCAAGAACGACGGGAACATCACCTGCGGCGGGGATATGGCTTCTTTGTTCATCACCTACTGCCGAACCGGCTGGGCAACTATCGGCTTAAAGCTCGGGGGGGCGAACCTACGCGCTATATCTGAACGTTTCGGGCTGACGGAAAGCATTTCAACCGACCTCGGCAACCAGCTAGATGGCCTTCTACAATCTGGCGAAGAGCCACTATCAGCGCCCCACGTTGCAGCCGGCATCGGTGTCAAGCTGTCGCCTCTTCACGTAGCGCATCTACTCGCAACGGTCGGCAATGACGGGCAACGAATACGCCCTCATGTCGTTGATCAAGTACAAGGTCATGACGGTTCTGTTATCCGGGATTTCACGCCAAATAATTTGGGCCAAGTCATTGCCCCCGATACCGCTTTGACGCTGCGACGCATGCTGGCAGAAAATGTTGAACGCGGGAATGCGCAGGGGCTCGCCCTCAAGAATGTCGAAGTGGGAGGCATCCTGGCATCGGGCTTTGCCGAACAGCCACATGTGTGGGCGGTGGCATTAGCGCCAGTGACGCAACCGGAGCTTGCTATTGCGGTATTGCTAGAGGGTGACGAACTCAGCGACCCGCACGCCGCTGAAACTGTTGTTGCATCAATTACACGTTCAATCATTGAGGCTGTGTTGCGCCTCCCGAGTCCCAACGTAGAGGGGACGCAGTGACCCCCTCAGAAACACCCATGTCTGACAGCGACCGACCCATTTTCAGCGGAAGATACGAGTTGTACCGGCGCATCGCTCGTGGCGGTATGGCCGAAGTGTTTCTCGCGCGTGACAAGCTCCTGGATAGACCCGTCGCGGTCAAAGTCTTATTTCCCGAATATGCGACCGATGCGTCGTTCGTTGAACGGTTCCGTCGAGAAGCCCAAGCGGCAGCAAATCTGAACCAACCCAACGTGGTTAGTGTCTATGACTGGGGCCAAGAGGCGGGCACGTATTACATCGTTATGGAGTATGTCGAGGGTCGAAGCCTCGCCGAAATCATCAGAGCCGAGGGACCATTGCACCCTGACCGGGCAGCTGATATCGCGATAGACATCGCGGCTGCGTTGGCGTTCGCTCACCGCAATGGTGTTGTGCATCGAGATGTCAAGCCGGGAAACGTCCTCATCACGACTGCGGGGCAGGTCAAGGTCACTGATTTCGGTATCGCCCGAGCGCTGACGGGGAACACCGCGGACAATTTGACCCAGGCTGGGTCGGTGATGGGCACCGCTACCTATCTCTCTCCCGAACAAGCTCAAGGACAGGCAGCGGATCCCAGAAGTGACGTCTACTCCCTTTCGGTGGTGCTCTATGAGATGCTCACGGCGGGTCCGCCGTTCACCGGTGATACCCCGGTATCGATCGCGTACAAGCACGTGCAGGAAGCACCGATCCCGCCTTCTCAATTCAACGGCGACGTGCCGCCGGCATTGGAGGCGATATGTCTTCTCGGCCTTACTAAAGATCCCGAGCGCCGTTACGCGTCCGCTGACGATTTGCGGGGCGATTTGCGGCGTTTTCGCACCGGGCAACAGGTGCTCGCCACACAAAACGGTGGAGCGGTCCCCCAGACGACGGTTCAAACACATCTAACCCCGTCACCTGGTACTCGACCATCTCCGCAAAGCACAGTTCCAACCGAAACCGCGGGGGACGCACCCCCTTCGAGAACTCCCAGTTCCAACGTTGATCCACCTGGAGTAAGAAACCAAGCAACGGACAGAACACGTATATGGGTCACTCTTTTGCTGGTCCTGCTGATTGTGGTGGCGGGTTTGGTGTATCTGTTGGTCAACGGCTTTAACCCGAACAGTGGAGACACCAATCCTCAAGTTTCGG
>DGLO01000151.1:0-533 GCA_002388005.1 Candidatus Neomicrothrix sp. UBA4542
GGCCCCGGCGAAGAAGAAGGCCCCCGCGGTAATTCCAGCGAACGAATCCGAAGATGAGGCAGACGACTCCGCCGAGGTCGAGGCAGCGCCAACGGCTCCTCCGGCACGACCACTCGTCACCTCTAGCGGTCAGGAACCAGCGCGACGCGTAGTCGAAGAAACGACAGCCCGTGTCGCCCCCAAAGCCGAAGAACAACCAAACGCTCGAGAAGAGTCGCCAGCGAATAGAGATATCGGATCAGCGCCAACCCCTCCGCCCACCAGAACGCCGGCGCCCCCTCGATCAGGAAGCGGCAAACCTATTCCTCCTCCGCCCGGCTCGCCACCTCGTTCCGGTTCAGGTCAAAGCATTCCTCCTCCACCTGGACCCCCTCGTGCTCGCCAGGCTGGAAACCTTGACGCACCGAGCGGCCCGCGATCAGGGAATCGATCCACCAGCGGTCCAAGTAGTCCCCGCGCCCCGGGCGGTTCTCGCGGCCCAAGCCCTTCTCGCGGCCCAAGCGGTTCTCGCGGCCCCGGAGGTCCTGGCGGCC
>DGLO01000151.1:872-23501 GCA_002388005.1 Candidatus Neomicrothrix sp. UBA4542
GGAGGTCCTGGCGGCCCCGGTGGTCCTGGCGGAGGTCGACCAGGTGGCCGTCCCGGCGGCCCTCGAGGAGGTCCTCAACAGCGACGTGGCCGAAAACCAAAGCGGCGTAGACGCCAGCGCGAGGAACTGGAACCCCAGGAACTCGCCGGCTACACGCCTGTGGATGCGCCCGTTCCTGAAGGTGAAGTCGTCATCGAGCGCGGTTCTACGGCACAAGAAGTTTCTAGCAAGCTAAATCGTTCCGCCGCGGACGTCGTGCGATTCCTACTCCAACAGGGAGAAATGGTTACGGCGACTCAATCGCTGAGCGATGACATGATCGAACTCTTTGCCGCAGAGCTAGGAGCCGAGCTACGTCTTGTTGACCCAGGCGCCGAACAAGAAGAAGAGATTCTGAAAGCCTTGGACATCGATCTCGAGGCCGCGGGATCAGCACCGCGTCCCCCCGTGGTTACCGTGATGGGCCATGTCGACCATGGAAAAACTTTGCTCCTCGATCGGATTAGGTCCTCCAACGTCGCCGACGGTGAAGCGGGAGGCATAACCCAGCACATAGGCGCTTACCAGGTCGAGAGAAATGGAGAGGCGCTCACATTTATCGATACTCCCGGCCACGCTGCTTTCACCTCCATGCGTGCCCGCGGTGCCCAAGCCACTGACATCGTCATACTCGTCGTCGCGGCCGATGACGGTGTTATGCCTCAAACCCTTGAAGCCATGGATCATGCCCGGGCGGCAGAGGTTCCCATCATCGTCGCGATCAACAAGATGGACCGCGAAGGCGCCGATTCCAATCGAGTACTCGCCCAATTGGCCGAAAATGACTTAATACCGGAGTCTTATGGAGGCGAGATCATTACGGTCCCCGTTTCCGCTATGACTGAAGACGGCATAGATGATCTTCTTGACCAAATTGTCTTAGTCGCGGAAGTCGAGGAACTTCGAGCCACTCCTGACGGTCGTGCCATCGGAACTGTTCTCGAAGCAAACCTTGACCGAGGACGAGGACCGGTCGCAACCGTGCTTGTGCAACAGGGCACGCTTTCGGTTGGCGACCCGATGGTCGCTGGTGCCGCATGGGGTCGAGTGAGGGCCATGACGGACGATCTGGGTAACACGATCAAAGAAGCCGGCCCCTCATCTCCGGTCGAAGTTCTTGGTCTGTCGGAGGTTCCGCGCTCCGGCGACATGTTTACCGTGGCCCCTGACGAAAAAACTGCTAGCCGAGTCGCTGATACGCGAGAGCATTGGCAACGTCAAGCCAGCATGGCTACCGCCTCGACCTCCGGCGGCGGAGCCAAGCTCGAAGACATCTTCAAACAAATCCAAGCCGGTGAGTCCACCACGTTGAACCTTGTCCTTAAAGCCGATGTCCACGGTTCCCTCGAAGCGGTGACGGACAGTTTGCGCAAACTGGAACGCGAAGACATCAAACTTGCGTTCGTCAGCAGAGGCGTCGGCGGAGTGAACGAAAATGATGTCCAACTGGCGGTCGCTTCCAATGCAACGATTCTGGGATTCAACGTTCGCCCCGACCGAAAGGCGCGCGAAGCAGCTGAAGCGGAAAACGTCGAGATTCGACTTTACGAAATCATCTATCAACTGCTGGAAGATATCGAAAATGCGATGCTCGGTATGCTCGAACCAGAATTCGAAGAGACGGTCACTGGTGAAGCACAAGTACGACAGGTCTTCCGGATTTCCGGGGTCGGCCCCATCGCCGGATGTTTCGTCGAGCACGGAACTATCAACGATGGAGCAAAGGTCCGTTTCTTGAGAGAGGGTACGATCATTTGGAAGGGAGAAGTTGCGTCGCTTCGTCACTTCCAGGACCCAGTGTCTCAAGTAAATGCAGGTATGGAATGTGGGATCGGGCTTTCCGATTTCACGGACCTCAAAGAAGGCGACGTGATCGAGACCTACGACGAGCGGGAGATACCGCGCACCTAAGAAGCTGGCGTTGATGCCGAGTCGGGAGGCCATCTAATGAAGCACCAGCGGGGTCGCCAGCGTCGAACCGGCCAGAACTTTGCACGCACCGACCGAGTTGCTGGACTAGTTCGTGAGATAGTGGCGACTGAACTCGAGCGGATCGACGACCAACGGCTTTTCTTGCTCGCGGTAACCGGAGTCGACGTCGACCGTGAACTGGCCCGCGCGACCGTATGGTTTGATGTCCTCGACGAAGAAGACCTTCCCCAAGTAGCAGGTGCGTTAGAAGAACACCGACAGCGCATCCAGCAAGCGTTGGCGAGCCAGTCGAGAATGCGCCGAACGCCAGCGATCCGATTCTCACCTGACCCGTCAATTGGTGACGCTGGTCGCATTGAGTCAATTTTGGAAGATCTCGGCATGGGTGCCTCCCCCGAGAAGGCTGAAGGTGACTGATGGGGAGGCGACCAGCGACCGTCCACGGCATGCTCATCGTCGATAAGCCTGCGGGGATGACTTCGCATGACGTCGTCGCTCGCCTGCGAAAACGGCTAGGCGAACGCCGGATCGGTCATGCCGGAACCCTCGACCCGGACGCCACCGGAGTTTTGGTCGTGGGGGTAGGGAAAGCCACCAGATTATTGCGGTTCGCTTCGGGCTCTTTCAAGACCTACGAAGTGGAGATTGTCTTCGGAACCGAGACCGACACTCTTGACGCGTCTGGCGAAGTAGTCGCCAGTCACGAAATGTTCGTCGACAAGTCATCCGTAATAGCCGCAGCCAAGGGCTTGACAGGTGAAATCCAACAAGTTGCGCCGATGGTTTCAGCGCGTCGCGTCAACGGGCGACGGCTTCACGACTTGGCTCGCGAAGGGCTTGAGGTGGAACGCGACGCTCGTCCGGTGACGGTGAGCAGGTTCGACATTGAAGCCAGCGAGGATCCCCTAATTTGGCGGGCCCGCATCGACTGTTCCGCCGGAACCTACGTCCGAACCTTGGGCGCTGACCTAGGAACGGCGTTGGGAGGCGGGGCGCATATACGGGCTCTACGCCGAGTAGCTAGCGGCGTCTACACACTTAGCGAAGCAGGCACGATTGAGGAAGCCCCCCTGCGGCCCGTAATTGAGTTGGTCCGTGGAATCGATCAGGTAGTGCTGAACGAACAGGAGCAGTCCCTGGTGCGAAACGGGGGGAAATTAGGTTTGAACCGCACCAAAGGAGAAGGGCCTTGGGCATTGGTGGACACCTCCCAAGAACTGATTGCGGTTCACGAAAACATTGATGACCGTGTCGTGGTGGGTGTCGTTCTGCCACCGTGACGACTGCAGGTTGTTCGAGAACCCGCGAACAGCCGAGAAGTCGTTTCAGGGTGGGCTTCGCGATAGCTTGACGCGGTGGAGATCGTTCGAGACCTAGCGTGGTCGCCCTCGCTGGAACAAGGCAGCGTAGTCACCGTTGGAGAATACGACGGCATACACCGCGGGCATCGAACTGTCATCGCCGAGATGCACCGTATGGCCGCCGAGAGAGGCTGCGCCACCGCGGTAGTGACCTTCGATCGTCACCCAGCGACAGTCGTCAGACCCGATTCGGCACCCCTACTGCTATGCGACCTGGAAACCAAGCTCGAACTTCTTGCAGAAACAGGCGTCGATTACGCTCTGGTGGTCGAATTCACTCAAGAACAGTCAGAGGTCCCGGCCGAGACGTTCGTGCGACAAATCCTCGTCGACTGTCTTCAGGCAAAAGTGGTTGTTGTAGGTGCGGACTTTCACTTCGGTAAGGGCCGACGAGGCAATGTCGAGACTCTCAAGTCTGTCGGAGCTGAGTTGGGTTACGAAGTCGTCGGCCTGCCGCTGGTTAAGCACCTTACGGGGGCCGGAGAAGTGATTTCATCAACATCAATACGCTCAGCTCTCGGCGACGGAGATGTAGAAAAGGCGCATCGACTCTTGGGACGACCTTTCGAAGCGCGAGGAATAGTGACGCCCGGAGACCGACGCGGAAGAACAATCGGGTTTCCCACCGCCAACGTGCCAACAACTCCCGATCTACAAGTGCCCTCCGACGGCGTCTACGCGGCTTGGTATCAGCGTCCGGACGGCTCTCAATATCCGGCAGCGGTCAACGTCGGTAAGCGTCCGACTTTCTATGAATTTGCCGAACGTTCCCTCATCGAAGCCCATTTGATCGGCTTTCGAGGAGATCTCTATGGTGAGCGAGCCAGAATTCGTTTCGTTCGACGATTGCGGGGCGAACAACGATTCGAAGACGTCGATGACCTAGTTGCCCAGCTACGTAAAGACGTGGCGGACGCCGCCAAGTGCCTTTCCGAGTAACCATCCACCCGATCAAGGCCTGCGTCATCGAAGAACTTCGCTGTTAGAATGCTCTCTGGCGCGTAATCGTCGCGCCGGCCACCCAGCCGCAATAACAACCACTAAGCGGCACAAAGCTATACCCCGAGGAAAGAAACACATGGCCGAAAAGTCCGCCACTATGGCAGCGCACCGGCATCACGAAACTGACACTGGCTCACCAGAAGTCCAGGTTGCGTTGCTCACGGATCGGATAAATGATCTCACCGAACATCTACAGACTCACTCAAAGGATCACCACAGTCGACGCGGCTTACTCAAACTTGTTGGTCGCCGCCGTCGGCTTCTGAACTATCTAGATAACAACGACGTCGAGCGGTACCGAGCGCTCATTGCGAAACTCGGTTTGCGCCGCTGAGCGATCTAGGCGGCTTTCACTCCGCCAATTTCGCGCATGGCCAAAGCTCACTAATGCATACACCGCATCGCAATTGGCGGTCGTCGCTCCCTCACACGCAGTCGAGTGGGCGACGTCTTCCAACTGAATGTAAACCATGGCGAGAAGGTCTCGCCGAAGGAGTAGAAGAAACCTATGGCTGAAGCCATTACCGTATCGGGCCCAATTTCGGGTACCGACAAAACCCTTTCATTCGAAACCGGCAAGCTTGCGGGTCTTTCGAATGGCGCCGTTACCGCGAGAATTGGAGCCACACAGGTTCTAGTCACCGCGACGGCATCAAGTAAACCGCGCGACGGGGCGGACTTTTTCCCGTTGACGGTCGACATCGAAGAGCGTATGTACGCAGCCGGTCGAATCCCCGGCTCGTTTTTCCGTCGAGAAGGCCGAGCCTCCGATGACGCCATTCTCGCTTGTCGACTGATTGATCGACCTTTACGGCCCAACTTTCCGACCGAGTATCGACATGAGACTCATGTCGTAGGCACCATCCTCGGCGTCGACGGAGAGAACCAGTATGACGTGGTCGCTCTCAATGGAGCCTCGGCTGCTCTCTGGGTGAGCGGAATACCGTTTGAGTGTCCTATCGCTGCGGTCCGTATCGCCTACAGCACTGAAGGTTCATGGATAGCGTTCCCGACCTATGAAGAAGGGGAAGCGTCAACGTTTGAAATGGTGGTTGCCGGAAGACAACTTGAAAATGGTGACATCGCCATCATGATGGTTGAAGCCGGAGGCACCCAACGAGCTTTCGACTACTACGACGATGGCGCCCCGAAAGTCACTGAAGAAGTACTCGCAGGCGGTCTGGAAGCCTCGAAGCAATGGATTGACGACGTCATCGAACTTCAGAAGGCCTTACGAGATCAAGTAGGCGATATCGGAGAACTCCAATGGATCCCAACTCTGGACTACAGCGGCGAGATTCTTGACAGGGTGCGATCGGTAGCAACCCCGCAACTCACCGATGTGATGTCCATTGCCGACAAAGCTGAACGAGAAGGTCGACAAGACGAAGTAATCGCAGAGATTCGGACCCAGCTCGAAGAGGAATTTGTTGAAACACCCGACGCTGCCAAACAAATTGGTGCCGCGGTGCGATCAATTTCGAAAGAAATCGTTCGCCGACGTATCGTCGAAGATGGATTCCGCATCGACGGACGGGCCACGGACGAAGTCCGCCCCTTGTCAGCCGAAGTCAGCTACATAGGTGAAACCGCTCACGGATCAGGGTTATTTCAACGAGGCGAAACTCAAGTTTTGAATGTAACAACCTTGGGTATGAGCCGCATGGAACAACTCATTGACACGTTGAACCCGAACGACCGCAAGCGCTACATGCACCATTACAACTTCCCTCCGTTTTCTACCGGTGAAGCTGGATTCATGCGTGGGCCTAAACGTCGAGAAATTGGTCATGGCGCACTCGCTGAACGAGCTTTACTGCCAGTGATTCCATCTAAAGAAAGCTTTCCCTACACACTGCGGTTGGTCTCAGACGTTCTCTCATCGAATGGGTCAACGTCTATGGGTTCGGTATGCGCATCTTCGCTTTCGCTGATGGATGCAGGAGTACCCACACGCGGTCACGTGTCGGGCATAGCGATGGGTCTCGTGTATGCCGAGGGCAAGTATGTGACCCTCACCGATATTTTAGGAGCAGAGGATGCTTTCGGGGATATGGATTTCAAAATTGCCGGAACCGAAGACGCTATAACTGCCCTCCAACTCGACACCAAGATTGACGGCATTCCAGCGGAAGTTCTGACCCAAGCACTAGCGCAAGCCCGAGCAGCTCGCATGCAGATTCTTGGCGTGATGAATGAGGCCATATCTGAGCCACGACCCGACGTCGGAGGTAACGCGCCGAAGATAGTGAGCTTTGAAATTCCGATCGACAAGATCGGTGAAGTGATTGGCCCAAGAGGAAAGGTCATCAACACTATCCAGGAAGAGACGGGCGCTGATATCTCGGTTGACGATGACGGCGCGGTCGGCATTGTCAGTATCGGATCACCGGATCGAGACAAGGTTGTAGAAGCGGAACGTCAAGTTCGCTTAATCGTCAATCCGCCAACTGCTGATGTTGGAGCGGAATACGAGGGCCGGGTCGTCAATATCACCAAATTCGGTGCATTCGTCAACATTCTGCCAGGAACCGACGGGCTGTTACACATCAGCAAAATTGGAGGAAAACGGCGCCTCGACAAGGTAGAGGAAGTACTTAATGTTGGTGACTCCGTAAAAGTCATCGTCGATGACATAGACCCGAATGGGAAATTGTCTCTGTCGATGGTCGCAGACCTCGAAGCAGGATCAGGCGATGATCCGAGTAACGCGAATGACGACTCTGATGGTGATCAAACCGGAGCGGAGAGCGGTCAATCGATAGGTGCCGCTGATTCGACCGAAGAATCATCCGACGATGAAAGTGGTTCTTCCAACGCCCGTGAATATGTTTCTTTTGAGGAACACTTTTCTGACACGGCTAAGGATGTATACGGCGATATGGGTCCCGAACCAAAGGATGATGGACGGGGTCGCAGGCGTCGCCGCAGCCGCCGCTGATCAAATCACCACCTGATATTTGAAAATAGTGATGCCAACTGTGAGTCCTGTCGCCCAGAATGGTGACAGGACCCACAACGTTGTGGGTCACAGAGAAAGGGACGGCTCCCATGCGCGTAGCAGTCGTAGGGTCAGCAGGCCGAATGGGCTCAGCGGTTTGTGAAGCAGTGGCCGCCGATGATCTTTTAGACCTCGTAGGTGCAGTGGATCCGTCGAGTTCAGGTGACATGGACTCCACCGGCACTGTCGTCGTTTCCGATTCGATCGAAGACGTAGACCCCACTGAGGTGGATGTTGCCGTCGACTTCACCGTCGCTGAGGCGGCGCGACAAAACGTTCAATGGTGTGCGGACCACGGTATTCACGCAGTAGTCGGCACAAGTGGGTTACTGGAGAGTGACCTTGTGTCTTTTCGCGCAGCCTTCACGTCAAGCAACTGCCTCATAGCGCCGAACTTCGCCATTGGTGCCGTGCTTCTCATGCGTTTCGCCGAGATGGCTGCACCCTTTTTCCCAACAGCGGAGATCATAGAGCTCCACCATGACAACAAGGTTGACGCACCCTCGGGCACCGCGATGAGAACGCTGGAGCGGATGGCGCAAGCATCGAACGAATGGGGGACCGACCCGACCGAACTCGAGACCATTTCGGGATCGCGAGGAGGTACTGGTCCGGGCGGCATTCAGGTGCATTCGGTTCGTCTACGCGGTCTAGTTGCTCATCAAGAAGTTCTGTTCGGGACCGATGGTGAAACTCTCACTCTTCGCCACGACAGCTTGGATAGATCATCGTTCATGAATGGAATAACTCTCGCTTGCAAAGCTATTTCCGAACATCCCGGAGTCACCATTGGTCTCGATACGTTGCTCGGGATTTGAACCTTGACAGCTCGTATTGTCGTCGTTGGAAGTCTGAACCACGACGTGACCGTATGGGTTCCTCGTCGTCCCCAAAATGACGAGACGATTCACGGTAACCGCGTCGAAGAGTTCGCCGGAGGCAAGGGAGCCAACCAAGCTGTAGCGGCCGCGCGGCTAGACGCGGAGGTCACCATGGTCGGGTGCGTCGGAAAGGACGGACGGGGAGACTTTCTGCTCGCTGAACTAGATGCGGCAGGAGTGAATCGGGCACATGTTTCGAGAGTCGATACGTCGACTGGAATCGCCCTCATCACCGTTGACGCAGACAACGTTTCGATTGTCGTAGTCGCCGGCGCCAACGACGTGCTTGATCGAGAACGAATAGAGGCAGCAGCGAGTGCAATTAAGTCAGCAGACGTACTGCTCTTACAAGGCGAAGTAGGAGCGGAGGCTTCACGAACAGCGGCACTTTTCGCCGCAGCATCCTCAACCCTTGTCTTGTTCAACCCTGCACCGTTCAATGATGTTGCACAGCAGGTTCTTCCGCTCGCTGACGTAGTCGTGGTCAACAGATACGAAGCCCAACAGCTTGGCGATGCTGAACCACCGGTCCTAATAACCACACTGGGGGCCGACGGATGTGAGGTCCGAATCGACCAAGAAACGACCCGAGTAGCCGCCCCAAAGGTCGAGGTGATAGACCCGACCGGCGCCGGCGATGCTTTTGTCGGAGCGTTCGCCGTGGCGTTCGTTGACACGGGCGACCCGATCGCAGCGGCAACGATCGCTGTTCGAGCGGGTGCAGCCGCCGTTGCCTCGGTTGGAGCACAACCCGGAATGCCCACATGGCAAGACATCGACAACCTATGACTGGTCCTACTCTTCTGAGGTTGTCCTCTTACCGCGGCTACTCTGCAACATCACTAAAACGACCATGGCGAATGTAAAGGGCAAGGAGAAGCGACTAATGAATCTCACTGCTGCTCCAACGGGACCTTCGAAGACTGAGCTCACCCAATAGATCAGGAGAAGACGGGACACGGTTCCGGCAAGATTGATCAGTACGAAGGGAACTCTGCGCATTTTCATAATCCCGGCTAAGAGGCACATCGGGTAGCCAGGAAGTGCGAACAACAACACCCACCCCACTCGGGGAAACCAGCGTTCCAATACCGCGATAGTTCGAGAGAAGCCGTTACGAGGGCCAAGCTCGGATTTCAGATATGCCTTGGTTGCTGGACCGAATTCCCAACCAAGTTGATGAAGAAGCAAGTCGGGAGCGAAGAGACGAACCGCGCCGACCGTCAAGAACGCAATGGCTCCCGTTTCATGGGCTGCTAACAGAAGCATGGGATCAGTGGCGTTGAGAGAGATCAGCAACAGCGGCTGGGAAGAAAGCAGAGTGCTTGTAAGTATCTGCCCGAGATAGGCAGCTAATGCCAGCAAAAGGGGGAAAGCTGCGAGTTGTTTGACTCTGCGACGCGCTTCGGAGTCAAGTTTTTCGTTGGGTCTGTTGAATTCTGTCATTTGTCGCCTTCACCCTAGGTGGATGTGGCCGTCAGCAAGCTCTTCTCCTACGATCTTCGACATGCAGTCGACGATGATGGACACGCCGCTTACCCTTGACTTCTTCTTCCGACGAGCTGAAGGCCTATTTCCGCACAAGGAGCTAGTCACCGCTACTGCGACGGGTATCGAGCGAAGCAACTATGGAGAATGGGCTGACCGTACGCGGCGACTTGGTGGTGCAATAGCGGAATTAGGCGTCAGCGAACATGGACGGGTAGGTACCTTCGCATGGAACACGGCCCGTCATCTCGAGCTGTATTTCGCCGTGCCCTGCATCAACCGGGTGTTACACACCCTCAATATCCGGTTGTTCTCAGATCAAATCGTCTACATAGCCAATCACGCGGAAGACGAAATCATCTTCGTCGACCGCTCTCTCATGGCTCTCCTCTGGCCGTTAGTTGACCAACTTGAGACCGTTCGACACTTGATAGTCATGGATGATGGCGAAGGAGAGATCCCAGAAGACCCAAGGGTGCTGTATTACGAGGATTTGGTCGAGGCTGCCTCACCCGTGGAGTTCGAAGTTAGAGACGAGAGGCAAGCTGCCTCTATGTGTTACACGAGCGGAACCACCGGAAATCCCAAAGGCGTCGTTTACAGCCATCGATCCACCTATATGCACACCATCACGAC
Organism: Candidatus Neomicrothrix sp. UBA4542; assembly: GCA_002388005.1. Taxonomy (GTDB): domain Bacteria; phylum Actinomycetota; class Acidimicrobiia; order Acidimicrobiales; family Poriferisodalaceae; genus UBA2110. Next base: position 11,213 of record DGLO01000151.1, read on the forward strand.
GATGACCAACGATGGTTTGGGTGTTTGCGAATCAGACGTCATTTTGCCTGTGGTACCCATGTTTCACGTCAACTCATGGGGACTGCAGCACGCTGCCGTCGCAGCAGGTGCCACCCTTATTAATCCCGGTCCCAAGCTACAACCCGAACCATTAGCAGAACTGATTGAGACTGAACGAGTCACCATAGCCGCGGGTGTGCCGACCATCTGGATGGGAGTGCTCAACGAGCTGGACGGTAGAGACGTCTCCAGTTTGAGAGCAATCCCGTGCGGTGGTTCCGCGGTTCCGAAATCTTTGTCAGAGGCATACCGCGAAAAAATTGGTCTGCCTATTTTGCAGGCTTGGGGTATGACAGAAACGAGTCCCTTAGCGGCAATAGCGCACATAAAGTCAGGGGAAAAAGATCTCGACGAGGACAGCAAAGCTGACTTCCGTGCTTCGGTCGGGACGATCGTCCCGACGGTCGAGTTCAGAATCTGTGAACCCGGATCGACTGAACAACTTCCATGGGATGGACAGACCAGCGGTGAACTACAGGTTCGAGGCCCCTTCGTCACCGGCGAGTACTACAAGCGCCCCGATGCCATGGACTCCTTCACCCAAGACGGCTGGCTAAGAACCGGCGACGTAGCGACATGTGACCAGCGGGGCTACATCCGTCTTGTCGACCGAACTAAAGACCTCATCAAATCCGGCGGAGAATGGGTCAGTTCAGTTGATGTAGAGAACGAAATAATGAGCCATCCCAAAGTCGCGGAAGCGGCCGTTATCGCGGTTGCATCGGAGAAATGGATGGAGCGCCCAATGGCCTGCGTTGTTCTCAAAGAGGGTGAATCGCTGAGCCATGAAGAGCTCATCGAATACCTGACCCCCCGTATGGCGAAATGGTGGCTACCCAGTGCGACTCAAATTATCGACGAGGTACCGAAAACTTCGACGGGAAAGTTCTCGAAGCGGACTCTTCGAGATGATTTCGCTGATTTGGTTGTCGAATAACAACATCAAGGCAGACAGATGACCCAAAGGGACGACAAGATCACAGGTGCCAACATCACTCGCCGGTTGGCAGCCATACTGAATGCATTGATTCTGCCGAAAGCAGCTGATCCGCCAATTCGGAATTTTCAATATTCTGTCTATTTATTCGTCACCACCCGGCGCTGCTAGCCTCGCCACACCCACCAACTAGGAGCCTCTTATGTCCACGGTTGAAGAGATAATCGGCCGCACGGATCCGAACGACTTCGAAGCGATCCTCGCGATGACCAACACTGATCCAAGCGAAGTCATCCATGCGGTTGAAGACAACGCTGAATGCATCTACACCTGGGATTATGAGAAAGGTGCGAGACCCCAATTAGCCAAGCTTTACGAGAAAGCCAAAGCTGGACAATGGAATGGCGAGACCGACTTGCCGTGGGAAACCGAAGTTGACCAAGAAGCTCTTGCCGTCCAAGAGTATGAAACCACGGGCGGAGCGGGCGAGGTGATGGACCTTTCGGGCACCGGCGTCGAATCATGGGGTCGCGATGAATGGGTGAAGTTCAACATGGAATCCCAGAACTGGGCGTTGAGTCAGTTCATGCACGGCGAACAAGGCGCCCTAGTCTGCACCGCCAAAATCGTGGAAACCGTGCCCTGGATCGACGCGAAATATTATGCGGCCACTCAAGTCGTCGACGAAGCCCGCCATGTCGAAGTTTTCGCTAAATACCTGGATACGAAGCTGTCCGATACCTATCCGATCAACGTTCACCTGCGGATGCTCTTAGACGACATCGTTGAAGACTCCCGCTGGGACATGACCTATCTCGGCATGCAAATCATGGTTGAAGGACTGGCCCTAGCAGCGTTCGGGTTGATATATCAGCAAAGTGAAGAGCCTTTACTCAAGCAACTTTTACGTTATGTCATGGCTGACGAAGCTCGCCACGTAGCCTTCGGGGTTCTCTCGTTGAAAGAGGTCTACAAGGATATGACCCACGCCGAACTGCGAGACCGTCAAGAGTTCGCGTTCGAAGCGGCACTGCGCATGCGCGATCGGTTCCTCCAACAGGAAGTCTGGGAACGCATGGGAGCCGATGTAAAAAAAGTGATCCCTTTGGCTTTTGCGGATCCGCTTCGCCAAGAGTTCCAGCAGCTACTTTTCACGAAAATCGTCCCTAACTGCAAAAAATTAGGACTTCTTGACGCCGGGGACGGATGGCTTCGACAGAAGTTCGGAGAGATCGGTGTTATCCAGTACGAAGACTGGGTTGACACCGCCGAAGAAGTTGACAGCTTCTCTATAGCGCGAGAACTAGAGGCCGAGGCGGCAGCGGAAACCGGATCCTGATATCGCCGATGTCCCATCGTTCAGACCCAGAACTATTGGTGGCGCTTGCGCTTCGGCTCAAAGGTTTTGGTGAGGTTGACAGCATTGCCTCGGTCCACGGATTAGCCGCGGACATGACCGGTGTCATCCTGAGTCACATGGCCGCGGCCGAAAAATGCGTGATGCGCCAGGTCGAAGGTGTCGAAAAGTACGTTCTGACCCCAACCGGTCGCGAGGAAGGCCAGGCGGCACTGGGTCAAGAGATGCAGATCGTGGAAGCGCGAGAAGTCGTACAAGGCGCCTACGACAATTTTCTCCAACTCAATCCCGAGATGCTGCAACTATGCACCGATTGGCAAGTGAGAGACGACCACTCAGGAGAACAAAAGCTAAACGACCACAGTGACAGCGAATACGACCGTAAGATTCTTGACCGACTTGTGACGTTGGACAAACAAATTGCAGGCATCCTTCGACCGCTCATTGATCTGCTTTCGCGGTTCGACAACTACCCATCCCGATTCACATTGGCGCTCGAAAAAGTACTTGCAGGAGATCTCGATTGGCTGACCAAACCCATCATGGCGAGCTATCACACAGTGTGGTTTGAGCTGCATGAAGATCTTCTCGCCACCCTGGGGATCGACAGAGCGAGTGAGGCAAGTGTCTGACGGGCTACTCTCGGCCCCATGACTGCGCGATTTGGCCGAGTTATTCCGGCGATGGTGACCCCGTTTTCAGAAAGCGGTGCTTTAGACGTAGACGCTTCGGTCACGCTTGCAAAGTGGCTGGTGGAACAGGGAAGCGAGGGACTCGTTATCACAGGAACGACCGGCGAAGGTCCTGCGGTAACCGACGAGGAAGACTGGGAATTATGGCGCGCGGTTGCCGAGGCAGTCACCGTACCGGTAATAGCGGGGACCACGACTAACGACACCGCCCATTCGATGCACCAAACGCAAAAGGCTGAAGAATTGGGCTGCGATGCAATATTGGCCGTCACTCCTTATTACAACCGTCCGTCTCAAGCTGGTATATACGCTCACTTTGAGGCCGTAGCTTCGTCAACCAGTCTGCCCGTTGTTCTCTATGACATTCCCGTTCGAACCGGCAGGAAGATAGAGACGTCAACGATGCTGGAACTAGCACATCAGGTATCCAACATCGTTGCTGTCAAAGACGCCGCTGGCAATCCCGGCGAAACCGCAAAAGTTGTACGAGACGCCCCTGAAGGTTTTGAGGTTTACAGTGGCGACGACGCTCTCACGCTGCCCCTGTTGGCGGTGGGCGCAGTAGGAGTTATCAGCGTGGCGGCGCATTGGTCAGCACCGGAACACATAGCCATGATGAATGCCTGGGACTCCGGGGACGCGTCAGAAGCTAAACGGATCAACGCTCTTCTCCTGGAAAGCTTTGACTACGAAACTGGGGACGCTGCGCCCAACCCGGTACCGACGAAGGCGATGATGCGCACTCTTGGGTTACCGGTCGGCGAGCCGCGATTGCCAATGGGTCCGACCCCGCAAGGGTTGGAAGATACAGCCCGAGAGGTGTACTCCCGGTTGAAGGCTTGATTTGGAACCACCCAACGTAAACATCACTTTCTTAGGTGGTCTCGGAGAGGTCGGCCGTAATTGCACCTGCGTTGAGGTCGACGGCAAGATGCTGTTGATCGATTTCGGTGTGATGTTTCCCGACGCCACCATGCCAGGAGTCGATGTCATCCTCCCAGACACCCGCTGGTTGCAAGAACGAGCGGCCGACATCGTGGGTTTACTCATCACTCACGGCCACGAAGATCACGTAGGTGGGGTGGTCCACCTTCTTCGGGACTTCGAGGTACCGCTTTATGGGTCGGCGCTAACCATGGGTATAGCTCGACACAAAGTAAGCGAAGCCCGGTTAGAAGGTCGCACTTCGTTTCAGGTAGTGAGCGACGGAGAACGATTCAAGATAGGACCGTTTGACGTCGAAGTACTGCCCATAACTCACTCAGTTCCGCAAAGTTTGTGCGTTGTACTACACACGCACCATGGGGTCATAATTCATACGGGGGATTTCAAGCTCGACTCAAACCCGATCGACGGTCGCATTACCGACCTTGAGCGCCTGAGAGAATTGCAAGAAGGCCCGGGTGTTCGCGTTTTGATGGCGGATTCGACTAATGCCGATAAGCCCGGTTGGAGTGCTTCCGAATCAACAGTCGGCGAAACTTTCGAACGTCGGTTTCCTGAATGGAACGGTAGACGTGTGCTCGTGAGTTGCTTCGCTAGTCACTTGCATCGAGTCCAACAAGTTTGTGACGTAGCAATCAAAGAAGGCCGAACGATCTTTCCTCTAGGTAGATCAATGGTGAACAACCTGCGAATAGCCCAGGAACTAGGAGTGCTTGATCTACCGCACCGTTACGTCGACTCGATTGAACGTGTTGATATGTACGAACCTGGCGCCGTCTGTGTGATTTGTACCGGATCCCAGGGTGAACCCAACGCTGCTCTGTCTCTATTGGCCAGGAGCGAACATCCCGATCTTTCGCTGGGGCCAGATGACGTAGTCATGTTGTCTAGCCACCCAATTCCCGGAAACGAAATCCCCGTCTACCGCGTCATCGATCGACTGTCTCGTTTGGGTTGCGAAGTGATCCACGATGGTCACGAACACGTTCACACCACCGGACACGCCCAAAGAGAAGACTTACGTTGCCTTTACGATGCCGTGTTGCCCGAGTGGTACGTGCCGGTCGAGGGCGAGTATCGGATGTTGCGGCGCAACGCAGATCTGGCGATAGAAGCGGGACACGAACCTGATCGAACTCTGGTCGTGCTCGACGGCACCCAATTAGCACTCGACGAGAGCGGCCTTCACGTCGTGGCCCATATTCCGGCGCCATACCGGTTCGTTGATGGGTTACTTGATGATCTGGGTCCTGAAGTATTGGATGCCCGCCGAAAACTAGGTGTAGGTGGGTTTGTTCACGTCGTTGTGGTCGTGAGTCAAAAATCGGGGCTCATCGGCCATCCAGAAATATCCACGCAGGGATGGATAGATGCTGACAAGAGCGTCGTAGTACTAGCAGAGTTAGAGGTTGAAGTAGCCCAAGCCGTTCGAGGGGCGTTAAGTAAGGGCAAGGGACTGGAAGATCTAGAACGAGTAGTTCGACGAGTTACGGGTGGATTTGTTGGAAACAGAACTCGACGCCGACCCCCCATTTTGGCGTCGGTGATTACGGTCGACTGAACCAGCATCCGACGGATGCTTCGGTACTCTCGCCGGTGTGACATCCAAGCGTCCAAACGGCCGACCAAAGGAGACCAGATCCTCATCTAGACCACGCCGTATGGGCAAGCCGTCGATGTTGCGTCGAATGGGCGAAGCTGGCCTACGGGGCCGGGGAACTGATGTCGCGGGCCTTCTCCTCGTGGTCGTGGCCTTAATTTCGCTCCTAGCGCTCTTCGGAGACAAGGCAGGAATCGCGGGTCGGTTACTCGAGAACGTCATGAGCGTCCTGGTAGGTATCTTCCGATACGCCGTCCCGTTTGCCCTTCTGGGCTGCGCTTACGCGCTACTCCGCGACAAGAGCAGCGACAGAACGTGGCGGATCGCATTCGGCGGTGTTCTAACAAGCCTTTCTCTGTCGGGGATAGCGCATCTGATTGGGGATGCGGCAGGTATTAGAACCACGCTTGACGACCTTCGTGCTTCGGGCGGGGTTGCCGGCGCCGTCGTGGGCGAACCACTCAGAAGGGCTGTCGATGACCCTGGTGCCTGGGTTGTCTTGTTGCTGTTAGCCATGTTCGGTGTGCTGATCGTCACTGATACCGGTCTTCGTCAAGTGTTGACTGCGATGGCGATTGCCGCTCGGTTCGCGGCGCGACACCTGAGACGCGGTCTGCATAGCCTCCAGAGCCTCGGGTCAGACAGACAAGCATCTGAACATTCGCCCCGGGGTCGGCGGACATTGCCACCGATTTCAGCGCCAGACCTAGGTCTGCCATCAGCACCATCTGATACACAACCGGTGGATACCGAAGCTGAGGTCGTCGAACCGGCCAACAGCGACGAACCTTGGGATGACTCATCAGAAGAACAACCTGGCCTCCGAGAGCCAGTTGAAAGTTGGGCGGACGATCAGGAAACAATTTCTGGAGGAGCCAACCCAAAGCACCCTCCCGAACAAATGGAAATCGACCTAGCGAGTCGACGCACAGGAAACTGGGAGTTACCTCCGAGAGAAAGTTTGGAAAGATCCGGCGCTCAAGACGTTGACGAACGTCTGCTACAAAACGGGGCCCGAAACCTCGAAGCCGCTCTTTCGAGCCATGGCGTCGAAACCCGAGTGACTGGGATGGAAGTCGGGCCAACCGTCACCCGCTACGAACTATCGCTTGGTAAAGGGGTGAAAGTTTCCCGAGTGACGAGTCTCCACAAAGACATCGCTTACGCAATGGCGTCTGCTGATGTTCGCATTCTGGCCCCCATCCCCGGACGGTCAGCGATCGGAGTGGAGGTTCCGAACGCGGACCGGCACCTCGTCGCTTTAGGCGACATACTGTCCAGTCAGGCAGCCGTAGACGCCACACACCCTCTCGAAGTTGCCTTCGGACAAGACATCTCAGGTAACGCTGTGATGGCGAACCTGGGGTCGATGCCCCACGTCTTGATTGCAGGTGCCACCGGAGCAGGTAAATCATCTTGCATTAACTCAGTCATCACCTCCTTGCTCATGCGCGCCACCCCGGACGAAGTCCGCCTGGTCCTCATCGATCCCAAACGGGTCGAACTCGGACAATACGACCGTCTTCCACATCTGCTGACACAAGTAGTAACCAACCCGAAAAAAGCAGCTAACGCGTTGTCGTGGGCTGTGAAAGAAATGGAACGCCGCTACGACGTTCTCTCCGAGATCGGGTTCCGCGACATAACGGGATACAACTCGGCGTATGACGAAGGACGTCTCGCATCCGACCTCAATGAAGAACGGGAATTCGAGCGGATGCCCTTTGTTGTTGTCGTCGTCGACGAGCTAAACGACCTGATGATGGTTGCAGCGCGCGATGTAGAGGATTCGATAACACGCTTGGCTCAGATGGCACGAGCAGTTGGTATTCACCTAGTCATCGCCACTCAGCGACCTTCGGTAAATGTGATCACCGGTGTCATCAAGGCGAACATTCCATCACGAATAGCTTTCGCTGTATCGAGCCTTGCTGATAGCCGCGTGATCCTTGATCAACCCGGAGCCGAACGACTAATAGGCAAAGGCGACATGCTGGTCCTAGGTTCCAACAGCAGCGTGGCCAGACGCGTCCAAGGTTGTTGGGTGAGTGAAGCTGAGATTCACCAAGTGGTCGCTCACTGGCGAAGGCAAGCGCCCGAAACGGACTACCTCGAAGGCGTAGAGGGAGAGAACAACACCAGACCTGTTCTGATTCCGGGGGGATCTTCTGGTGACGAAGACGATGATGATCTCATGATGCGAGCCATGGTCATAGTTGTAGAAACCCAGTTGGGATCGACGTCGATGCTGCAGCGCAAACTCAAGGTTGGGTTCGCTCGAGCGGGGCGGCTTATGGACCTCCTCGAACAGAGAGGAGTGGTAGGACCCTCCATTGGCTCCAAGGCCCGAGACGTACTGATGACTCAAGACGAACTCAACACCCTTCTTGCCGAGCGTTAACACCTTTCGTCACGGTTACGACAACACCGGTAGGGTCACTTCATGAGCGACTACGAAGTCATCGCGACTGGACTGCAGTTTCCAGAGGGACCATTAGTGATGCCGGATGGCTCCATCGTGGTCGTCGAAGTGAAGCGAGGCACCATTTCCCGAATCGACCCAGACGATGGGTCGGTTGAAGTAATAGCTCGCCCCGGGGACGGACCCAATGGCGCTGCCATAGGCCCGGACGGTGCCCTCTATGTTTGCAACAACGGTGGATTCACCTGGAGCGAGTTACGCGGACTGACCATTCCAGGATTAGCAGCGGAGGAATATTCATCAGGACGGATCGAACGGATCGATATAGAAACAGGGCAGGTCGACATCCTCTACGCCGACGTAAATGGAGAACCGCTTAAGGGTCCAAACGATCTCATGTTTGACTCAACAGGAGGATTTTGGTTCACCGACCACGGTAAAACTCGCGCCCGCACACGCGACCGGGGAGGGCTTTACTACGGTCGAGCTGACGGATCGCTTGTGCAAGAGACCGCGTTCCCGCTAGATGGACCAAACGGCGTTGGTCTATCACCTGAAGAAGACAGGGTTTACGTAGCCGAAACCCACCAAGGTTCGGTCCTTTACTGGGAACTTTCAGGACCAGGCGAATTAGCGAGCTCGCCGCACGGGAAGTTTCTAGCTCGGCCCGCCGGGAGGAAACTTTTCGACTCGTTGGCAATGGATGCCGACGGAAACGTGAGCGTCGCCACAATCCAGACAGGTGGTATTAGCACCTTCACTCCGCAGGGCGAAGAACTCGAATTCTTCGCTGTAGATGACCCCATCTGCACCAATATTTGTTTCGGCGGTTCCGACATGAAGACCGCGTACATCACCTTGTCAGGAACCGGCAAACTAATTCGGGCCGAGTGGCCACGACCAGGATTGCCATTGCCGTTCTAACCAAGAGCGAGGTGGTCAGGCCAGACAGCGCGGGAGTGCCCCGCCGTTGAAAGCAATCATGTCTGCTATAGCGTTTTCGAATCCCACCCACTCGTAGCCGGATTGGGGGATTTCTCGGTAAGCGACATGAAGATTTCCGGCGAGTCGTTCTGTGTCGGTCAACTGGTCAAACTCGCCTAGATCGGTCGCCAAGGCCTGTTCGATGGGTGTGCGTTCCGATGCGACTCCCACCGCCGCTGTCTCTTGGACAAAGTGGAGGTATGTCCTTTGAGCGTGAAGCACTTCGGCGATCTCTTGACCGCGGAAGGCGGGTCCGTGCCCGGGAACGATTACCTCAGCCCCCTGGCCTTCGATGGTGTCTAGAGCATCCAAAGTTCCTTGGATGGATCCGAACAAGGCGAAGGGAGTCCCCCCATGAAAGATCAGATCTCCCGTGAACAACACACCGCGCTCAGGCAACCAGGCCAAGACGTCCCCATCGGTGTGGGCGACGTGGCCTAAATCAAATAACTCGATTACCAAATCATCGAGGTGCAGAGTGGTTGCACCCTCGAACGTGACATCCGGAGCACGAAAGCGTAAGTCCCCCCACTCAACTCCGGGGAATGCGGCACGATAATCGGGAATGCCCGTAGCCATCATCACACTCCGACAAGCGACATGACTGATGATCGTCGCCTCGTCAAATAGGTAATTTCCGTGAGTGTGGTCAGCGTGGTGATGAGTGTTAACCAGCAAGGTGACCGGGTTTGGGGTTACCGACGCGATCGCGGCCATATAAGCGCGGTTTCGAAGTTCTGTTGAGGTGGTGTCGATGCTTGCCACCGCGCTGTTCCCAACGATGAAACCAGTGTTGTTAATGAACCAGGTTCCGTCTGGCTGCACATAACTGAAGACCTGCGGCGCCACTTCCTCAAGAAGCCCCGGGCCCAGGTTTTCGTGTAGGTGATTTGAACTCATAGCTAGAGCCTACGTGCATGACCGGTAGCTCTGGATCTACGCTGGCTTCATGGGCGACCCCTCCAACGTAGAACGAGATATCGATCTGTTCGGTGACGAATACGTTCAAGGAGCTCCCGAGGTGTGGAAACGTTTGCGCTCTGAATGTCCCGTAGCGCACACTTCGCGAGATGGCGGTGGATGGCTGCCAACCACCTACACCGACATTTCGTCAGTTGCATATGACACCGACCACTTTTCGTCACGCGACGTCGGGGTTGCAGCAACTCCTGACGGAGTTGGCTTGCTAGTAGCGCCTCCCATTACTTCTGACCCGCCCTTTCATACTGACGCCCGACGAATCTTGTTGCCGTACTTTTCACCGAAGGCCGTCGAGGAGATGCGCGAGGTAACTCGGAGTATCGCGGTTGAGTTACTCGATGCCATCGACCCCTCGGACACGGTTGACGCCGCAGAAGAGTACGCGCGCTATCTCCCCGTACGCGTTATCGGATCAATGATCGGATTGCCAGAAGAAGACTGTGAATTGTTTACCCAGTGGGCGGTCGACATTTTGCAAAGTCATCCCGACGAATTCGATCGCAGAACTGGCGGGACCAAGGAAATTCTTGAGTACTTCGCAACAACTATTGCGGATCGTCGGCGCGCTCCGCGAGACGACTTAATCAGCAAGCTTCAAGCGGCGACCCTCCCCAACGGCGATCCACTTACCGACAAGCATGTACTAGGCAGCTGCTTTCTTCTGCTCGTCGCGGGTATCGACACCACTTGGAGTTCGATTGCCTCGAACTTGCTGCATCTCGCTACTCACGGTGATGACCGCCGACGCCTCGTGGCCGAACCGGAACTGATCCCCACTGCAGTTGAAGAATTCCTGCGAGCCTATTCACCGGTAACCATGGCGCGCGTGGCTGACGAAGACACAGAAATTGCCGGTTGTCCGGTTATGGCTGGAGACAAAGTGTTTTTGCCCTTTGGTGCTAGTAATCGTGATCCAGAAATGTTCGAGGACCCCGACGAAGTGGTTATCGACCGGCAAGAAAATCGGCATTTCGCTTTTGGTATAGGTATTCATCGCTGTTTGGGGTCGAATTTGGCTCGCATGGAACTAGTTGTGGCTATGGAAGAGTGGCTGAAGCGCTTCCCGGAATTTTCGCTTGCTGAAGATTCCGATGTTCAATGGGGTGGTACCCAGGTTCGGGGCCCGCGCTCTGTGCCGATTCGAGTGGGCTAGCTCAGCCAGGGTTTAGCTGTTCGGAATTGTTTTCCGGACCATCGTAAGGACAACCACCACAGCTAGCGATGTATAGAGGGCGTAGCCGACGGCCAGTGGCGTAACGGTTGAGGTTATTTGACGGTCAACGATCGCTCCTAGAAGCGCACCGATAGCGAGGGTTATGAACCCTATTGTTGATGCTGCGGTTCCAGCTAAAGCTTCCATAGGTTCGAGAGCCAGGGTTGTCATAGTGGGCATCATCACGACCATGGCCGCTATTTGAGCTGTCATTAGAACCATCCAAAGACCTACCGGAGGAACGCCGTCTGTTGAGAGGGCCAAGGCCAGCATCAGAAAACTGACTCCCAGTTGAAAGGCCAGTGCGCCGTGCCCGAGACGTCTCGCGCCGATCCGCCCCACTACCCGAGACCCTGTCAGGGCGACGGCAGCCATCACGCCCATAGTGATGCTGAAATAAGGAACGAACCAGGTTGGCTTCTCAAAGACTTCGCTGATTATTAGTTCAGAACTACTTAGGAAGCTATAGAAAGCTCCTCCTGAGAACAGAAGGGTTAGGGCATAACCAATCGTTACACGGTTCCCCCAAACGACTCTGAGTCCCTCTTTCGTTCCAGAAAAACTGAGATCTCGTTTGTTGGCACTATCTAGTGACTCTGTAATTCTGAAGGACCAAAGCCAGACGACCATGGCGATGGCTAAACCGAAAAGCTGTGTCAGTCGCCAAGACCCTCCTGCCCGGACGAGTAGATCTCCGATTACTGGAGCTAGGACTGGTCCCGCAAAAAAGATGGTTTGGACGATGGCCATCACGCGAGCCATGTCATCACCTTCGAATTTGTCCCGGATCATGGCTTGGCTGATGGTGCGGGGAGCGGCGCACCCAATTCCCCAAAGCACTCTGGAAGCTAGGAGAGAGCCAAGGTTTGGGGCCAGTGTGGACCCGAGCGCCCCTAAAGCGAATAGGGCGATGCCTGCTCTTAAGACAGGGATACGTCCGTAGGTATCTGCCAAAGGGCCAAAAAAGGGCATCCCGATGGCCATACCTACAAAAATGCAAGTGATCGTTAGGCCTGGCAGGTTTGAAGTGGGTTCCATGCCAAACGAAGAACGTAAATCGGCGAAGGCAGGTAGGACCATGTCGATAGACAACGCGAT
>DGLO01000088.1 GCA_002388005.1 Candidatus Neomicrothrix sp. UBA4542
GCACGTTTCCGGCTACTCGATGAATGACACCAACTTCGGTAACACCTTTGGAAGGATGTATGAACCCCGCTACCTGTCGGGGATGGTTGCTGGATCAGCAACAAAGTCAGGTTTGATTGGCTATGTAGCTGCCTTCCCGATCCCGGAAGTCATTAGAGGAATTAACGCGTTCACTCTTGGCGTTCAAGCAGCAAACCCGAGCGCTCAGGTTGAGGTTATTTGGACCAGCACCTGGTTTGATCCCGCTGTTGAAGGCGACTCCGCTCAAGCAATGCTGGACAAGGGGGCTGACGTCATCGCGATGCATCAAGATTCAGCCGCCGCTGGTGAAAAAGCTGAAGCCGCTGGAGCAAGATGGGTTTCCTATAACTCAGACATGAGTGCTTTCGCACCAAATGCATTCCTGACAGCTCCGGTTTGGAATTGGGGTCCACGATACGTTGACGTCATCGAGGCCGCTAAGGCAGGTAACTACTCCCCCTCCTCCTATTGGGGATCTATGGCAGATGGAATAGTTGATCTTGCACCCATAGCAAGTGATGTTGATCAATCCGTTGTCGACATGGTTATGGAAGCCAAGGCAGCGATTATCGCTGGTGACCTTCATCCATTCACCGGTCCACTCAATGATCAGGACGGCAATCAAGTCCTCGGCGCCGGAGAAGTCATGGACGATGGAGCCATGCTTGGCATGATGTTCTTCGTCGAAGGTGTGATTGGTTCCACCGGCTGAGTTGACTAACTGTCCACAGGACTTGGCGGCGTCGGCGTGGACAACCACGCCGGCGCCGCTCCCGCGTTCGAACCGAACAGATTGCCTAGCTAATGACCCACAGCTCATCAGTCATCGATGGAAACCAGGTCGCTGTTCACCTATCTGACGTTTGGAAGATGTTCCCCGGGGTTGTAGCCAACGCGGGGGTCGAGCTATGTGTCCGACGCGGAACAATTCATGCGCTTCTGGGTGAAAACGGTGCCGGGAAGTCAACACTCATGAACGTGCTAGCGGGGGTGTATAGACCAGACCGAGGTCAGCTCAAACTTCACGGTCAAGTTCACAGTTTCCGAAATCCCGCCGATGCTCTGTCGGCTGGCGTTGGGATGGTCCACCAAGAATTTCGCCTTATCCCCTCGTTTTCAGTCGCCGAAAACGTTGTGCTTGGTTCTGCCCCTTCTCTCATCCGACCCCGCCAGTTAGAGGCTGAAGTAGCCGCTATAGCGGAAAAGTTTGGGCTCAGAGTCGACCCAACACAGCCGTTGTGGCAACTGTCAATGGGCGAGCGACAAAAGGTGGAAATCCTTAAGGTTCTGTGGCGAGATGCAAGCGTCCTCATCCTCGATGAACCAACCACTGTGTTGACCCCGACCGAGGTCGACGAACTCGCAGAAATCTTGCGTCGGATGGCACAAGACGGGCGGTCCATCATTTTCATTAGTCACAAACTGCATGAGGTGTCTGGAATCTGCAGTGAAGCAACGGTGCTACGACAGGGCAAAACGGTAGCCACTTCACTGGACATGGCCGCAACCGACGCAGCCGAACTTGCGCGCCTGATGGTAGGCAGCTCACCAGTTGCTCCCGATCGGCCTGAAGTTGCCACCCCAGGAGACCCATTACTGGAATTAACTGAACTCAGAGCCAGTGGCGATCGTGGAATTGACGCGTTTTCGAACATCACTTTTCAAGTCAATTCGGGGGAAATAGTGGGGATCGCTGGAGTCGCGGGGAACGGTCAACGCGAATTGGCCGACGTGATAGCCGGCCTCCGACCTTCGACCCAGGGCTCAGTGACCTTGAACGGCGCTGACGTCACCACAGCAAGCCCCCAACAGCGTTTTCGGGCGGGTCTTGGTTATATCCCAGAGGATCGGCTCGGGGTTGGGCTCGCACCACGCTTATCCATCACAGACAACGCGATTTTGCGCATTTATCGCCAACAACAACGTGGTCCCTTCATTGTCGCTGAGAAGGCATTGGCGTATTGCCAGGATCTCATCACACGGTTTGGGGTTCGATCAGGTGATCCACACGGACCGATCGCGGCGCTTTCTGGGGGCAATCTCCAGCGGCTCTTGGTCGGGAGGGAACTCGACGGTCAACCCTCAGTCGTTGTAGCTGCCCAACCCACACGCGGACTTGACGTCCAAGGTGTCAAAGCGATTCAGGACCTCCTCCTCGACCAACGTAAGGCTGGCGCTGCGGTCCTAATGATCTCTGAGGACTTAGACGAATTGTTGACATTGACAGATCGGCTTCTCGTGATGGAAGGGGGCGTCATTCGAGGAGAGTTTGACCCCAGGACCGTTTCGCGACACGAAGTTGGCATGGCGATGCTCGCCGATACGAACGCCGCTACCCGATGACGAGACGTCCCCGCCTAGATCTCAGAGATCAACCCCTGGTGGGCGGCCAACCTCTGGCGTTTGGAATCGGGCTTGCCATTGCATTATTTGTAGGAACTTTGCTTCTTCTAGGAGCGGGCCACGATCCACTCAAGGTCTATTCAAGGATGTTCGAAGCATCTCTTGGTGATCCCGATGCTTGGGCCGTAACGCTTAACCGGGCCGTCCCCCTCGGATTAGCGGGTCTCGCGGTAGCGGTCGCTGGTTCGATGGGACTGTGGAATATCGGTGCTGAAGGCCAGATCATGGC
>DGLO01000112.1 GCA_002388005.1 Candidatus Neomicrothrix sp. UBA4542
AAAGATGTAGGCCAGGCAAAATCTGGTGAGACAGTCACGACCGCCGCCGACCCTGCAGATCAACCCCTCGATGGGTACGAAGACCCCAAGCCAATGGTGTTCTGTGGGCTGTATCCCGTGGACGGTGACGAATATCCAGATTTGCGAGACGCGCTCCACAAACTGAAGCTCAACGACGCATCAGTCACGTTTGAACCCGAAACATCGGGCGCTCTTGGTTTCGGTTTCAGATGCGGCTTCCTGGGGCTACTACATATGGAGATCGTGCGTGAACGACTTGAACGAGAATTTGACTTATCTCTCATCGCGACCGCCCCATCGGTCGCCTACAAAGTCACCCTCGAGGACGGCTCCACCATTGCTGTCGATAACCCCTCCGAGCTTCCCGAGATGGGAACGGTCGAAACCATAGAGGAGCCCATGCTTCGCATAAGTGTCCTCACACCCGCCAATTACACGGGAACCGTTATGGAGCTTTGTCAAGGAAGCAGAGGAACGATGATCCGAATGGAATATCTATCGCCCGAACGAGTCGAGCTGCACTATGAGATCCCCTTAGCCGAGGTCGTTACGAACTTCTTTGATCAACTTAAAAGTCGCACACAGGGCTACGCGAGCCTCGATTATGAACCTGCCGGATACCAAGCCGACAAACTGGTCAAAGTCGAAATATTACTTAACGGCGATCCCGTTGACGCCTTCTCCACCATTGTCCACAGCGACAACGCCTACGACTACGGGCGACGCATGGCAGAAAAACTTCGAGAACTTATCCCACGTCAGATGTTCGATGTGCCAATCCAAGCAGCAATCGGGGGCAGAATCATTGCCCGAGAAACCGTAAAAGCGAAACGCAAAGATGTGTTAGCAAAGTGCTACGGCGGCGACATCACCAGAAAACGCAAACTGTTAGAACAACAAAAAAAGGGCAAGAAAAAGATGAAAGCCATAGGTCGAGTCGAAGTGCCCAACGAAGCTTTCGTATCGGCATTGCGTCTAGAGGAATAGTCTCCGTTCGAGAAAGAATGTGCTTCCTAATTCCACGATGCGCCTAGTATTCGTCCACTAGATCATCCTCAGGTTGACGGACAGGGCCGGACGTGGACGAACGCAAGGCGGCAGTGTTACGAGCTGTCGTGGAAAGTTTTATCGACACCGCTCAG
This sequence comes from Candidatus Neomicrothrix sp. UBA4542, assembly GCA_002388005.1. Classification (GTDB taxonomy): domain Bacteria; phylum Actinomycetota; class Acidimicrobiia; order Acidimicrobiales; family Poriferisodalaceae; genus UBA2110. The sequence goes on from DGLO01000112.1 coordinate 1,164, forward strand.
CCTGTCGGATCGCGCGCTGTCTCAGATCTATCTGACCTCGATGTGTCAGCAGCAACGATCCGAAACGAAATGGCGAGCCTAGAGGCTGATGGCTATCTCGCACAGCCACACACAAGTGCTGGACGAGTACCCACCGATGCCGGATATCGCTATTTCGTGGACCGCCTCGGGCCAGGTCATCTGGGCGAAGCTGAGACTCGACAGATCAGTTCTTTTTTTCGACACGCACAAGGTCAAATTGAACAACGACTTGCAGATACCACTCGACTTCTATCGCAACTCACTGCCTACGCAGCGGTGGTTGTTGGACCTTCACACGATCCAGCTACCGTCCGATCAGCGCAACTTGTTGATCTGGGCGCGAACCGACTGCTACTCGTGATCGTGACATCTTCGGGATCCATCGACCGCTCCATGATCGAACTTGTTCCCGGGGCTGAAGTCGACCCTTCTCACATAGCCGCTGCCTCCGCTGCTCTCAACGGCGCCCTCGTAGGAACCTATCTCGGCAGCATCCCTACCGTTGAACCCACCGGTCAGTTCGAAGTAGATGACCTCGTAGCGACAACCCTTGCCGCGTTAACACCTTTGTCGCATCAAACTGGAGAACTGTATGTTGGCGGTGCCGCGAACATGGCAGGGCAATTCGATGCGGTCTCGACCGTAAAGTCAGTCCTGGCGGTACTCGAAGAACAACTCCTGGTAGTCAGCCTCTTGGGTGATCTAGTCGAACGAGGGTTGACCGTCGCCATTGGCACAGAAACTGGAGTCGCACCCCTCTCTCAATGCGCGGTGGTTGTTGCGCCCTACAAGGTCGATGGTGAACAGATCGGTAGTATTGGACTTCTGGGACCAACCCGCATGGACTATCCGAAGGCACTGGCGGCAGTACACGTAGTCAGTAGCCGGCTCGGTGAATCTCTGGGTGAGCCGCACGAGGACTGAAACAGCTCATGGCAACTGACTACTACGAGTTGTTGGGAGTCGGTCGCGACGCATCGTCGGACGACCTCAAACGCGCCTACCGTCAACTCGCACGCGAGTTCCATCCCGACGCGAATCCCAACGACGCGCAAGCCGAAGCGAAATTCAAAGAAATCAGCGAGGCGTACGCAGTTCTGTCCGACGACGAAGCTCGAGCCCGATATGACCAGTTTGGTCACGAAGGCCTTCGAAGCGGAGGAATGGGGGGCGACCCCTTCAACTTCGATCTGAACGATATTTTCGAAAACTTTTTCGGGGGGAATCCGTTTGGAGGTGGCAGGAATCGGAGACCCTCAGGACCGCCGCCGGGTGAAGATCAGGAGATAATGCTCGATCTGGCTTTCGACGAAGCAGTCTTCGGTGTTGACAAGAAAGTCGAGATACAAACCGCGGTTGCCTGCGATAACTGTGCGGGCTCAGGAGCAGCAAAAGGAACCACGGCGCGCAGTTGCACCGCCTGCGGAGGAGTTGGTCAGGTGCGTCAAATGCGACAGAGCCTTCTCGGGCAAATGGTGACCACCGCACCCTGTCCTACGTGTGCCGGATTAGGAGAAGAAATAGCGGATCCCTGCCAAATCTGCCGCGGAGAAGGTCGACACCGCGACACCATGTCGTATGAGGTGAGAGTCCCACCAGGTATTGATAGTGGATCCACGCTCCGTCTCACCGGTCGCGGTGCGGCGGGCCCGAGAGGAGGACCCTCAGGTGACCTCTACGTTCATCTCCGAGTAGAGGACTCTGACACATTCGTCAGAGACGGAGACACCCTGCACGCCGAACTTCACGTCACGATGCTGCAAGCTGCTTTAGGTGCTCGAATCGACTTCGAAACTCTCGACGGAGTTGTGGAACTAGCAGTTCCGCCGGGAACGCAACCTGGCGAGGTCTTTCGGCTACGCGACTACGGGGTGCCACGATTAGAAGGTCGGGGAAGAGGACGCGGCGAATTGCTCGTCTCCATCAAAGTCGCAGTTCCTTCGAAATTATCCAAAGACGATGAAGAACAGCTCAGACAAATAGCAGAACGACGCGGCGAAAAAGTCGCCGACCCAGGAGACCGAACGGTCCTGGGAAAAATCCGGTCGGCGTTCCAGTAGGCCATCTATGGGCTCCCTCCCAGATGGAACGTCAGGTCCGCACGTTTTTGTGCGAGATCTCGAAGCCCCGGAACTTTCCGATGAAGACCTCCACCATTTGAGGCGCGTGCTTCGACTTCGAAAAGGAGATCCGCTCACGATCAGTGACGGCGACCACCGCTGGCGTCAAGCAGCATTCGACGCTTCACCGAAGATAACTGGAGACATCATCGAAGTACCCGCGCCCTCCCCGCCGATCACCATCGGCTTCGTCGTCCCCAAAGGCGACCGGCCAGCATGGATAGTCCAAAAATTGACCGAAATAGGTGTTGACGAAATTCACTTGCTTGCATCATCGCGATCAATAGTGAAGTGGGAACCCAACAAAGCCGAACAACAGCGAAGTCGACTCGTCCGCGTCGCTCGGGAAGCCGCAATGCAATCCCGGCAAGTCAAAGTCCCCACCATTAGACCAATACGCGACATCGGCGAAGCATCATTTGTGTCCGACGCAACACTTGCCCACCGAGGCGGGGGCCAACTCACCCTTGAGCGTCCCATCATTTACATCGGACCAGAGGGAGGATGGGAAGCATCTGAGATCGGCGACAAACCCACAGTGTCACTTGGTTCATCAGTCCTTCGGGCCGAAACGGCGGCAGTGGCCGCGGCGTCCGCACTTGCTTTACTTCGCTCGGACTTGCTCGACAACCACTCTCCGTGAACTATGGTCACAGATGTTCGAGCGATGAGCAGGAGCGGACGTGGCCGAAATGAGCTTCACCGACGACTCAGTTGATGGAGAAAACTACAGCCTGAGAGTTGGCGAACGCCTCCGTCTGGTTCGTCGACAAAAGCGCATGTCCCTCCAAGAGGTGGAGGCCGAATCGACCCACGAATTCAAGGCGTCGGTGCTCGGAGCCTATGAACGCGGAGAACGAGCAATCTCAGTACCTCGGCTCTCGCGGCTCGCCAACTTCTACGAAGTTCCCGTAGGTCAGCTACTTCCCCGAGGAGACGGCATTGCCGAGGACTCCAGCGTCACCTCGGACCGACAAGTCAGTATCGACCTAGACCGGCTCGCCCGAGTAGCCGGCGCAGAAGCTGCAGTACTAGGTCGCTTTCTCACCATGATTCAAGGCCAACGACGAGAATTCAACGGATCGTCTCTAACGATTCGACGAGAAGACCTTCGAACTATCGCCTGCATTCTGGACACAACCTTAGACGAGGTCGCTGGTCGACTTGACGAGCTCGGCGTGCGGCTGGGTGCCTAAAGAGCATCTAGATACCGAAATGGCTTCCCAAGCCCACGACGTCTCTTACCTGACCGCCATCCACTGGCAGGACAACCAACCGCGGGTGCGAGTCCAAACCGATGAGACCCCTTCGACCGAAATCGTCGAGACCCAAGATCTACATCTCCGATTCCGAATCAACGATGACATACCACGTCGTTGTGTCGGTCGCATCGAACGATCCACCGAAGGATCCGTCTACGTTGACTGTGAATCGCCGCCGACCACAGGACGACGCTGCGAACGCTGCCAAATAGTTGACAACATCGCCGCGGCCAACATGCACCAAGCGCACCGAAAAGGGCGAGACGCCATAGATCAACGAATGGCCGCGTACCTGGAACATCCACACAGGCTGTACGTGGCCATATTCCGAGATGGGTCAACCAAGATCGGTACAACGAGAGGAACCAGCGGTGGCCAAAGATTGGTTGAACAAGGAGCCTGGTTCGCTAAATACGTGGGTCATGTCGAAGACGGATTTCTGGTACGAGAACTCGAAGATCTTGTCAGCGAATCCCTGAATCTCGGCCAAGCAGTCGACACCAGAAAAAAGATCTCCGGTCACTTACGAGCCAAGGACGACAACGAACTTCAAAAGATCCTCGAAGGCGTAACTCTCGAAGTAAGGAAGGTCCTGAAAGCGCAGAATGTTGAGGGCTACTCACTCCTGAACGAGACATGGTCTAACCCAGCCATAGACGACCCCCTTTGGCAAGATCTAGTTGCTTACCCCGCGACGCTTACCCATGGCGCTCACGAATTCACGATCCGCTCAATGGTCGGCCGGCTTGCCGCTTGTACCCGAACTGGCATGACTGAAGTCTTCCTCCTTGATTTACAGCCGCTTCTGGGGCGCCCCCTTGAGCGTGGTGACTTCGAGCTCGACGAACTTGCTTTACAAGTGAGCCTCTTCTAATGACCTCCGAACAAAACGAAAGATTCGGCGTCTACCTTCACGTCCCTTTTTGTGTTCGACGATGCGATTACTGCTCGTTCGCGACGTGGGCCGACCGCGGTCATCTCATCGAAACATATCTCGCCGCTTGTCAGACCCAAGCAAGAGCAGCCTCAACGAGTATCCCCGAGATCACGTCGGTGTTCATTGGCGGAGGCACCCCCAATCTGGTTCCCGCTGACCTACTGATGAACATTTTCCAAGAACTGCCCATAATTCCAAACGCCGAATTCACGGTTGAATGCAACCCGGATCTCGTTGATCCGCAGCAACTCGAAACCTATGTTGCCGCTGGAGTCAATCGCATAAGCCTCGGCGTTCAATCTATGGCTCCTCACGTACTTGCTTCTCTGGGACGTGACCACAATCCA
>DGLO01000072.1 GCA_002388005.1 Candidatus Neomicrothrix sp. UBA4542
TTCCGCTAGCTGGTTTCGCTTGTCTTGGTCACGTACGACGACAAATCTGACGGGCTGACGGTTGCCACCCTGAGGAGCGAACCTCGCGTAATTGAACGCTGTTTTGAGCTGCTCATCGGTGACCGGTTCGTCGCTGAAATAACGAGTTGTCACCGCGCTGCAGATAGCTTCACCGAGTTCCATATCTTTCCCCTTTGTGCGACTCACCCAAATGAGTCAAATACTTGATTCACAGACGTGACCAACTTAGACCTGAGAAAGCTCGGATTTGACCACCGACCAGGGCTAAGGGATATGGGTCAATCTCAGCACTTCTGCGTCCAAGTCTCAATCGTCTCGTACTCGGCTTCATCCATCGACAACTCCCATGCTCGTTTTACTGCGAGCCAGGCAGCCACATAGCTGCAACGGAAACTTTCCAGAGGCGGCATCCACTCTGCAGGATCTTTTGAGCCCTTTGAGCGATTCGACGAAGCGGACACCGCAATCAACGCGTCAGCAAGGGTGGTGTCATTAGCGAAAGCTTGACGTCGAGCAGCGTCCCACGCCCAGGCGCCGCTATCCCACGCTTCTTTAAGCGGAACCATGTGATCCACGTCGAAGGTGGATGGGTCGTCGGTCTCTACACCGTCGAAGGCGCTATACCAACGACCTCCCTGCAAAGAACAGCCGATCGCTACTGTCACTGGCTCGATCGACTCTTCGATGAGGACTTCGCGGCGAGTGTCGCAGCCATCGCCATCCAAGTCAGACCAGTGTTTGAACAGACGTCGTTGGTATCCCCCCTCCCGTTCAGGTGCAATCCTGATGGAAGCTATCTCGCCAACACTGGTTGTCACCGTTGACGACTCGGCAACAGGAGGGGTGGCTGCGGACGCCGTAGTTGACGTCCTTGACACCGTTGCGGTAGTCACAGTGACAGTGGTCGTTGCGGTTGTTGTGACGGGACCTCGGGTTGCCTCAGGGAGGGTGCAAGCCGAAGCAACCAGGATTAGAACCGCCGCTGAGAAGCGCATGGTTAGATGATTGCAGAACCGGTCATCGTTCTCGACGACAAAGCGACGCTTCAGCCGCACCTGCCACCACCTACCTGAAACTAGTTCTGGGCATTGGTCGGACAATCAAGTGGGGCGGGGCCCGAAGGCCCCGCCCCATCAAGTCGATGCTGTTTCGCTAGTTCAAATTAGCGACAGCCACCGTTGTCTTTGTCCCACTTACAGTTCGGGGTTCCGCCGTCCAAGTCCAAGATGTCGCCAACTTGGTTCCATGTCTGCTCGGTGGCATCGAATTGGCTGAAGTCGGAACCTTCGACGAAGTATCCGTCAGCCGCTCCATTGAGCCCGGTGGTAATCCCATCCATAATCTGCGGGTGATAAATAGCGATATTTCTGACCGCAAGAATGAAGTTGGTTCGGGTCAAGCCGCCCGGTAGCTCGGCTGCCACTCGCAACATCTCGGTGTGCGGGTAGCCGTAGCTATAGCCCGCCGCGTACAGCGAAATATTGGGATCCAAGCCATGGTCTGTCAGTGTGGAATTGATGAACGAGATAAACGGTTCGTCGGCGTACTTGGGATCGGTGGAGTCCTTGTTACCGCCGCCCACGACATACCACTTATCCGCTGCCATGCCTGCTGGCTTCATGTAGGCCGCGATGGCTTTACACACCGAAGGTGTGAACGCTGCATCGAGTCGAGCCAACAGACCAGAGGCCTCAACCTCCTGAATCGCCAATAGGCAGGGGTTTCCTGCGGTCATGGAAATGAACACGTCTGGATCAAACGCTGCGATCGTGGTGACCTCGTTGGTCAACGTCGGCGCAGCAGGGTCATGTCGTACCGGGAGGTACTCACTGACCACGTCCGGGTTCGCATCCGCGTACAGTTCGAACCCGATCTCGTATGCGAGGCCGAAGTCGTTGTCCATGACTAGACCGGCGACCTTGACTGGCAGCTTGTCAGCAAGGTTGTTCTTAATCCAGGTACCCCACAGAACCGCCTCAGTGGAATAGGACATGTGCAGTCCGGTTGTCCACGGATGTATTTCGGGGTCACCCCAGGCCGGGTGGCCAGTCATGACGAACGGGTGCGGTATGCATTCCTCGTTGATCTTGTCGTACACAGCGAGAGTGTTGGGTGAGCCAAGAGTCAAGATCGCAAACACATTTGAGGATTCGATGAGCTCGTCGACGAACTCAATGGTTTGCGCTGCTACGTAGCCGTCATCCTTGATGATCAACTCGACATCTTTGCCATCAACACCACCAGTATCGTTGGTGTAGCGGAGGAGGCTCTCCCAGCCGGTGGCCAGGCTCCCGTATGCAGCGAGGTTGCCTGACATAACCGTTGTGTGACCGATGCGGATTTGGTTGCTGGTGATGCCGTGGGTATTAGACCAGTCATCTGGGCAGTCATTGAGATCGATCTCAAAGCCTGCGGGTCCGCGAAGCACATTGTCGTCACCAATGCCCCATTCGCCGGCATCCATTTTGGCTGTGATCTTGTCGACCATTTGCTGACGGTTGTATGCCGCCTCTTCCCAGATCCCCTCGATCGTTGATCGATCAAACGTCACTTCAGGCTCTTCGGCCTCTTCTTCATCGTCCGCTTCAATGGCTTCCTCGACGTCCTCTTGCGAAAGACTGCCGGTTACCTCTTCTTCTTCTTCAGCTGCTTCATCAGAATCCGATGAACTTGCCGAGCTAGCGGTGTCCGACGTTCCAGATGAGTCGGAGCCCGAAGACCCGTCATCATCGCTGCCGCATGACGCGGCGATCATGGCGAACACCAAGAGAAGCGCCAATATGCGCGATATCCCTCGCCTCATTTTCCCCTCCATGTGGATGGTCTCTAAGACGATCCACTAAGTAATTGTTCGTTGGAAACCTAGCAGGCTCAGAAGAACGCCAAAATCTCGGCTTCTTTTTGAGACATGGATCAGGGCGGGCTGACGAAAAAGTAGTTCAGTTGCCTCTGAAGTTTGGTTCGCGCTTCTCTTGGAACGCGCGAACTGCTTCTTTTGCGTCTTTGGTGTTCATAGTGGCGAACTCCATGCTCAACGAAAGCGGCAAGATCATGCTCGATACGAACCGCATGTAGTTGTTGACGGGCACTTTCGACGCCATGATGGCATTTAGCGGCCCGGCCGCGAGTTGTTCAGCCTTTTCTAGGGCGGTTTGCAGAATTTGGTCATCTTCAGCCAAGAAGTTGACCAGCCCCATGTCGAACAGATCCTGACCGGTGACTCGGTCACCACTCATCAAGAACCATTTCGCCCTGTTTACTCCCATGAGTAGCGGCCAGATGACTCCGCCACCGTCGCCAGCACCTATTCCCATTTTGACGTGAGTATCGGCGAACACACTCGTAGGTCCTGCCACTACAACGTCACATAACAGTGAAACTGTTGCCCCGAGTCCCATGGCATAGCCCTGGACTGCCGAGATGATGGGTTTACGCATCTCGAGCAAATGGTCGACGATTTGGCGTGCTTCTTCTGCCGTGGGCGCGTCGCCGGTGGAATCGCCTCCGAAATCACCTCCAGCGCAAAAGGCTCTGCCCTCGCCGGCTAAAACGACTACTCGGGTATCTCGGTCTACGTCCGCGTCTCGGCTGAAAGTACTTAGTTCCCTGTGCATCACTCCGTTCACGGCGTTCAGGCGTTCGGGGCGATTCAGGGTCACCACTGTGACCCCAGAATCGTTCTTTTCAATGCGCATGGATTCGTACTTTTCTTGGATCAACATGTTGGCCTCCGAGTTCGCGGACATCTGGGGTGGCTACTCACCAGAGGTAGTTTCGCGTACGGGCCGCCGTCGCACCGAAGGACTCTGTTGATAGCTCGTTTTATTTTGGGTGAAGCCACTGTATGAGCGAGGCAGGTGCCGTGCGCGTTTATCCGAGCTGCTGGTAAATGGTGGAGACGACGTCAGGGTCGATCGAGGCTTCTATGAGTACTGGAACTCCTGGGGTTCGGTTTCTAACGACGTCCATTGCGGTGTCGATATCTTCGAGCGATGTGATTGTTGCCGTATCGAATCCCATGCTGTGAGCGACTGCGCACAAATCTGGCCAATCGTGAAGTGAGGCTGCGGGGTCAAGGCCCTTAGCTACTAGTTGGATGTGTTCAGCTCCGTAGCAGCGGTCGTTGTAGACCACCACGATGAGGTCGAGTCCTAAGTGAACCGCTGTTGACAGTTCGGTGAGGCCACCCATCATCAAGCCGCCATCGCCGACGCAGAACACAGTGGGGCGGTCGGGTCGAGCCACAGCTGCGCCGATAGCAGTTGAGGTGCCCAGGCCGATCGAACCAAAGGCGTGGCTGGTAACAAAATCTTTGGGTTCGGGGACCGACAAGGTGAGGGCATCAAACATGAATCGGCCGCCGTCGATTACTACTTGGCGTTGGTCAGGTAATCCCTCATCAAGGCGTCTTGTTAGGGTCCGAGGATCGACTGCCCCTTCGTAGCTTTTGTCGTCAAAAGCTGTTGCCGGGTCGAACCCTCGCAGCTTTCGTTCGAGGTCAGAGGTTCTGAACCCAGATGGCTTGTGTTCAGCGGCCGA
>DGLO01000042.1:0-7646 GCA_002388005.1 Candidatus Neomicrothrix sp. UBA4542
TCGGTTGGGTCGAGTGATCCGACTACAAACATCTGATGTCGAGGCATTTATCGACGCGAGTCGGGTTCAACCCGGAACCCTCAAACACCTCTACCACGACTCAACGAAAACTTCTGACCGTGGCCCACACTGACCGTCCCACTATCGGTCCAAGATTCATAGTCGCTCCCGACTGGGTCTCGATGCCCGAACCGCGACGGCTCGTGCGCGGACTTGCCCAGCTTTTAGGAATCGGCTTCCTAGGTTCGCTACTGGCTTGGCAGATCTTCGGAGCTCTCGCAGACCTTGCTGGATATGAGAGTGTGTTGGAAGCAGAACTTGAGCAGTGGTCATTGACCGAACAGTTCATCTTGGTGGTGTTACTCGCACCGGTGCTCGAGGAAACCATCTATCGCCTACCCCTACAGCGACAGTTCCAGCCTGGGTTGGTAGCGCTTTCGTTGGCAACAGGCGCACTGTTTTTCACAAGCGTCGGGAGCGCGTTCTTCTGGATCATGTTGGTGATAGCGGCCGCTGTAGGCAGCCTCACCACCCGCACTCAACTCCGAGGGATAATTCAAGACAGGTGGATGACTGACGCACGAATTCCAGTGTGGTCAGCCACGCTGGTGTTCGGTTTGGTCCACATAGTCAATTTTGATGTTGATTGGTCCATCTATGCGGTTCTGGTCGCTCCACTTGTAGTGAGTCCTCAACTCTGGTTGGGGCTGATGTTCACCATCGCGAGGGTCCGATATGGATGGTGGGCCGGTCTGCTGCTTCACGCAACACACAACGGTCTCATATGGTCAATCAGCGGTCTGGCCAGCTAGATCTACCTCGCGAGGAGGAAGTGCGGCCTCGCCTTCAATGTCAAGACGTGGAAGCCACTCCAGCCATCTGGGGAACCACCAGTTTGCGTCCCCCATCAGCTTCATAGATGCCGGAACCAGCACCACCCGAACGATTGTGGCGTCAACGAAAATCGCGGTGGCCAACCCCAACCCCATCATCTTCATAATTGGATCGGGATTGGTAACGAAACCCAAAAACACGGAAATCATGATCAGCGCGGCAGAAGTAATGACCCTTGCGGTATTGGAAATCCCGAAGATCACGCTCTGAGAGTTGTCGCCGCTGAGTAAGTACTCCTCTTTCACCCGACTCAAAAGGAAGACTTCGTAGTCCATAGAGAGACCGAAAAGTACAGCGAACATAAACATAGGGATGAAAGAAACGATTGGGACCGACTCTTGTAAGCCGATGAGTCCGCGCCCCCAACCCCACTGGAACACCATCACCAACACCCCATAGGCAGCACCAATCGACAACAAGTTCAAAAGGGCAGCTTTGACGGGAACAAGTATCGAACGGAACACCAGCATCAGCAGAATGAAACTGAGACCAATCACTCCGGCGATGAAAATCGGTAACCGGGTTTGCACCCGCTCTGACAAATCAGCGAATGACGCGGTTGCTCCGCCGACATGAGCTCTGCCCTGATCGCTTAAAACCGAGGAAAAGATGGGGCCGCGAATCCGATTCAACAAGGCCACGGTTTCGGGGTCCTGGGGTGTAGTCGTCGGGAAAATAAGAATGATTGCTGCTTCGCCGACTGGGCTTCGCTCGGGCGGTTGAACGAACGCCACACCCGGATCATTTTGTAAAGCCGTCGCCAGTACCTTCAACTCCTGGTCGCTGACGTTAGCGGTGTCCAGCGCCACCAAGAGAGGTCCGCTGAAGCCGGGACCGAAACCGTCCGCGAGTAAGTCATACGCTCGCCGAGAGGTTCGTTCTTCAGGGACGTTGCCCTGGTCGGGAAAGCCAAGCTTCAGATCTAAGACCGGGGCGGTTAACGCAAGCAGCAACGCCAAGGTCGACAACATGTAGGGCCACGCGTGTTTGGCAACATGATCACCCCAGCGCTGCCATCTGCCCGGGCCGCTAGAAGGCCGAATCTCCTGTTTGATACGCATTTTCTTGGGATTCACTCGATGTCCCGCCCATCCCAACAGTGCGGGCAAAATCGTGATCGATGCAGCGACCATCAATGCGACCACGATCGAAACGGCGACGGCAGCGGCGGTCATAAATGGCAGACCCGCCATAGCGAGACCCAAAATCGCTATAACAACGGTTCCGCCGGCGAAAATTACTGAAAGGCCCGCTGTCGCGTTTGCTCGACCTGCAGCGTCTTCAACGGTGAGACCATCAGCCAAGCCTTCGCGAAACCTAGTGACGATAAACAGGGCGTAGTCGATGCCGACGCCGAGACCGATCATCGAGGCCATATTCGGAGTCCATACAGGCACATTCATAGCGATGGCTACAAGCCCAATGATTCCGCCGATTCCTAGGGCTAAGCCGAACAGAGCCAACCCGATCGGCAAGCCCATAGCGACGATGCTTCCGAAGGCCAACAAAAGCACGAAGACTGCTGAGACCAAACCCAAAATTTCTCCGACGCCAGTTTCTGGTTCATCGACTGCGTTGTAGAGATCTCCTCCGAATTCGATTCTTAACGCACCACTGGTCCCGACAACGTTGCGTCCGGTTTCTTCAAGATCTTCCAACATTGAGAGGGAAGGCATGAGATCAGGGCTGTAGGCAACACGAAACAACCCGATAGTTCCCGACGGGCTAATTGTTTGCCCGGGGATCGGAGGTACAACCCTTTCCACGCCTTCAATTGCCCGAAGCTCAGCGGCGATTCCTTCGATCACTTTTCGTTGGACAGGGTCACTCAGCAGTGATCCAGTTGGCGCTTCTACTACGACTTGAGCGTTGATGCCGCCTTCGGCAGGGAAGCGATCAGCCAGAAGGTCGTATGCGCTTTGGCTGTCGAAATCTGGAACCTCAAAGCCGTTGGTCAACTCCCCACCCACCGCTTGGTTGAGTCCGATCAAACTCAGCGACGCGATCATCCATGCACCAATGGTTCGCCATTTGTGGCGTACACAGGCGCGACCTAACTGATACAGGAACACGGACACGGTGCCAGTCTCGTTGGTTGAGTGCCCCATCGCACGCGACTGCGGGGTTAATTCTCAGGATTTGCGAGTTGTACGAATGACGATGTGGTTAATAGCTCACTATTGGTCGGCTTGCTACAGGTACTCTGCGAATCATCGATCATGCCGAGCTTCGCCCCCCGGCGTTAAGTGACCTATAGAGATCAACGTGCCTCTTCAGATATACGACACTATGCAGCGTCAAAAAGTGCCTTTCGTGCCTCGGACCGAGGGCGAAGTCGCCATGTATGTCTGTGGCCCCACTGTCTACGATGTCCCTCACCTCGGGCACGGCCGCACGGCGTTGACCTTCGACATGATTCGCCGCTATCTAACTTGGACTGGTCTGACGGTAACTGTCGCGTCGAACGTCACGGACATCGATGACAAAATCATTGCTCGAGCGGGGCAAGAAGGGCGCACTGAACCTGATGTAGCCGCGGAGTTCACGGCGAAGTATGACGAACAAATGGCGCGGCTCGCCATTTTGCCGGCGGACTCCCGTCCTCACGCGACACAGTTCGTTGACGGGATGGTGGAAATTATTTCTCAACTCGTAGATCTTGGCGCGGCGTACGAGGTTGAAGGAAAGGGGGTGTATTTCGCCGTCGAAGGTCTTAAGGAATATGGCCGTTTGGCTGGTCGAACCTTGAACCAGCTTCGTGATGACGCAGGTCAACGAGTCGACGTCGATGCTGACAAGAGATCTCCGCTTGATTTCGCGCTTTGGAAGTCCGCGAAACCTGGAGAACCCTCATGGTCCACCCCGTGGGGTGCGGGACGGCCTGGCTGGCATACGGAATGCGTCGCGATGTCGCTTAGCGCCCTTGGACCAGGTTTCGATTTCCATGGCGGCGGCGACGATCTCTGTTTTCCCCATCATCAAAACGAATGGGCTCAAGTGGTCGCTATGGGAGAACAGTTTGCTCGGTATTGGGTACATAGTGCGATGGTGAATGTCGCGGGCGAAAAGATGTCCAAATCCTTGGGGAACTTCACGAATTTGGCTGAAGCCATTGACACCGCTGGCCCGCGAGCTCTTCGCCTCCTTGCTCTGCAGACCCATTACCGGCGTGCGATGGAGATGGGTCGCGATGCGTTGATGGCTGCTGCTGCCGCCGTTGATCGACTTGACGCGTTTCACCGACGCATGGTGACCGCCAGCGTTGACCTCGCAAGTGGCGAGGTCAACGACACAGCGCTCGATGCGTTTTGTTCTGCAATGGATGATGATTTCGGTACCCCATCCGCTTTGGACGGTGCTTTTGGCCTCATTCGAGGCGCCAACATTGACCTGGACAACGGTGATCTCTCTGCCGCTGGCGTAGGAGGCCGAACCGCTATAACGATGTTTTCTGTTCTCGGTATCGATATCGGATCTGGGACCAAAACAACAGAAGTCGGGCCAAGTGACCAAGAGATCGAAGACCTGCTTGAACAAAGAGCTCAGGCTCGAGCGGCTAAGGACTTCGCTGCAGCGGACAGCGTTCGCGATCAGCTCACTGCTTCGGGCATCATTATCGAAGACACCGCCAACGGAGTGGTTTGGCATCGCGCGTGACTGATCCGAAGCAGATTCTTAGGTTGGAGCCACATGGTGCTGACGCGTTCGTGGGAGAAAGCCCAGCCTATGAGTGGGGTCGGATTTATGGTGGACTCGTCATCGCGCAAGCATTGCGTGCAGCGATGTTCACGGTCGACATCGAAGGTCACAGCGTGCATTCACTTCACGCGTATTTCATTTTGGGCGGCGACCCGAACGAACCCGTGCGCTACGAGGTCGACCGGCTTCGTAATGGTAGAAGTTTTTCCACGAGACGGGTTGTCGCTCGGCAAAGTGGAGGAGCGATCTTGAACCTGTCATGTTCTTTCCAACGCGAGGAAGACGGGCCAGACGTTTCAACTTCTATTTTCCCGGTCGACGTAAAGCGACCTGAAGAATCGGAACCAATTGAATGGGGCATTGGGCTAGACGCCCGCTTAGAGCACGAATCAACGCACCCTGCTCGCCATCGAGTTTGGGCTCGGTTCAGCGACACCATCGGCGACTCCCAAGACGATCACTACGCTGCTCTGGCGTATTTGTCTGACACCAATGCGATGGACGCGGTCGTCAGCGCGCATCCCGCACAGTCACTACTTGATGACAAGTCAGATGAACTGAACTGGGAAGAGATGTACATGGCGGCGTCTCTGGACCATGCTGTCTGGTTCCATAGGGCTGTTCGAGCCGATGAATGGCTGCTATTTGACCTTTCACCTCATCAACTCAAAGGTACGCGGGGTCTAGCGACAGGCGACGTCTTCACCGAGGGCGGCGAGCTTGTTGCAACGGTCGCTCAACAGGGGCTCGTCCGTCTCCGCGACACGACTTCTTAGGCGACGCCTTGTCGTTGTAGCCAGTCTTGAATCAACCATCCAGCAATTGACATGCCGCCGATTGGGCATGGCGGAAGGTCCGTTGCATCGAACCATCCGGCTTCAACAATTTCTTCTTCTTGGATTGAGATTTCGCCGGATTCGTAGGTGCAATGAAAGCCACACATTAAAGAGTGAGGGAAGGGCCAGGGTTGACTTCCGAAATAACGGACATCGTTGACAGCTAGGTTCACCTCTTCCATGACTTCCCGTTCGACTGCTTGTTCCAGACTTTCTCCAGGTTCCACGAAACCAGCGAGGGTACTGAAAAAGCGTCCGGGGAATTGTCGACCCCATGCAAGTAACGCCTGATCGCCCTTTTCGACCAAGACGATCATGGCTGGGCTGAGGCGTGGAAAGGCCATGTGTTTACAGTTTGGGCAGATCTTGCCGCGGTCGTGCGGATTGGTTTCGGTGGGAGTTGCGCACCTGCCACAAAAAACGTGGGTCCGGTCATAGTTGACGATTTGTTCAGCTCGTCCAGCTACAACCCATTCTTCGTCAGGGATGCGACCAAAGAGCTTACGTAAGTGCACTGGTTCGAGATCGGCCTCTTCGGATATGTCGTGAAGATCGATTGCGTATACAGCGAGACCATCGAGTACACCTAAGAAAGCGTTCGGCGCGTCGATAGGTGCCTCAGCTGCACGGACAAGGCCTGCACCCGGCTCAACGAAAACTGTTCCTGAGCGGACAGGAATCCACACTGCTTCAGTGGAATCGAGGTCAGGCGGGGGAAGTGGAGCGGGTACAAACATCCCAGCAGTCCATCACAACTCAAGTTTCTATGTGGGGAGTTTCATCGAGTTCGAAAAGACAAACTCAGAGTCGACGCATGACCGTGACGACGCGCCCGAATATCGCCACGTCGGCTGCGGAGAACTCCATCGGCTCAAGGTTCGGATTGCCGGGAATTAAGGTCACGGTTCCGCCCTGTTTCGTGAAGGTCTTAACGGTGGCCTCGTCGCCGGGGATACCGGCTACCACAATGTCTCCGTTTGAGGCCGTGATTTGACGACGGACGACCACAAAATCGCCGTCGAGGATTCCGGCTTCGATCATTGAATCGCCACGCACTTTCAGCATGAACAACTCGCCTTCACCGGTGAAATCTTGTGGGACCGGCACCAATTCCTCAACGTTTTCTTGGGCCAGCACGTCGGTGCCAGCGGCTACTTCACCCACAAGAGGCACATGCCTGGTTGGGCGACGTTCGGCGATCGTCCCTGAGGAGGCGTCGAAACACACTTCGATCGCTCGGGGTTTCGTCGGGTCTCGACGCAAATACCCTGCGCTCTCTAGTTGGGCGAGATGAGAATGCACAGTGCTGGGGGAGTTGAGCCCCACGGCTGCTCCGATCTCTCGAACCGCTGGTGGGTAACCGCGATCGCGCATAGTTAACTCGATGAATTCGAGAATGGCCCGTTGGCGATCAGTAATGGTGTGGTCTGCCATGACCTCTCCTATTTAGACACGAACGTTTGTTCGCTTAGACCGTACCAGTGAGGGAGCGAACGGGCAAACACTTGTTCGATTTTCGCTTGACATCGAACAAATGTTCTGATCCAATCGAACAAGTGTTCGAAAGAACACTGGTGGGATGGATTTGACCTCGATGTCCGACCCCACCTGAAGAATTATCTTGCTGGACCGACCCTGCCAGATACGCAGAAATTGAAGGAATCCTGATGGTTGCAGTACTGAGATCTCAATTGGAGCTTTCGGAACCAAACGAGTTACAACAGGCGCAACGCCCGCACCTGCGGCTGGTTGAGGGCGCTGAGAAGGTCCCGGCTCTATCGCCGCGTCCCCATGGTTCGTTGACTTATTGGCGTCGCCGCGTTGTTGCTGCGAGCATTTTGGTGGGACTTGTTTGGGTTATATCGGGCAGTCCGCTTGTGTCGAGCGGTGAGGGAGGGACCCCACCCGTCGCAGTGCAAAAAGTGGTTGAAAGTGCTGCTGGTGATGTGCTTGGGGGTGGTCGTGTCGTCGTTGTTCAGCCTGGTGACACCTTGTGGTCTATCGCTCGTATTTTGCAGCCCTCTGGAGATGTTCGCCCGCTTGTTGATCGCATTGCCGAACTCAACGATGGCCATTCGCTGGTTGCGGGTCAGACCCTGACGCTGCCCTAGAACCTCACATCGCTATGGGGTTGGTTTAGAGATTTTGGATTTGCCGTACATATCTGAGGAATAGGAAATGGTCTTCGGTCAGAACATGACGGAGAGCGAACTCTTG
>DGLO01000042.1:8087-11067 GCA_002388005.1 Candidatus Neomicrothrix sp. UBA4542
CCGTTGACGGTCGGGCCTCCTTCAGAGAGCACCACTTTGGCCCCCAAAGCCGCCATCTGTTGGAGGGCTCTCGAAAGATCAACAACACCGGTGCCGCACTGCATAATGTCGGCACGTTGCGCTATCTGATCCAATCTTGTCGGGTCGGCATCTTCTGTCGTTACCACTATGGGTCGCTGATCTGGTCGAGTGAACAGCGGCAACGCCAAATCAAAGTTCAGGCTGCCGCTCACGACTGCGACACGCGCTACGGGCCACGCCCCAGCGGAAAGACGTCGCGCTTTGGTGCTGACGCTGCTCGACGGAGGGCTGTAGTGCTCGGCCGTAGCGGTAGTACTGCCGACCAGAATTATGTCCGGGAGGGTACGTATGGTTCCGAAGACTTCTTTATCTCCAGGTCCGCCCAAGGGCCCAGAGACACCTCCGACTTCTGTGACCCCATCGATTGTCGAAATCATGTTCATCATCAGCCACGGGCGACCGTCTACCATCGGTCGGCTATCGCGATAGGCATCGTCGGTGTCGACCTCAACGACCGGTGGAGGTAAGAGACGATGCACCCTTTGATGTTGACACGACTTGGAGACAAATGGGATCTCGAGGTAGGAATTCCGCCCAACGATGACCATCACCACGATCAGTGGTTCTCCACAGGCACCCAAGGCGATTGGAACTGTTCCTGTTCGGTGGGAAGCAACCTGAGGGTAGATTGGTTGCGGGTAGCTGCGGAGATGTGCGCTTATTTTCCCAGGTCAGAGGCTTAACAATGATCTCTTTCCAACCAACCGGAATCATCCGAGAAATTTCCGAGCAATTTCGGGATAACCACGGCGCGTGTCAAGCCGCTGGAGTGTGTAGAACTGCCCCAAGAATTCCCCAACTCACCCACAGAACTTTTTTGTTATCCCTCTATCGGTCCACAAGCAATAGTTCCTACATTCGTATGCGCGGCGGGTTGGGCGACCGACTGGCGGAAGGAGTGCGACAAAAGGGGATAGGGCTTTCACTTAGCCCTCAACCAGGTGTCCACAATGAGGATTCACGCTTCAACGTCAGGGTGAAGCAGGGTCACGCCCACCGAGTTGGCCTCCAGCCCGCCGCAAATCCCTTTGCTACTGCGACCCACCATGGAGAAACAGATGACTGTGACTGCTAACCAATCAGCATCGATTTCTCCTAATCGCATCAGGCGTCATTTCACCGAACAGGGTGTGGACCCGTACTCAACGTTGAAGTGGGAGCGACGCGACGCAAGGCTCACGAATTACGTCGACGGCTCCATAAGTTTCGAACAACTTGGCATTGAGTTCCCTGCAGCTTGGACTCTCACCGCTTCCAACATCGTGGCTCAGAAGTATTTTCGCGGTTCGCTCGAGGCCGACGACCGCGAATCCTCTCTACGGCAAGTCGTTGGAAGAGTGACGTCCACCATTCGCCGGTGGGGTGAATCCGACGGCTATTTCGAAGACGTCGAAGAGGCGGAAACTTTCGAAGCGGAATTGGCGTGGTTGTTGTTGCATCAACATTGCGCCTTCAACAGTCCGGTCTGGTTCAACATTGGCGTCGAGGGAGTGCCTCAACAGGCCTCGGCGTGTTTCATTCTTTCCGTCGACGACGACATGGACTCGATTCTTAATTGGTACGCGGAAGAAGGCCGTATCTTTAAAGGCGGTTCTGGCGCTGGTGTCAACTTGTCTCGGATACGAGGCTCGGCTGAAGAGCTGCGCGGTGGAGGAGAGGCAAGCGGACCCGTGAGCTTCATGCGGGGAGCTGATGCCTCTGCAGGAACCATCAAGAGCGGAGGTAAAACCCGAAGGGCGGCGAAGATGGTGCTACTCGACGTCGACCACCCGGACGTCGAACAGTTCATCTGGTGTAAAGCTCTTGAGGAACGCAAGGCAAGGGTGCTTCGTAACGCGGGCTTCGACATGGACCTCGACGGAGTCGACGCGCACTCGGTCCAATACCAGAACGCGAACAACTCGATTCGACTGACTGATGAGTTCATGGCAGCCGTTGAAACTGACGGCGAATGGGAAGTCACCGGTCGAACCGACGGAGCTGTTATAGAGCGACATTCTGCTCGTTCTCTGTTCCGTCAGATCGCAGAAGCAGCCTGGGAGTGCGCTGATCCGGGTGTCCAATTCAGTTCCACCATTAACCGTTGGCATACGGCGCCAAACACCGGCCCGATCACTGCGTCGAACCCTTGTAGCGAATACGTTCACCTCGACAATTCTGCGTGCAACCTCGCCAGCTTAAATTTGCTTGCTTTTCTCGGTTCTGGCCGGGGTGATCAATTCGACGTGGAAGGTTTTTGTCAAGCGATACGAGTTGTGTTTATCGCTCAGGACATCCTGGTTGGCAACGCGGATTACCCCACTGACGAGATTGGCGAGACGTCCAGAAACTTCCGTCAGTTGGGTTTGGGGTACACGAACCTTGGCGCAATGCTTATGGCGTTGGGGTTGCCATACGACTCCAAAGAAGCGCGAGCATGGGCCGGCGCAGTCACCGCGCTGATGACCGGTCAGGCGTACGCAACTTCTGCAGAACTGGCCCAAAAAGTTGGAGCGTTCTCCGGGTACGCCACTAACAGCGTCCCTATGCAAGATGTGCTGCGACGACATCGTCAGGCACTCGGAACGCTTCGGGACGCGGCCCCAGAAAAGATAATCACCACAGCAAGAGAACTATGGGATAGCGCCATTAGTGGATGCGAAAAGCACGGTGTCCGCAACTCACAGGCCACCGTCATCGCCCCGACCGGCACCATCTCGTTCATGATGGATTGCGACACCACCGGGATCGAACCTGACCTCGGGTTGATCAAGTTCAAGAAGCTCGTCGGAGGTGGCGACCTAACGATCGTGAACCATACGCTCGGACGCGCATTACATCATTTGGGATACACCCCTGAAGAAACCACTGACATTGAGGCCTACTTACTTGATAAGGGCAGCGTCGTGGGTGCTCCCCA
>DGLO01000002.1:0-2840 GCA_002388005.1 Candidatus Neomicrothrix sp. UBA4542
TGATTACGCGTTGCGCAAAGGACTAGAACGCCATGAAGCATCCCAATGGTTGAGTTTTGCGGTCGAAATATAGACTGCACTCGAATACTTACCGATATATCTATAGAAGCACTGGATAGTTTCTTGATTCAATCGCCGCTGATAGGTTCCCCGACTGCCGCGTAAGGTTACTGCATGTACCGACACAACCAATTCGAGGTGATAGCCGCGGATAGGGTCTTTCAGGACCATATCGCGACGCAGCTGACCGGGGTAAGTCGTTGCCAACTTTTGATAGCGTTCGTCGGATGATCGGCAACCACCGATTTCGTCAAAGTAGTGCATTGGTAGGTTTATTACTTTGTGCTATTTCAGGTAATCCCGACAACAACCAGCGGAGGATACCGTCGCTGGACTTGTGTTCATTTGGCTTTGGGGGTGAGGTTTGCGACGAACACAAACCGGCATTTCCCGTTGAACCTCGTGTCGATGTTACGACCGTTGATCGAACCGTAACTCCGACGATTCGAACGAGATCTTCGCTCGTTCCAAACTCGGAGCGCGGAGTCTTGCGTAGTTCCTTACGAGTTCGTCCAGTCGTAGACGGGCAGCGAATTGATTCTGCCGACAGGGGTCCTACGCGAGTTCAAAATGATTCAGGAAGTTCCGCTCTTTGTTCCGGTTGCTTCCATTTCGACATTGATCTCGATGGACGAACCGATGCACTCACGGATGGGTTGCTCATACTTCGGTACCTGTTCGGTTTTTCCGGCTCAACGTTGACGAATGGGGCGATATCGAGCGATGCGACGCGGTTGGATTCGGCAGAAATAGAGTCATATCTCCTTACCAATCTCAACGAGTTTGATATTGATGGGGATAACCGTCAGGAAGCGTTGACCGACGGGTTGTTGCTTCTCCGTTACCTATTTGGATTTCGAGGATCCACGTTGACCGAAGGCGCGACTACTGACGCGTCGAGTCGCACGCATCCAAACGAAATAGTGGAATTTGTCGAGGCGCGTCTGGATTCTGATGTTGATGGGGACGGAATGGGCGCCGTACCGCTTTTCGTCGACAAGTTCCAGCCGGGCAACATCAATGGTCCGACCCTCGAGCGGTGGACTATGCAGGGTTCCTGTACCACATCTGCCGACAACTCAGGTGTCAACCTGGGCGCCTACTGTCTGGGCGCTGCCACGCCCAGCCATCTCCAGACCTCTTTCAACACAACAGGCTACTCGAATATCCGCTTGTCGTATGGTCGACTCCCAAACCTTGATGGTGCCTTCGAGGATGGCGAACGATTTGTTGCCGAATGGTCTGCGGACGGCAGTGCGCCCTGGCATCTCATTGAGGAAAGCACCGCAACGGAGTTCGCGGGTGTCAGTTTCGAATTGCCTGAAGACGCGTCCGGTCACCCGGATTTTACGCTCAGGTTCAGCGTCGAAGCCGACGGAGTGGGCGGCAGCGAGCTGTTCTGGATGGACAATGTGGTCGTCACAGGCGACGTGCCACAATGCGTCGACCACCAGTGGAAGGAGCAATACGATGCACCGTTCACCGACGTGAACGGTGAGTTCGTCGGCGGCTCGGAGATCTTCCGCATTGTGCGACATGGTTCCGATCTGTTCGCAACCAATACCTACTGGTTCGACGAGAACAATCCGTGGTATGGCACGGGCGATCAGTGGGGGCAGATTCTGGTCAAGTCAACAGAAGCGGAAGAGTGGCGCGAGGACTACGATCTTGGACAGGGCGTGCTGAGGCCTGAAGTACTCCAGTCCGTCACTTTCGACAGTGCTGGCGTGAATCTACTGCTCGCGTCGACCTACCGCCTGGAAAGCGGCAACTATCACATTGATGTCTGGACCCGGGATGATTCGACCGGCAACTGGACCAAGACGACGCCACATTCCGGCATCACACCTGCTGATACCCACGACATCTCGGTCAGACAGGTCGTGGTGCATCAGGACACGGTGACTGGCGAAGAGCTGATTCTGCTGACCGTGGGTACGCAGGGCATGCTCGAGGGGCGATATGACGCCGATGAGCCGGGTCAGATCAGTTGGGATCCGCTGATACCGGTTAACTTCAACTCTCGTGCCATGGGCATGGCTATCGCTAACGACATCGTGGTGGTCGGCGGCGGCAATCAGATCTGGCACCGGGTCGATGGGGCGGCCCCAACATACGCGATGGTGCATGACATGGGAGACCTGGTGGCCGATGAGAACCTTGAGCCACCCCAGGGAACCTACCGCGGTATGACCACGATCGACAATCCTGTCGGGGCGGGAGAGTCCATTCTATTCAGCTGGGTACCTGATCATCGCTCAACCGGGATCATCTGGCGGCTGGACCCGGACGGAGTGGGTTACACGAGAACCGCAGAGACAGATATCGGCGACCTGCTGTCGGCGTACCTCGAAGTACCGGTCTACTTCAGTCTGTGCACCTACAGCTACTTCCTCCCCGTGACCAACCCTGCGACCGGCAACCTGGAGCACCTCGGCGGCTGTCTCAACGTCATCGGCGGTAATGAGTACCCCACCTGGGCACAGAACGAGGCAGGCACCTCCGGCCACTACATGGGTGGGGTCTACTTCATACGACATCGGGATGGTTCCTACACCCTGCGCGAAGTGAGAGGTCGGCACAATGGGGAAGACGACCCGCGAGACTCGATCAGAGCGATAGAACTGTCGCCGTTCGATGACTCTGTCTATTTCGGCGGCCATGACTCCGCCTTTCTGCCTTCGACGAATCTGGCCTGGATGTACAGTGCTTCGCTGGAGGATGTGCTTGAAGTCTGCGCCGACTGAGGCACTGAGGCGATGTCCAGCGTAGAGCGTGCC
>DGLO01000002.1:3176-4010 GCA_002388005.1 Candidatus Neomicrothrix sp. UBA4542
TAGAGCGTCATAATCTGGTGATCCTTAGTCCGAATCTTGAACCAGTGCTTACGTAGGTACTGCTCGCGAGAACCCGAGCCTGTCATCGATAAGATTGAAAGACGCTCGGCATACCGTTCGAATCGATCAATAAGACGTCGTACGGATCTTGCACTCCGCCATAGGCCGGCCCGTCCATACCTGGCGAACCGCGTGGCATCGCAGGGACCGATAAACCGATCGCATCCGGCTTTTCCTCCAGCAAACGGTAAATATCCCTCGCCGGTACATGGCCCTCGATCGCGTAACCTTGAACTTCCGCGGTGTGGCAAGATCCGAAGCGAACCGGCATACCAAGCCGTTTTCTCGCTTCACTGTTGCCTTCGTCAAATCTCGACACTGAAAAGCTGTTGGCCTCCAGGTGCGTAATCCAGTCTTTGCAGCAGCCACACGTCGGACTTTTCCAGACGTCGATACGTTCGGACTCCGCAGAGGCTTTGGCCAACCGTGTGAAGCTCATCGCCAATGCACCGCAGGCCAGTGCTCCAACGAGCTTCCGGCGTAGAGGATTAATCGTCTCTATTCTCTTCATCATCAATTGCATCCAAGGTCATGAAACAAACCACGAAAGGCTAGACGGAGTAACGATCCAATTCATTGATTTTATTACAGTTTATGGAATATTAGGTTGGGGGTAGTAAATCGTCTATCAGGCATATATCAGGCATTTGCCTTTATTTTTGCCATGTAAAACTCTACAGACAGGCAGTATAGAACATTCCATCCCTACCCAAACTATCTTCCCTGAAGGAGGGTAGGCAGGAGGCCACACCCCTTACCCACCTACATAAACTA
>DGLO01000060.1:0-1595 GCA_002388005.1 Candidatus Neomicrothrix sp. UBA4542
TGGTATGTGGTTCATCACGTTCAGTGTGATCTGGTCAATAGCTGGGTCTCCGAGTCCGTATGCCCAGTCGGTGCACCCAACAGTGAAAACAGTGCCTTTGTTGCGTCGGAACGATCCAATGACGGCGTACCCAAGCGCAAAGCGATCCCTGTTCTCCTTGGTGTCGCCTCCACCTAGGCGTTCAGCAACCCAGTTCAGTTCCCCCACGTAGCTGCTGTGGAGTTGGGGGGGTAAATCTTCAGTGGTCCACAAACGAGCGGGAGCAGTAGCGAGCACTTCAAAACCGAGGGGAGTGGCGGGGGATTCGGCCGCGACAGGTATCCCGTTTTCCAGGACTAATTCGCAGCCGTCGCATTCGTAACCGACGACCACGGGGCTTGCGCCGATTATGTCGCCAGCCAGAAGGTCAACTTCCTCAAAGGCCCAATGGTTCGGTTGCCAGACCGTGTAACCACCTGAGCCGGTTGGAGCGTTGCGGCAATGGGCGTACCCGCCGCGGGTGAAACTGACCCCAGTCATCAGCGACTCGGGGCGTTTGGTTAACGGATCGCTCCACATTGTCGTGACTAATTGCTCCTCGGCGGTGTCCACTACTGGATCATCAATGAACTTTTGTTTGAAACCCACCATGGTGTGATCGGGGTCCTCAAATCGCACTTGCCAAAACGCGGTGTTGCCCGAAAAGAACGCCGCGAACCCTCCCCTGTCAATCCAGTCTTCGAGGTGATTACGCATTTCTGCTGACCAGTACTCGTCATGACCGACACTTAGATATGAGGAATAGGGGCTGAGCAGGTGCGGGTCGCTATGAAGATCGAGACTGGTCGCATAGTCCAGTTGTATGCCTTGCCTCTCGGCCCAGCGTACGAACAACAATTCCCAGTTAGCGAAGCCCGCAGCGCAAGACCAGATTGAAAACTCAGAGAAATGATCACGACGTTCGTCATCAGAAAGTTCGTCTATACGAGCCACTCGGTAACGGTGAGGGTCAGGTTTTTCCAGGAACCCTTTCGGCAAAGGCCTCCTCAACGATGAATGATTTCCGCCCGTGTAATAGCTGGGCCCGCCCCAATCGTTGTAGGCAGCCCATGTCGAAGTCGAGAGAACGAGCAGCGTGTCTCTCGGTTCGGATGCCCTGACAACGAAGAACGCTTCAGCGTTTTCTCCATCGCTGCATGTGAGTCGAACGAGATAAAAACCTGAGGTCCAAGATTCGGCGACCTCAATGTTGAGCGATTCTTGCCAGCCACAACCGTCCTTGGCGGCGTCGACGGGCACGGCCTGTTCGATGACAGACACCTCTTCCCAAGTACCGACGGATACTTCTTCTGATCCGATCCTGACTACTTGGACATCACAAAAGGAATGATCGGCACTCACCGCAAGCGATACCGCTTCGCCTGGCAACACCGACTGGGGCCAGCAGTAGCCCGCAATCATCGCTGTTTCTCCAAAGGTGGGGGATCAAGAAGCCAACTGAGTCCGAGAAACCCTCCCATAGCCAATGCAGCGATTGAGAATGCTGGGCCGGGACCCAGCCATGCGTAGATAGGAGCAGCGGAGAGAGCTCCCACCATCGATGCCGCCGAACCCAT
>DGLO01000060.1:1979-5370 GCA_002388005.1 Candidatus Neomicrothrix sp. UBA4542
GCGACTGCGGCCTGTGACCCAGGAGACTGGATTACTTCCATGATTCCGTGCGGCAACATCGCAATGAACAACACCGGTACAGCGGTGATCCAGCCGTAGGAAGCCATCAGTGGCACTGTGGCAAGAGCCGACAGCAACGAAGTTAACCGTGGGCTGTATCGGTCCGATAGCCCACCAGCCCAACGCGCAAGCACCAACATCGGCAAAGCAAACGCCGACAAAGAAAGTGTGACAACCATTGTTGAGGCGCCCAGGTTGTCCATGTGGGGCGCCCACAAAGGTTCAAACACACCGACTGAGTAACGGAACGAAACCACGACCAGTAAAGCAGCGATCATTTCGCGACTTCGAACGAGCCGTCTCAGCACTCCTTTCGAAGCGCGAACGTCGACGTCGGCGGCAGGAATTTCCAGACGTCGGACAGAGAAGTAGGTGAGACCCGTCACCACTCCCAGCATCAGGAACGGCACGCGAACATCGAAAGCGACTGTGAGTGCCCCAGCGATAGGGGGACCGATGACGAAACCAGCGATATACGCGCCGTAGAAAGCTCCAAGTTGACGACCTTGATCTGCTCCCGCCGTCACGATTATGAACCTTCGCGCAGCTGGAACGATTACGCCGACTCCCGCGCCGAGCACGGAGCGAGCCAACACAAATTGCCAAAGCTGATCTGCTGCAGCGAACCAGAGGAGTCCCACGGCAGAAGCAATGACGCCTAACCGCATCAATAGACCGCCATGTCCACGATCGGCATATCGCGACAACCACAACTGTGTCACCAACGCGCCCACGAAAGCTGATCCCGCGATCCAGCCCAAATCGCGTTCAGGGATGCCGTAAGTGTTATGAATTTCCGCAAGTAGCGCGAATACTGACGAAACCCCAGCCATAGTCGTACCGCCGACGATATACAGGCTTCGCATTTTGTGGCTCTCTACTTGCTGTAGCCGGCCGGCGGACCGAACGCACCGCTGAGATCCGGAGGACCTTGATAGAGCCAAGTCAGTGTCCGACTGGCGAACCTCCATTCGCCACCGGTACGAGTGTAAGTGTCATCGTAATAGCCCAGATAAAACAGGGTCTTACCGGACTTTGCTTTGGCAAACTCGCTGAAGTACCAGCGACCTTCGCCGGTTTCCGTGTCAGTGCTGGCTGTCCCGTTGAAGGCAAGTTGAATGACTGACTCGAACAGATCCATGGCAGTGGCCATCGCCACAGCGATTGCTTCTCGCCCCGAAACTGGGCCGCGACCGATATCCCACACTGCATCGTCTGTCCACAGGTCGAGCCAAGCTGGCTGGTCGTTGTTGCACACCCGGTCGCAATAGTTGTGAACCAGTTTTCTGATTGCCTCGGGGTTACTCATAGGTGAGAAGTTAGTGGTGAAGGTTGAGATAATGCTCGAGGGTTTCATGAAAGTGGCGGATCCGGCTTTCCTGATAGGCCGCTAAGGTCACCGATCCCTTCTTGTTGGCCTGTAGGCCTCTTTGAATGCGAATCAAGTTGTCTGTGTCCTGATCGACAACCATTCCAGCACCTCCGAGAGCTGGAGTGTCACTCCAGGCATCTTCGAGACCGAGCTTCACTGTCGGTGGGGGAGTTGGAGGGTCGCCTTCGTCTGGCTTCGCGAACAGCAACATAATTTCCATGATGGAGCTGTGCGGATCGTTACCGTTGGGTCGAAAGCGGTAACAGATCGGGACCCCTTGCCCTCCCCATGGAACAAGATTAGGGAATAAGAAGTACTCGATAGCGTCGAGCGTCTCAGAGGTTGAAAGATGGCTCATATCGGCTCGGGCTGATGCCCCCAGCTTCTCCCTCGCTCGATCGGCAAGCACGTCGCGCACTCGATCTCCCGGGTGGGCGACGATCGTTTCTCCTCCATGGAACGGAACATCCCGCTGCATCTTGCGGATGGTTTCTTCGGCTGGGACATCACCCAAGTTGGGGCTTGGAGTTCCCTCCAAAGTAATCATCCTGTTGACGTGACGCGATCCGGGGAAGATGTCATATTGCGTGTTCGCATCGGCAACATAAGCCGCAGTTTGAGGATGTGTTACTCCGATGTGGAAGCTCTCGATGAACGCTTCGAGAGCAAGTTTCCAATTGCACGGCATCACCTTTTCAACATGAGCTGCTTTCCATCGATCCTCTAGAGGAAAGTCTTTGAATTCGTCATCAAGAACTTCGATGTAGCTATCGAATGGTTCACAATCGTCATCGAAGTTGACAAAAACGAAGCCTCCCCAAAAAGCGATCTTTGTTGTGGGGAGACAAAAGTCTTGAGGGGCCACATCAGGAAAGTCCCAACTATTGGGAACGTGAACTAGTTCGCCTTCTAAATCCCAAGTGAAACCGTGGAAAGGACACCTAAATCGTTGGACGTTGCCTCCTTCGGTGCGAAGCTGTGTTCCGCGATGCAGACATGAGTTGACGTATGCCCGCACGTCGTGGGGTTCTTCACCTGTTCTCACGACAATTACCGACTCGGTCGCCACCTCGTACACCACGTGGTCGCCGATGGCCGGTAACTCTTCAAGGCGGCAGGCCATTTGCCACACCCTGCGCCAGACCTGCTCTACCTCAAGATCGTGCCATTCCTGCGTTAAATAGCGATCAATGGACAACTCGCGGTTGTCGACAAATTCGGGCGGGTATTCGTGTAGCAGTACTTCAGGGGGAGCTATCGCATCTTCGCGCAGCACTTCTTGAACTGTTTGGCCCGGAGATCTCCCCCCAGTGCTTGTCGCCATGATCACAACCTAGCTCCAGAAACTGGTAGCTGGCTGGACGATCAAGATCGACGCATATGCAGTTCCGTGGCGGTCTCCCGTGCATCGTCACCAAATTCGCCATCAAAAATTTCTGTCTCGAACCATTCGACAAACACGGCGTCTTTCGATGGTTTCCACAACGACCACGCCGCTTTCGCACCTCGACTTTGCATCAGACCCAACTTGAGCAAATTGAGTCTCATGTCGAGTTGTTCTTGGGTTGCCAGACCGCTTCGGTGCTGTTCGTAGGTATCGAAAAGATCGACCAGCATAGCGTTTGTCCAAAGTGTGATTCGCCACTGGTCCTCGTTCGTCAGTTCCTCTGAGGAGAAATCCTTTGCCAAGAATCCGACGAATTCTTGATTCTGGGTCGAAGAAAGATATCGCTCATATAGACGGTCGGTAAGTGTGTGACTGAACTGCGCTTTGGTGAGCTTTACGTTTAATTGGGCCTCTCTAGCGAGATAAATCAGCGAGAGGGGCAAAAGGGCTCCTTCTACTATTTGAGCGAGGGTGGCCAAGTCGTTCAACATTGTTCTCTCCGTTTGTGGATTGAACAACGACGCTAGGCGGCGTCCCTGGAGTCCGAAAACGCGGTGAGTGTTAGCCCGGTG
>DGLO01000060.1:5751-7844 GCA_002388005.1 Candidatus Neomicrothrix sp. UBA4542
GGGGAATATTTAAGCTAAAACTGCTGGGTCAAACGTGTTCGACTGGTCGAAGATCGAATGGTGGAAGGAAATTAGTGATGTCAGAAGAAATAGATATGGAAGCTGTTCAAGCGTACGCGGGGAGCGTGTTGGGGCACATGGTGGGTGCAGCCACCGTTATATGCAGCGATCTGGCTCACAAGTTGGGTCTGTTTGGGCATCTAGCGGGAAGCGGAGGAATGAGTGCCGACGCATTGGCGGAGGCCGCAGGCACGCATCCACGACTTACCCGAGAATTACTCGACCAGCAGGCATCAGCGGGGATACTGGCGTATGACCCAGGGGCCGACATTTACGAACTCAGTGACGCCGGAGCGATGGTCATGGCTGAACAACATTCGCCCGCTTGGCTCGCTGGCGGTCTTGGAGCAGTTCGAGCAATGTACGTGGGTCTTGATCAAGTAGAGGCCGCTTTTCGTGGAGATGGAGGCGTTCCTTGGGGTGATCATCATCCATGCTTGTTCGACGGTACGCTCGAATTCTTCCGTCCCTGTTATGAGCACCACCTAGTGCAAGAGTTCATTCCGGCGCTTTCTGGAGGAGAAGCCAGAGTTTCCACTGGCGCAGTTGTAGCCGATGTGGGATGTGGGGCTGGATTATCCACGTTGACCATGGCAGCCGCTTATCCCGACAGTTCCTTTGTCGGTATCGACTTTCACGCTCCCTCAATAGAAATGGCTGAAGCCGCGGCGGAAGAACAAGGACTCACCAACGTGACTTTCGAAGTCGAGAGCGCCACCAGTTATAAGGGTTCATATGATCTGGTGTGCTTTTTCGACTGTATGCATGACATGGGAGACCCAGTCGGAATTGCGCAACACGCACGATCACAACTCAGTGACAGCGGATCAGTCATGCTGATTGAACCGTTCGCATTTGATACGAGATCAGAGAATCACGCTGGTCTCGGCGGTGCCTTCTATGGTTTCTCCAGCTTCTTTTGCACCCCCTGTTCGCTGTCCCAAGAGGTTGGTCGAGGAATGGGTGCACAAGCGGGCGAACCGGGAATGAGAGCCGTATTCGAAGAAGCAGGTTACGGAACGTTTGGTCGGATATCAGAAACTCCGACCAACATCGTCTACGAAGCCTCGGCATAGTCAAGCGAACTACCGTCAGATTCCTCTACCGTGCTCACCTATGAGCGCACAGCCGTACTACGACCCAGAGGTTCGAGCCGCCCTAGAGGCCCAGCCGAGCTTAGGAACTGTTAACGCCGACACTCTAGAAAAATCGCGGTCGTCGCGGCTTCTTCGCAACGCAGAGGTCTCTCTGTCAGACGAGGTCGAGCGAGTCGACCACTTTGTTGCTGGTTCCCATAGCGACGAAGTCCGAGTCCGAGTGCATCGCCGCAAAGAAGTTCAAAGCCCGCGACCCGCGCTCTATTGGATGCACGGGGGCGGGTACGTATTGGGTACACCCGAGCAAGACGATTTTCGATTTGATCGCTGGTGTCAGCGCTTCGACCTGATAGGGGCGGCAGTGCAATATCGTTTGGCCCCTGAACATCCTTATCCAGCAGGCCTAGAAGACTCATACTCCGGGTTGAAGTGGCTTAAAGAAAACGGTGAGTCCATAGGGGTAGATACCGACAGGATTGGTATTGGTGGCCCAAGCGCCGGAGGAGGGATGGCGGCTGCGCTCGCATTACTCGTCCGCGACCGAGGCGAATTCGAAATCGACTACCAACTATTGATCTACCCGATGATCGACGACACTCGAACTACTGTCACCGCTAACTGGGATGTCCCGGTTTGGGACCCAGAATCGAATCATTTTGGGTGGAGTTCCTATTTGGGTGATTTGTTTGACACCGACGACGTACCGATACATGCCGCACCAGCGCGAGCACTCGACCTAGGCGGATTACCTCGTACGTTCATCATGGCAGGAACTCTGGACGGGTTCGCCGACGAAGATATCGCTTACGCGCAGCGACTGAACCAAGCAGGAGTACCCACCGAACTCCATGTGTATCCGGGAGCCCCGCACGGGTTCGATGGGTTTGCTCCAGGCACGGCAGTGGCCCGCCAAGCTCGATCGGACATCAATGACTT
>DGLO01000060.1:8225-42674 GCA_002388005.1 Candidatus Neomicrothrix sp. UBA4542
AGCTTGTGATGGCGGAACGATTGGGATCTCATCATCGGCGAGCGGTTCCATCCACTGCTTTCTGTCGAGAGCAGCTTCGATGTACGGCGCCAACTCGGCGTTCTTTTGAGCTACACGCTCATCACGGAACGGCTCAAAGTTGGGGAGTACCTTCTCGCCGAACAACTCCAAGCTTTCACAAATATGTTTGTGCTCGTTTTTGCCGCCTTGCTGTAGAAAAATGACCTGGTCAACGCCTGCGGCTTCGAATTCCTTGACAAGTGCGGTGTAATCGTCGGGTGTTCCGATACCGGGCGCTCCGATTGTCGGAAGATCAGGCCCTCTCAGTTCTTCATATTCTCCCCAAAGGTTGCTGCGACCCGGACGAGTTTCGTTAGCAACTAGTGCATTAACCGCGTAACGGAAGAACTGAAATCCGTCTATTCCGCGGCGCATCGCCTCGTCGCCGTCCTCATGAAGACTGAAGCCTGCGACCATCGCCAGATTCGCGTTGACGGTGTGTCCCAAAGGAACACACTCGTCGCTTTTGATGATGCCGTAATAGGTATCTGCCCAAGTTTTTGCTTCCTCAGGGTCGACGAAACTAAAGGCCAAGGCTCCAAGCCCATTTCGCGCAGCTACTTCGATCGTCCCGCGGTTAGTGCACGCTATCCACATGGGGGGATGCGGCTTTTGCATGGGCTTAGGAACCACGTTTCTGCATGGCATCGAAAACCCCTCACCCTCGTATCCGGGGTATGGCTCCATCACCAGCATGTTCGCTATCTGTCCCGCAGCTTCCAAGGACAACGCACGCTTCCGTCGCGCGTTGATGTCGTATCCCCGTAACTCCAGTCGAGTCGCACCTTCTCCGATCCCGAATTCGACCCGTCCCCGAGAAATAAGGTCAAGCATTGCCACGGTCTCAGCGGTTCGAGACGGATGGTTGTAGTTGGGTATTACTTGTCGAATGCCGAGACCAATTCGGATGCGTTCGGTTTTCGCGGCAAGGGAAGCAAGAAATACATCGGAGGCTGAGCAGTGTGAATATTCTTCAAGAAAATGGTGCTCAACGGCCCAGGCGTGGTCGATGCCGATCTTGTCAGCCAAAACGATCTGTTCGGTAGCTTCATCGATGAGTTGCAACTCGGCGCCCTCGTCCCACGGTTTCGGCAATTGCAACTCGTACAGCATTCCGAATTTCATTACTTCACCCTCCGTTAACGATCCTGTTGACCCTACAAGGATCCACGCCATCAGTTCAGTTTCATAATGGCACGTTCAAATTACCGAGGACTTCGGTTTGGACGTCGCGCACTCAAGTTTTTGCCATGAGCAAACTCGTCGACACGCCGGTACCGGTCAGAAGTTCCCCTTGCCACACCTCAGTTTCGACTGTGGCAAGACCCCCAAGAATCCGGGTGCATGACGCGATTGCTACAAGGTCCCCAGTGGTCGCCGGTCCCGAAAAGCGCAGAGACAAGTCGGGGTTGGGATGCGGAACCCACGCGCCCTTTGGTAACGCGGCATCAACCGGAGGGCCCACCGACAGGTCCGCAGCAAGACACACCCCTTCGCCGCCGTCACCCACTGCCTCCCAGGGAACGGTTACCAACGTTGCTATGGCAGAGCCGACTCTGGCAGCTTTGGGAGCAGCGGTATCAATGATCGGCGCCTCGACTCCTTCAGGTTTACGCCACGGCTTAGCGGAGGCAGCCAAGTCGGGTGGCGGTGGCCCCATCAAAGCTTCGGAGTTAGCTGCGCTCTCAATATCGGTGCGGAGTGCCTCGGGTGCAGCGAACGCGACCCGTGCTTCGGTAGTTGCCCGACCGGACTCGTCAGCGAATTCGGCTCGAACGATTGTGAGACTTCGACCGGACGACAACGTTGTCAGGGTGACTAGAGCTTCAGTGGTTGACAATCCGCGCAGGAAGTGGATATCGACGCTAGCGGCTACGCGATCAGGTGCGATCGTTCGACCCAACGCGACGGACGCTGCAGCTAATGCTCCACCTGTCACCCCACCGAACGCCCCATGAATGTCCTGTGGTAGGCGCAACTCCCAGCGGTCGCCTTTGGGTGAAGCACCGAAATATTGGAGGGGTGTCATCGGAGTGTGCTTAGCGGAGTTGATGGCATCCCTAGAGCGTAGGCCTCGTTTCATTTGTCGGTAGCCGGATCGCAGTAGCGTTCTCGCATGGCGAATGACAACACATCTAACAGCGAACAGATATCGAGACTGAAATCTCTCGCGGGTTCACCTTCGGACACTTCGCTGGTGATGTTGAACATCAACCGCTACAAAGCAGAAGTTAACTTCCCGGAGGGACAGAGCTATCGCTCCTATATGGGTGCCATCGAACATTCGGTTGGAGCGATTGGAGGATCGGTTCTTTGGCGAGCGCCGATCGAAGGTTCTGTCGTCGGCGAATTAGATGAGTTCGATGAAGTGCTAGCTGTCTGGTATCCAAGCCACAAAGCTTTTTTGGATCTACCTGATGCTGATGGAGCGCGGGAGATGTTTCGGTACCGCCGGGCGTGTGTCGAAAAGGCGCATATCGTTGAACTTTCCGACCGAAGTCTGTCGCTTCGTCCCTCTGAGGCTTAAGAACTGCGGGGTTGCGATTGCTCCTCGCTGATGCAATCGCCGGAGCTTCAAAGTGAAGATGTTCCCGGGGACCCCTCAACGGCCCCGAAATACAGGTGCGCGTTTCTCCATGAACGCCAGCGGTCCTTCTACTGCATCCTCGGTGTTGACGAGGGCGGTCCCTGCTTCAGATTCCAGGGCTAAAGCAGCCGCTTCGTCTAGATCTCCGGATGCCTTAGCTACTCGCCGAGCTGCCATAACTGCGAGCGGGGCGTTGGAGGCGATTGTCTCGGCAAGATCTAAAGCGGTGGTCAACACATCGCCAGATGGAACCAAGCGATTGAACAAACCCGATTGGGCAAGGTCGTCGCTTGCTATCGGCTGTGCGGCAAGCAATAACTCCATTGCCAAAGCGCTCGGGATGCGTCTCGCGAGCAGGGCAGTACCGCCCATACCGGGTATGAGTCCCAGAGCTACCTCTGAAAGGCCGAGCTTTACCCCGTGAGCGACGACCCGCAGATCGCACGACAACATCAACTCCATGCCTCCCGCGATCGCGTGGCCATTTACCGCGGCAATCACTGGTTTCCCGGGGTCGTAACCCCTCAACGTGGCGCGATGTAAGAGTTCGCTGTCGGCGGCGACCGCTTGCTCGAATTCGTTTTGAGGTTCCCTGGTACCGGTGATCATTGGGATCGTCGTTCCAAGATCAAACCCGGCACAAAATGTTGATCCTTCGGCTCCGGTCAACACCACAGCTCTGATGTCGTCATCTTCGCCGAGTCCGTCCCATAGTGCGGCCAACTCAACAATAAGTTCAGGGTTTAGGGAGTTTCGTGATTCGGGTCGATTCAAGGTCACCAAAGCAACCTGGCCTCGCATTTCACATTCGAGGACGCTCATTTTAGATTCCGATGTCTCTGAGGTTGTAGTCGCGCAGCTTTGATTTTGTTGTGCTGTCCCAAATGAATTGGGCTTCTAAACCTTGGAAAGGTTTGTAGGTGTAGCGGTCTTCGTTCGGGAAATGTTGAGAGCGGGCATCGATTGCCCAAGCAATTGCCTTTGACCGCTCAAAGATGTATTCGTCGTCGTACTCCGAGACAGGGTTGTGCACCCCGCCGCTTTGCACGCCGAAAACTGACGCCCGACGATGAAAACCAAAATTGATGGTGACGCGCACATTGGAACTCGTGTTGGCAAATGAGCCGTGAATTGCTTGGCGACTGGTGATAGCGACGTCTCCTGGATCGCATATGCAGGGAACCGCGTCGGGAAGTCGGTCCGATCCCGCCTTTTCGACCATTCCCTTGATGTCAGCCTTTCCGATGCGATGAGATCCGGGAACTACCCACAGACCGTTCGTTGCGTCACATCCGTAGAGCTGAGCCATGAAATTAAAGCCATGAGTGTGATCGTCTAGTTGAGGGCTATCCCAGTGCGTCCATCCGTCTTGATGCCAAGCTACCGATGCTCCGAGCCCTGGTTGTTTAACCCAGATCGCTTCGTTAAACGGAGTGAAATCGGGCCCGTTGACCGCCTCGGCTATTCGAAGTAATTGCGGGTGGCCGTACAGACGTAAGCAGGCATCGGAGAACTGCAACGAGCCGAGAAACAGCTGTACGACATAATCTGGCGCCTCACTCGGAGGCGACGGTTCGTTCATCTTGGCTTCGTGACGTCCGTACGCGGTGTCGGTTCCGCCGAGAGGATCCGATAGAGGCTGAACCCAACTTATATTTCGACCTTCAAGCCCGACTCCTAATGCGGGGTTGCCATGTTTGTCGACCTGCGCTTCTTTAGTTACCGGGGAGCGGTCAAGCATGTCGGCGACGTCGCGTTCAATCTCGTCCAGTTCTCCTTGCTTGACAACCCCAGTAAAGATGTAGAACCCGTGGCGGCTATATGACTCAACGATGTCGGGATGAAGGTCTCCGTTCGCATCGAAACGGATTGGGCCACGATTATCTAGGTCAAGGGCACGAAGGGTGCCGTTTTCCCGATAGGCGACCATGTGGTCCTCGTCGGTCCCGTAGTCAACGATCGGCACTTCAATTAATGGAAGGTTTACTGCCACCATTTCCCCACATTAGTCACCTGGTTTGCTTATTTTTCCAGTACAGCATGTTGAGCAATGTGAAGGTCGAATAAGACATGGTGGGGTACGGTCCGAGTATGAAGCTAGTGGAGCACTACATCGGTGGCTTGCTGAAGTACGCGGAATTCAGTGGACGAGCCAGCCGTGGCGAGTACTGGTGGTTCACGATCGCGAACACGATACTTGCGGGCATCTTTTGGTTGCTCGGCAACTTAGGGGGACCAGTTAGCATCTTGAGCCTTCTCTATTTGATTGCTGTCCTGGTCCCCAACTTGTCTATTACCGTCAGGCGGCTGCACGACACCGGTCGTAGTGGCTGGTGGCTCCCACTCGGGTTGGTCCCGACCCCACTCGTTTTCATCATCCTGTTCTTCATGTGTCAGCGAGGACATAGTGAAGAAAATCGGTACGGCCCCCCAGTGAGCAGCAAAGGCTCAAATGGAAAACAGTGGCGTTAGGTCAATGTCTCACCTAGTAACCGGCCAAAGACAGTAACTTTGGTGGGGTGCCGGAGTTCCTTTACAGCGACGTGCTTCCCGTTGGTGACAGCGAAATCACCTACCGTAAAATCACCGATGACTACGTCTCGACTTTCGAAGCCGGAGAGCGGCGGTTTCTCAAAGTTGAGCCAGAGGGATTGCGTTTACTGACCGCTGAAGCCATGCGGGATATAGCGCATTTGTTGCGACCCGATCATCTTGCTCAGCTGGCATTAATTCTTGAGGACCCTGAAGCTTCAGCCAATGATCGGTTTGTGGCGGTCGAACTACTAAAAAACGCGAACATCGCGGCGGGCGGCGTCCTTCCTGGTTGCCAAGACACGGGTACAGCGATCATCTGGGGTACAAAAGGCGAGCGAGTCGTTACCGACGTTGACGACGCGGAAGTGATTAGCCGTGGAGTATTCGACACCTACCAGACGTCGAACCTTCGATATTCGCAATTAGCCCCTCTAACGATGTTCGACGAGGAAAACACGGGAAATAACTTGCCAGCGCAAATAGAGATTTACTCGGCGCCAGGTGAAGAATACAAGCTGATGTTTATGGCGAAAGGTGGTGGTTCTGCCAACAAAAGTTTTTTGTTTCAAGAGACAAAGGCTCTACTCAACCCTACGAATTTGACCAAGTTTCTTGACGAGAAGCTGAGGACACTGGGAACGGCAGCATGCCCCCCGTATCACCTAGCCGTTGTCATCGGCGGAACCTCGGCCGAACATGCCTTGCAGACTGCAAAATATGCGTCCGCCAAATATTTAGACACGCTACCTACCGCTGGGAGTGAAACAGGTCACGGCTTCCGAGACCTGGAGTGGGAACAACGAATCCTGGAGTTGACGCGACAATTCGGAATTGGCGCACAATTCGGAGGCAAATACTTCTGCCACGATGTGCGAGTAGTGAGGTTGCCGCGTCACGGCGCAAGCTGCCCTGTAGCGATAGCTGTGTCGTGTTCGGCTGACCGTCAAGCGTTCGCAAAAATCACAGCAGACGGCATTTTTCTCGAACAGTTGGAAGAGGACCCCGCTAAGTACCTCCCAGAAACGCTTGAAACCGATCTATCCGGCGCAGTCGTTGCCATCGATTTGAATAGGCCGATGAGTGAAATTCGAGAACAACTCTCGAAGTGTCCGGTGCGAACACGCCTTTCCTTGACCGGGACGCTTGTCGTGGCCCGCGACATCGCTCACGCGAAAATCCAAGAGCGCCTTGACGCTGGTGAGGCGATCCCGGACTACTTGAAAACATTTCCCGTTTACTACGCAGGCCCAGCAAAGACCCCGGAGGGATACGCTTCAGGCTCATTCGGGCCCACCACAGCAGGGCGAATGGATAGTTATGTTGAGTCGTTCCAAGCGGCCGGCGGCAGCTTGGTGATGCTCGCGAAAGGTAATAGATCCCCCCAGGTAATTGAGGCCTGCAAAACCCACGGTGGCTTCTATCTCGGGTCCATCGGAGGGCCTGCTGCAAGGCTGGCCAAAGACTCGATACGGAAGGTGGAGGTCCTGGAATATCCAGAACTGGGCATGGAAGCCGTGTGGAAGATTGAAGTGGAAGATTTCCCGGCGTTCATGGTGATCGACGACAAGGGAAACGACTTCTTTACCGAAGTTTCGACTCCGGTTTCCATCAACTAGTTATGCGCGACGCCGTGCGAGATAGCGGCATCGTTTAGCCAAGGAAAGCCAACCAAGCCGAAAACGCGATCCCGGCCAACGCCAATACGACCATGGTTGCGATGCTGGAGCGCGGTAGACGACCTTCGCTATCGCTAGGCAACCGTTTTCGCACTATCTGAAGAAGACGATCCGCCCAGGCGACGTCTCTACTGAGGATCCCTAGACCGATAGCGACGACCAAGAGGCCGGGGCCCGGCAGCGGCATCAAAATTACCCCAAGGATTGTTATGAAGGTCCCCGAAGCCATGCGGAACAAGCGGGTGACGACGCCGCGTCGAGCGGCTGCTCGTGTCTCCTCGCGATATCCGGTCTCGAATTCGGCCTCGATGGCTGCATCTTCGAAACGATTAGGTTCTTCGACCATCCAGATGTCCCTTTCCTTCTAGGACCGCTAATACATACTGGATCGTTCTAGTCTGGCGCGTGGAATGTCGGCAATGCAGGCGACCTCAAGAAAAGGGCGAAGAAGTCATGGTGACCTGGCAGATAGGTGAGGTAGTTGTCACGAAGGTGCTGGAGATCGAAAAGCACTGGCCCTTCTCAGCGTTGCTCCCCGGAGCCGAAGACGTGATCGACGAATTTGCCTGGCTCCGACCGGACTTTGTCACCGATGAGGGTCGCATGAAGCTCTCGATTCATGCTCTCATCGTGGAGTCTGAAGGATCAACGATCATTGTTGACACATGTTGTGGCAACGACAAACACCGCCCCGGCGCTCCTCCCTTCGACAACTTACAAACTGATTTCGTAGGGGAACTTGGACGCTGCGGCTATAGCCCAGAGGACATAGACATAGTTGTTAGCACCCACCTGCACGTGGATCACGTTGGTTGGAACACTCGACTAATTGGAGACAGTTGGGTTCCGACCTTTCCGAACGCTGAGTATCTCTTCGTGCAAGACGAGTTTGAATATTGGCAAAGTGAACCCCAGCATTACGGCCCCGTCTTCGAGGATTCGGTACGACCGGTTGTCGATGCGGGCATGGCCAGAATGGTTGAGAGCGACCACGCGCTCACCAGCGAGGTGGCCTTGGAGTCAACTCCAGGGCACACTCCTGGTCACGTCAGCGTAACCATCAAATCGGCAGGGCAATCAGCCCTAATAACCGGCGACATGACCCACCACCCGGTCCAGTTCGCCGTACCCGATCTAGCCTCGAGCGCCGATTGGCGACAGGACATGTCCACTGTCACGCGCCAAAAGGCGTATCAACGCTGGAGCGACGGCAGGCTGGTCATCGGTACGCATTTCGCTGGTCGTACTGCTGGTCGAATTATGGCTGACGGGGACGCTTGGCGCTTCGACGCTCCCTAAGTTTGTCAACCATCCCCAGCGCTAATGACGCGCTCACCGCAGCTATCACTGCAAAGTGAATCCGCGGCGCCATAACCAAGGTGCACATCAGCGTGCCTATCCCCAATAACCCGTCTCGGCGGGACGTTTTCAGTAACTGAAATAGGGTGCCAAAGCTAAACAACGGCAACACCGCGATAATCACGGTGGCTGCCAGTATCGACTTTGGCAATGTTTCCAAGACGTCGGCTACAGAAACAAAGGCCAACACAAAAACCCCGACGAACACCCCGACCCAGCGAGTTTCGCCACCCGATAGGCGGTTCAGTGAACTGCGGGAAAAACTACCGCCGACTGGAAACGCGCCAAATAGACCCGACGCGAGGTTCGCGATGCCTTGACCGGATAGCTCACGAGAGGCATCCCAGTGCTCACCATCCTGCTCCGCAAAACGGCGAGCGATAGAAGACGGCTCCGCAAACTGAACGAAGGAAATCACGAGGGCGCTCAGAAAGATCGAGCCAACTGAACCCCAAGGTAAATCCAACTGAATTGACGGCAATTTGTTTGGTATAGCTCCCACCAGCGCGGCTGAATATGAACCTGACCGGCCAATGAGAACGCCGACGACAACAGCGATGAGCACACCCGGGAAACGACGACCGAAACGACGACGGCCGAACAGCACCAAACCAGCGGTGCCTGCCGTCAGCAAAATAGCGAACAGCTCCCACGTCTCAACGGCTTGAAGGGCTCGAACCGCGCGGATCATCACATGCCCGTCAGTCTGTGCTCCGAGAGCGGCAGGCAGCTGTGATGCTGCGATTAACAAGGCGGCCCCGCTTGTGAAACCGGCGACTATCGCAGGTGTCATAAGGAAAGCGACGCGGCCCCACCGCGCAGCGCCAAAAACGATCTGGAAGCAGCCGAGCATGGTGGCCATAAGAGCCCCGAGTGCGACATATTCAGCGGTACCAGGAGTTTCGATGGTTGAGAGCGCGCCAAAGGTGACGATCGCTGTCAGCGCCACCGGACCAGTCTGCAAGAATCGCGATGATCCAAACGGAGCGGCAATGATTGGGGGAATGGAAGCCGCTATCAACCCCACATGCGCTGGCATTCCAGCTAATTCAGCGTAAGCCAGACACTGTGGAATCAACAGCAGAGCTACCGCTATGGCGGCTGTGACATCGCCGACTTGTGGTTTGGCCATCACCGGCCGAAGTGGCGGCCGACTTGACTGTTCAGACATCAACGCGCGTTCCACATAGTTCTCAGACCAATAGATTGAGGCGAAGAAGTGCAACGCTCTCGGGGTCGACGTGTAATTCGTTGACCACGAATGCTTCCATTCCTCCGTGGGATTTGTCGATGAACTCCAGAGTGCGTCGCATCGCATCCCTTGGAGCGGACAATCCTGGCAGGATTGCTTCAATGTCTGCACCAGCCGCTTCGAGGCTCGATCTGAGCTGTTCAATGCGACGATCTGACCTTAGAGAGTTTGTTAGTTCGTAGTCGTCGAGAACCAAGTCGCGGTCAACACCACACAACTCCAAAATCAACGCAGCAGCGATACCGGTGCGGTCTTTGCCAGCTGTGCAATGAAAGAGCAGGGGCCAGCAATCCAGATCCGTTACCAACTCTAGGAAGCTTGCGAACTGGTGTCCCGAATCGGACAACATCTCTAGATAGCTATCGGTGACGTCGTCAACTGTTATAGAGGTGATTTCTCCGGAACGGATCCTGTCAACGAATTCCTGCTGCTGGGCTATTTCATCTCCGATTGGTAGTGGTGCATGTGTCGTGACCGTTGACCAAAGGAGAGATACATCGCGAGTGGCTTCTGCGGACGTCCGAAAGTCAATAACTGTGCGGATTCCATACCCCGCCAACTCTTCTCGGTCATCGTCAGTTAATTGACTGAGACGATCTGAGCGAAAG
This sequence comes from Candidatus Neomicrothrix sp. UBA4542, assembly GCA_002388005.1. GTDB lineage: Bacteria > Actinomycetota > Acidimicrobiia > Acidimicrobiales > Poriferisodalaceae > UBA2110. The sequence continues at coordinate 18,303 of DGLO01000060.1, forward strand.
ATGGCGTTGGTGCGGACGCGGCAACCTTCGGCAGCGGGATAGCCACCGACGTCACGGCAGTTCATAGCTCCTGTAAGTGGCACCACCGCCGCATCGCGATTCACAGCTGCGGACGTGGCTCTCGCGGCAGACCCAAGATTCTCTCGCCAATAATGTTCCTGAGTATCTGGGTGGTGCCCCCCATAATTGTGTACGCAGGCGCATAAATGACATTACGGGAAACCCTGTTCGTCAGCATGGTCTCAGCTCCTGCGACAAGACCGATGAAGTTAGCAACCGTCTGTTCGAATTCGGTGCACCATGTTTTTGTCACAGCCGAATATTGAGGAAAAGGCGTTTGGCGAAGCACGTTGCGGAGCACCATGTCCCGACCGATCCGGTAACCCGTTTCGATGCGAGCCATATGTTGTCGAACGAGCGGATTGGAAGTATCGGCTTTCTGCTTCGTGTCTAGGTAGAGGCGCTGATTCGAGGCAAGTCGATCGATGCCGCCGCGTTCGTGTTCCAGTTGACGCATGGTTTGACCGAAACTGTTGTTCAACTCTCCCACCAGGTTCTCGTCGGGAACCATGACGTCGTTAAAGAAAACCTCGTTGAAATGAGCATCACCTGAGGCATCTTTGATCGGTTTGATTTCAATCCCAGAAGAGTTCATGTCGACAATGAATTCGCTCATTCCTTTGTGGGGCGCGGCGTCAAGATCCGTGCGACAGATTAGGTAACACCAATCAGCAGTTTGAGCTCCGCTGGTCCAAATTTTTTGGCCATTTACAATCCATCGGTCGCCATCTTTAACCGCTTTGGTTGTTATTCCAGCCACGTTGGACCCTGCGTCTGGCTCAGACATGCCAATGCACCACTTCGAGCGGCCTTGTCTCATATCAGGCAAGAAACGTTGCTGTTGTTCTTCGGTGCCGTAGCTGAGAAGCACCGGTCCAATTTGCCTGTCGGGAAAAAATGACCCAGCCATGGGTGCACGCCCAAGTAGGAGCTGTTCGGTCACAACAAATCGCTCAACTTCGGGCCGTCCATCGCCACCCTTTTCGGCAGGCCATGTCATGCCGATCCATCCCTTGTCGGCGAGTCTGAGGGTGAATTCGTCGCTATAACCAACCAGCCAGCCATCATCGGTGTTGACTAAATCAGAGGTTGCTTCAATGACCCACTCGCTGGCTTCAGCTGCCAGTTCGTCAAGTTCGGTGGGCCAGATGTAATCCATCGCCTTCTGAGCGTAGCGAGGAGTATCAACGTCCACCCGTTCCGGGTGGGCTCTGAGATGTAGCCTCGCCCAAATGCGAGCAGTTGTGATACCTGAATACGGCGATGTTGACGTTTTGGAATTGAGAGAGATTCCCGATCCTGAACCCGGGCCTGACCAGGTCTTGGTGGAGGTTGTGGCTTCCGCTATGAATCGGGCTGATCTTCTTCAACGAATGGGCCAGTATCCCGCGCCTGGGGCGAAACCTCTCCATGAAATACCTGGCCTGGAGTTCTCAGGTCAGATTGGAGCTGTTGGAGCGGAAGTGGAGCGATGGTCAATCGGTGACAAGGTCATGGGCATAGTGTCCGGTGGGGGAATGGCAGAGAAAGTCGTCACGCATGAGAGAATGCTTCAACTGGTACCCGAAACCGTTGACCTTGCCGACGCCGCGGCCATCCCAGAAGTATTTATGACCGCCCATGACGCCCTCGTCACTCAAGGAGATCTGGCATCTGGTGGTCGGGCATTGGTTCACGCCGGCGGGTCAGGTGTTGGTACAGCATCAATTCAAATAGCAAAAGCCATCGGAGCGCAGGTAGCGGTCACATGCTCGACAGACAAGATGGAGCCATGCCGAAAACTTGGCGCTGATCTAGTCGTCGATTACACCGAGGAGGATTTCGTTCAAGAAATTGAACTCTGGACTCAAAGCGAGGGGGTCGATGTCGTACTCGATGTTATTGGTGGCGATTATCTACCCAAAAATCTGCAATGTCTCAAGGTTCAGGGGCGGATAATACAAGTTGGTGTCATGGGCGGACCCGTGACTTCGTTTGCCCTAGGGGCGTTACTTCCAAAGCGGGCATCGCTGATCGGAACTGTGTTGCGGTCTCGACCAATCGAACAAAAAATTAAAGCCAACCAACGTTTTGTAGCGGAGCTATTACCTCGGTTCGGGGATGGCTCTTTGAAACCCGTTATCGACTCGAGGTATCTACTCGACGACATTGCGGCCGCCCACACCTACATGGCAACCAACGCAAATGTGGGGAAGATCCTGATCGATATCTAGCGGGCCTATCGGTTGACGGCCCGGGTTCGTCAGCGACTTGTGATCGGGACGTAATCTCGTTCGTCTGGACCTGTGTACTTCTGGCGTGGTCGATAAATTTTTTGCTCAGGGTCGTCGAGCATTTCTTGCCAATGAGCAAGCCATCCGGGAGTACGTCCGATGGCGAACAAGACCGTGAACATATCCATGGGGAAGCCCATTGCCTCATAGATCAGGCCGGAATAGAAATCCACGTTCGGGTAAAGATTCCGGTCAATGAAATATGAATCACTTAAGGCGACCTCTTCTAGTTTCATTGCTATATCCAATAGAGGGTTCAACCCGGTCACTTTGAACACTTCGTCGGCAGTTTGCTTAATGATCGTCGCCCTTGGGTCGTAGCTCTTGTAAACACGGTGACCGAAGCCTTGGAGCAGAGTCTCCCCGGACTTCACCTTTTCGACGTATCCCGCCACGTTGTCGAAGCTTCCGATCTCGTGAAGCATGTGAATGACAGCCTCGTTCGCTCCTCCATGGAGCGGGCCGTAAAGACCGCAAGTGGCAGCCGCGACAGCGGAGTACGGGTCCGCGTTGCTGGAGCCGACGGTTCGCATGGTGGTCGTCGAACAGTTCTGCTCATGATCCGCGTGGAGGATCAGAAGCACATCAAGGGCTCTGGAAAGAACCGGATCTGGTTCGTAATTAGGATCGGCCACATTCCACATCATTCGAAGAAAGTTGCCGGTATATCCCAAATGGTTGACCGGATATTCGTAGGGAAGACCTAGCCGGTTCTTGTAAGAGAACGCAGCCATCGTGGGCATTTTCGAGATCAGCCGGATCGTTTGAATCAACCGGTTATGTGGGTCATTTATATCTTTGGCCTCGGGATAGAAAGTGGACAGCGCAGCTATTGTCGACACCAAAGTGCCCATCGGGTGTGCGTCGTAACGGAAGCCCTGCATGAATCGCGTAATATTTTCGTGCACATAGGTGTGGTAGGTGATGTGGTGCACCCACTCGTCGGCTTGATCTTCGGTGGGTAGTTCGCCGTAGAGCAGCAGGTAGCAGACTTCCAGAAAATTGGATTTCTCCGCGAGTTGTTCGATCGGATAGCCGCGGTAGCGGAGGATGCCGTTCGCTCCGTCTATGTAGGTGATTTGACTGTCGCAGTTCGCGGTTGACATGTAGGAGGGGTCGTAAAACCACATCCCTTTATCGAGTTCGCGCAATGCTGCCGATGAGATCGTGCCGTCCACTATTGGGACCTTTACGCTCTCTCCGCTGCGGTTGTCTGTAATCGTGAAGGACTCTTCGGACACGCTTTTCCTCTACTTCGCTACGTCGCAGTTTTCCACATAGGGGTCGAGCCTCAGGTGCGTCGTTGCACTGCTCGATTATCCCCCGCTGGACCGTACCTCAACTTGACGCCGCTCGCCTCTTTGGGAGGTCCAGATTTTGGTCTTGTTTACAACGGTTGGAAGGCTTAACTCGCTGAAGGAGCGAGTGGTTCCTAGTTCGTTCCGATCACAGAGGGGAATTATCGTGGCGCCGTTTAGGAAGTTTTTCGCGTTTTGAACTGAAAAGGTCGATGAGGTCGACGAGTTCTTTCCGAGTGTCTTCGGGGTTGATGACGGCATCCACGAAACCTCGTTCCGCCCCCAAATAGGGGTTGAGATAGGTCTCTTCGTAGTCTTCGATCCAAGTCTCGACGTCTTCCTCTGAAGCGCCGCGTTGCAGAATTTGTGCGGCTTGAGTGGCACCCATGACGGCGATCTCGGCGGTTGGCCAAGCCAGATATGCGTCGTTTCCCATTGTTTTGGAGTCCATGACGATGAACGCGCCACCATATGATTTCCTCAGAACCACTGAGATTCGCGGGACGGTTGCCCTCGCGTACGCGAAAGCCATCTGTGCTCCATGACGAATCATGCCTCGCCATTCGAGGTCCTTTCCCGGATAGAAACCAGGCGTATCGACGAATGTGATCAGCGGCAGGTTGAATGCGTCACACATTGAGACAAAGCGGGCGCCTTTCTGGGAGGCGGGTATGTCGAGGGTTCCTGCGATTGCCATCGGCTGATTTGCGACAATCCCGACTGGTTTGCCACCCATGCAGGCGAAGCCTGTGACGAGATTTTGGGCCCACCCGCCGCGTAGTTCTAAGAAATCCTCATCGTCTATCACCAGGCGGATGACCTCCCGGACGTCATAGGAGCCGGTGGGCGTATCCGGTAGCAGATCTATGGCCTCAGGAGTGGCGCGGTCGGCGGGATCAGATGACGGATGAAACGGGGGCTCATCGCTATTGTGATCGGGCATGAAGCGGAGAATGTCGCTGATCGTCGCGAGTACCTCACCGTGAGGAACGATGATGCTCGCCGCGCCGGTATCTCGAAAATGAACCGCGGCGCCACCCAGTTCTTCGACATCCACTCGTACACCCGTCATTTGTTGAACCGGAACAGGCCCACTCACGAACGCGTATGCGTTCTCGGCCATGACCACCACATCTGCCAGACCGATTAGCAGCGCGGTGCCCGAAACCGCGGGTCCGGTGACTCCGGCCAAAATAGGCACCACACCAGAAGCTTTAGCTAACGCGCGAGCGGCGCGACCCCAGCCGTCAAGAGCCGCTACACCGTGATGCGCATCGGCCCCAGAAGACGCTAAGAGGAGGACAATCGGCATCCGTTTCTCTATTGCCATGAGGGCTGCGGCGGTCATCGTGTCGCCATCGTCAGGGCTCAGGGCACCTCGGTGTTCAGGGTCTTCTGCCTTGATCAACATAATGGTGCGCCGGTCAAGATCGTGAACGCTCGCCACCACATGTGCGGGGGTTCCTTCCCTCAATTGTAGGGAGACGTGAGCGGCCACGGTCCCGAGCGTAGGCGCGTTACGTCCGCGAGTAGTGATGATCGTCTCGAAGCCCGTTAGACGGCGGTAAGCCCGTCGATTGTTGGAGCCAACTCGCGGACCATCTGACGGAGCACATCGCGGGTAGCCGAAGCGGGCGCTGAAAGCATTCCCCTTCTACGGACTGCTAAACCGACGTGTCGCGGGGCCATGTCTTGCAAGGAGAGAACCGTCCATTCTCCGCGAGCGACCCACGAAGGAATAGCAGTTACGGGCACTATTGCTGGGGCATAGCCCTGAAAGGCCAAGGTAGCTGCAAGGCGAATTCCGTCGAGCTCAGCAACGGTTTGTAGCTGGACGTTTTCGTGTTGAGCCGCCTCGTCGATCAACGCGCGCAAGTTTGACCCCGGTGGGCTGAGGAGAAGTTGGTGATCTGTGAGCTCGCTTATGTGAATTGATCGGTCGCCTTCAGCGGAGAGTTCGTGTCCTTGCGGTGCAATAACGACTAGCTGCTCTTCAAACATTGGACTGGTGAAGAGTTCGTCATGTTGTAGCGGCGTATTCAGTACGGCGAGGTCGAGGTCGCCGTGTTCGAGCAGAGGAATGAGCGCGGTGGTAGTCGCATCGATAACAGTGGTAACAACGTCGGGAAAACTGCGATTCAATTCGTCTAATAGTGGAGGCAAAAGCCAACGTCCCGTAGTTCCAATGATCCCGATTCGGACGCGGCCTGTCACTCGCGAGGTCATTGATGCGACGTCGTCCCGAAGGGCCGCAAGTTCGGTGTTGATGCGACGTGCTCGGGTTAAGACAACCTGACCTTCGGGGGTGAGTTCGCCGGCGCTTCTGTCAACCAGCAACGCTCCTAGATCGTCTTCGAGACGGGCGATATGAGTTGAAATATTGGATTGGACGGTGTCCAGCGCTCGGGCAGCCGCGGAAAATCGGCCGTGTTCCGCTACAGCGGCGAGGGCGTCGAGTTGTTTGAGTTCCATAGAGTCAGGCTACACAAATCGCTAAAGTGATCTATAAAACAGATCAAAACTATCTACAAGTTCGACTTGATGAATGACCGATGGGTAACTAAGTTGGTTGTTGTCGGGGATTAACGGCTTCCCCCAAAGTCGCTCGACATTACATCGATCGCCTATAGGGTGCCCCCCACCCTGGCGGTCAGCCGAGGCGGATCACCCTTCCTCCTGACGGCTCTAGAAACCGGCCCGCCCCCCGGGCCGGTTTCAGTTTTTGTCGCGGTCAGACCCGGTGAGCTTTTCTAATCGCTTGCCGTCTAACTGCCTCGAAGCTGTCAGATGCGAAGGACGCTTAGATAGAGGCCCGAATGATGTTCAGCGCAGAGCCGGCCCGAAACCATTCGATCTGCTCTTCACTGAATGAATGATTCGTTGCAAACGACCAGGAGTCGCCATCGGGTCTAGTGACTTCAATCATGACCTGTTTGTCCGGTGAAAGTTCATCCAAGGAACGAACAGCGATACGGTCATCTTGATCGATGCGCTCGTAATCGTCTGGGTGAGCGAATGTGAGAGGGAGCATGCCTTGTTTCTTCAAGTTGGTCTCGTGAATACGCGCGAATGATCGCGCAATCGCGACAAGTCCGCCGCGGAACCTTGGCTCCATCGCCGCATGTTCTCTGCTTGAGCCTTCGCCCATGTTTTCGTCGCCGATGACGACCCAGCCTTGACTCGCTTGGTGATAGGACCGGGCGATGTCAGGAAACGTTCCAGTTTCTCCAGTGAGCTGGTTCTTTCCGTGGCCCACCTCGTACCCGTCGTAGGCATTAACCGCTCCGAGATACAGATTCCCGGAAATGTTCTCTAGGTGGCCTCGATATTTCAACCAAGGTCCAGCCATAGAAATGTGGTCAGTCGTGAACTTCCCCCTTGCCTTCACCAAAATTGGTAGATCTTCATAATCAGAGCCATCCCAAGGGTCGAAGGGCTCAAGTAGCTGAAGGCGATCCGAAGTGGGGGAAACGTTGACGTTGACGTCGGAACCGTTGGATGGGGGCGCAACGAATGTGTTCTGACCTGGATCAAAACCTTGTGGAGGTAATTCGATACTCACGGGCACGGATAGAGCGACCTCTTCCCCCTGGTTATTGGTGAGGGTGTCCACTGAGGGGTCAAAGTCGAGGTCGCCAGCTAGAGCGAGTGCCATCACCGTCTCAGGAGAAGTCACAAAAGCAAGAGTCGCAGCATCACCATCGTTTCTCTTTGGGAAGTTGCGGTTATAGGAGGTCACTATCACGTTGGGTTCTCCGGCGGTGTGGCCGGTTTCCGCACTTCTATCCCACTGCCCGATGCAGGGGCCGCAGGCGTTGGCCAGCACCGTGGCTCCCAAGGCTTCGAAATCAGCCAGAAGACCATCGCGTTCGATTGTCGCCCGAATCTGTTCTGACCCCGGAGTGATCAGCAGCTTTGATTTTACGGTCAGTCCGTTCGCTGCGGCTTCACGAGCGATACTTGCGGCACGAGTGATGTCTTCGTAACTGGAGTTCGTGCACGACCCGATCAGAGCCGCGCTAATGCGGGTGGGCCACCCGTTTTCGGTTGCTTCCTCACCAAGAGCTCCGACTTCTCGAGCTAGATCTGGCGTGTGTGGGCCGTTGATGTGGGGACTCAGAGCGGACAAATCGATCTCGATAAGTTCGTCATAAAACTCTTCAGGGTTTTCCAGCACTTCTTGGTCTGCTCGGAGGTGCTCAGCCACTCGATTAGCCGCATCTGCGACCTCCGCGCGACCCGTGGATTTGAGATAGCGGCTCATGGCTTCGTCATAGCCAAAGAGTGAAGTGGTAGCCCCGATTTCTGCACCCATGTTGCAGATCGTCGCTTTGCCTGTGCAACTCAGCGATTCCGCTCCCGGACCGAAATATTCGACGATAGCCCCGGTGCCACCCTTTACTGTGAGGATCTCCGCCACCTTCAAGATGATGTCCTTGGGAGCGCTCCACCCTGATAGCTGGCCGGTTAGTTTCACGCCGATTGCTTTAGGCCAACGGACGTTCCATGCGAATCCGGTCATTACGTCAACAGCGTCGGCGCCGCCCACCCCTACGGCGAGCATTCCCAGACCGCCCGCGTTGGGTGTGTGGCTATCTGTGCCGATCATCATCCCGCCTGGAAACGCATACTGTTCGAGAACAACCTGGTGAATGATGCCGCTTCCCGGCATCCAGAACCCGGCGCCGTATTTGGCGCACACGCTTTCAAGAAAGTTGTAAACCTCCTCGTTGTTCTCGCTCGCGGTGAGAAGATCGGTCTTGCCGTCATCTCGAGCTTGTATGAGGTGGTCACAGTGCGTGGTCGTTGGCACAGCGACCTCGTTCAGCCCTGCGGTCATGAATTGCAGCCAAGCCATCTGAGCTGTCGCGTCTTGCATTGCCACGCGGTCCGGATGCAGGTCCACGTAGCTGAGACCTCTGTCCAGCTCTTGATCGACTGACGCGAGATGGTTGATCAGTACCTTTTCGGCAAGAGTTAACGGTCGACGGAGTTTCTCGCGTCCCGTAGCCGTCCTATCGGGAAGACTGGCGTAGACACCTTCGATCAATTCGATAGGTGTACTCGCGGCAACTGCCATTTGATCTCCTGGTGTAACTGCGCTTTGATGGCCCATCGATAACAATACGTCGTCGGTGGTGTTCCACCACCTGTGGTTCGACGTTAAAGGTAGGGCCAGCGACGACTAGTTTCGTTTTGCTCGTCTCGATTTTCGCTTAACACCCAGCGCCGCCGCCAGGCCGCGGTGTCGGGGCCCTGAAGGCCGGGACTATCCTCGGTGTGCGCCCGTTGACGAGCGGCGAACCAGTTCCCTGTGGCGGTTTCATCGGCTAATGACTCAACAGCTGCTTGTAACTTGCGTGTAAATCGCCTGTTGTTGTCTTCCTCCGCGAATTCAAGGGGACGCCCGAAATTTACGATGGCCTTCGATTTCTTTGGCCAATTGCGCCCTTTACGCAAGATGTCGAAAGTGCCCCGTATATGCACCGGTACCACGGGCACGCCGGCTTGCTTGGCTAAGAAGGCAGCACCCGGGCGAAACTCTTGACCCCATCCGTCGGGTGAGCGCCCTCCTTCAGGGTAAATCACCATGCTCCAACCGCTTCGAAGCAAGGTCACAGCCTTATCAATGGTGTTGCGGTTTATCGAAGTGCGCTCGATAGGGATAGCACCAATGAACAACGCCGAGAGAGCACCTGTGGTTCGATTGCCGAAGAAGTAGTCAGCTGCCGCGGCCACAAAGGCCTTGTGACGCCAGGGTGCTGGCATTGAGGTCAACATCACCAGCGTGTCTGCATGACTTTGATGATTAGCGGCGAAGATCGCGGGGCCATCGAGATCATGTAGACGGTCCAGGCCTCGTATTGTCGGGTTGGCGTAATACTGAATTACGGCTTTTCCGACGGTGGCGAGCGCTAAGCGTCGAGTGACTCTGGATGCATACCTGCGGGCCCAGTCTGTCTCATAGTTTGCGCCAGTGTTAGGAGGCAGTGGCGTCTCCCCCTCAGGTGTTTCCGCAGCTTTGAGAGGAAATTCGACCTTACGTACCACCCGCGATAGGGAAGCTTTGGAGCGCTTGTCAGTGAGGTGACTGATAGCGGGTCGGCGGTTTGGATCGGTCATCGTCGCCTCGACCTACACCACTTCGGCCATTAGGACAGGTGGATTATGAAGGTGAGTGAGGGTCGGATCGCGGCCGACCACGTCAGTGGCCATCTCTAAAGCGTCGCGCATAGTGGTGGCCGAGCGAAAGCCCATGCGTTTGACCGCTCGCTGGTCTCCTCCCACGACAATCACTTGTCCAAGATGTTCCAGTGCATGAGAGCACCAATACCACATATAGAAGGGATGTACACCGTGATAGGCGTAGGACGTCCGGTAAAGATGTCGATACCACTCGTCCTCGGCATAACGTTTCTCGTACCTTTGTTCGATTTGTTCGGGGTCGGTGGTGTCGGCCAGCACCTCTTCAAAGAAATCGATGTAACTCGGATGGTGAACGGGGTGGAACTCCCATGGTGTGGGATGGCTCATGATCACCACACCACCTTCGCGCACCAACGGTTTGCCCTTGTAGAAGTTGAAGAAGTAACCCAAACCGAGACACGCAACCAGGATCGGGTTCATTATGGAGTTAACGTTGTAGGGCCCCAAATAAGGCAGACCCATGGACAGAATGTCGGTTTGGCCTTCGACGCGGACGAGATGTTGCTTATAGACGTTGGCGGTCGTTATTTCGTGTACCGCTTCGACCTCACCTGCCTGAATCGAAGTAAGACCGTAGGGCGCCCGAATACCTTGAAAGATTGAACGCGCCGAGCGTCGAGGGATCTTGTCGAGAACTTTCTTTGTGCCCAGAAGCATCACTCGATCCTTGGGCGTCATTTCCCACTCGCGTTTTTGGAGAAAGTCCCATGGAGAAGGAAAGGTGTCGTTATTTAGGGTCGTTTCGATCTGAAAAATTTTGATGCCTGCGTCTCGAATCAGCCTTCCCTGACGCCAGTTCTTAGTGTGGAGTTCACTGTTCTCCTGGTCCATAAACGACTTAGAACGGCGCATGGTGTCGACGTTGTGATGATGCCGCAGAGCGGCGTATCCGGACAGTCCAGTGGCGACGCTTTTGTGTCCGCCGTCCATTGAAACGAGGTTGATGTTGACGTAAACGATCAAGTCGGATTCGACCGCACGTTTTGAGATGACGACTTCTTCGCCGTGATCTGTTTCGCCTAAGTGGGTCAAACCTTCCGGATCTTCAGCGTCGAAGTTGTACAACTGCCCGTTTGGTGCGAAAGCGTCGTACACGCGGTCGCCGACGGCGTGTCGCAACTCGGTTTCGGTCATTCTGCGGTGAAGTGCAAGCGCGGCAATGAGATGAACATCGTCGACACCAGACGCAGCAGCGATGTCGAGTACCTGCTCGATGATGCGGCCTCGAATATCTGGCGCTTGCATCTGCGGCAATGGCAGCGAAATGTCATCGAAAGCAATTGTCAACTTCATGCCCGGTGTGAGCAGCGCTTCTAGGGGAGGTGAATCACCCACTGGATTAACGAGAGCGTCTCGTATAGCGCTGTCGACATCCTCGATGGGTTCGATTGGTTCGTTGGGGTAAATGACTCGACTTCCCGTGGGTAGCTTCTCGAATCGGAACCCTTCGCCGTGATGAAAGACAATTGGGGGAGTGGTCCTATCGACGTCAAGTACGAGACCGCGGCGAGCCGTCATGAGGAGGCTCCCTGCTTGGCCAGTGTGAGTCTTGGTCGTTGACCCATCGGCAATAGAGGTTTAGGGGCACCAGCAGTTTTAGGCCAGTTTTCGGTTAACCAACCGCGTTTTTCTGCAATGGTCACCAGTCGAGTTTCGGGATTCACAGCGACCGGATACCCGACTGCCTCAAGCATTGGAAGATCGGAGGCGGAATCTGCGTAAGCCACTCCTTGAGCAGGGTCAAGACCGTTCTCAATAGCCCAATTCACCATTAGTTGGGCTCGAACCTCCCCTGTGGGAGGAACATCGAGCATTTCGCCAGTCAGTTTGCCGTCTTTTCGATCGATGCTCGCAGCAATGATGTGATCAAAAAGAGGACGAAGAGGCTCTACTGCAACGTCTAAGGCACCGGTAATCAATACCGTCTGGTGGCCAGCAGCTCGATGTGCGCGTACGCGTCGGAGTCCCGCGGGGAAAGACTTAATCAAAATGAGTTCGCTGAGCATTTCGGCTGCGTCGGCTTCCAACTGGCCAAGCGGCGCTCCCCGATATCGCTGATAGAAGTAACGAAGGAAGTCGGTTCGATCGCGTTTGTCTCGTCGCCACAGGCCGGGGGTCTCGCTCAGAGTTCGGAGCGTAAATTCGATTCTTTTTCGAGTACCAAGGTGGCGAGTGGCAAGCCAGGCGTAGCTCTCGACCACGTTGCTAGCGATCAATGTGTTTTCCAAATCGAACGCTGCGAACTGCCTGCCCGAATCGAGAACCGCTGCACGAAGTCGATCCGAGCGGCTTGGGCCGGAGCGCTTTTCTGGAGTGGTTTTCACCCGAGCTTGTACAACGACCGTTGGGAGGTGTACCTCAGTGATGTAATGATGCCAATCGATCACGCCCGGGTTGAAGCCAAATTCGTTCTGATCTTCCGGCGGTAACGAGTTCCACAGCGCCAGCGTTCGATCAATCCCATAGAGTGCTTCGCACTTGCCGTACGCTCCGTAGATTTCCACGTAGCCTTTGATCTGATCGAGATTCCGGCGCCGTTCAGCAAACTTGCTCGTAAAGCTGTTCTCGCCTCTGATTGGAAGCCGGTTAATTACCTTCGCGGCCATGTCGAAGGCCTTTACTACGCGGTGAAGCTGTTCTTCAAGGCCGCTAGAGCCCGCATATTTCCATTCGGTGCTTGCCGTAGGATGACCGTTCGCGTCATAGACAGGATGTTCCCGGAACCACTCCATTATCGTCTCGAGAAGCGTTTTGAATTGGAGGGGGTTTGTTGAACCGGACGCGACTTGGAAAACCTCCGGCTCCTCCGCGGGGCCCTTTGCGGCGACGGCGATAATGGCCGCCGCGACCATGTCGACTGGGATTACATCGATGATTCCCTCGGGATAACCGGGGAAAGTATTTAGCTCGCCTTTGGCAAAAGAGACAATGAGTGGCTCGGCCATTCGAAAGCCGCGAATCCATCCTGGAACTGGTTGAGCCCAAGCTGATTCGATGATCGAAGGGCGAACGATGCTTACCGCTATATCGCCGTGAAGTTCCACGAGTGCCGTTTCGCCCAACGCTTTGGAATAGGTGTAAACGTCTGGCCAGCCGAGCGAGGTAGCACGGCTTCGTCCGGCTTCAACCATTTGGTCGTTGACCCAACCTTCGCGAAGTTGTTCGGTCTTCGCTGCAAGCATCGGTAAACCGGCAGCGCCGAGCTCTTCCCGAGCACCTTGCCGGAAGGCAGTAAGTTGCTCGGGAATTCGACTTCGAGCGTCGAGGTCCGCTCTGGTTCGGCGAGCAGCTTCAACTTCGGCCCGCCAATCGACGTCAACTTGGAAGGGTGTTCCAGCTAGAAATTCTTCGTTTGCGGCGCCCCGCCGATTACCCGCTACATAACAGGTGGATACCGCGATTAAGTGAGGAGTCGCTGACGCTTCTTTGAGAACGTCCACGACTCGATTAGGTCCCAGCAAGTTGATCTCGATTGAACTGTCGAGTGGGCTATCGAAGCTGACAGTCGCCGCGGAATGAATCACCACGTCACAGGAAACGAAGAGTTGTCGCCCCGCTTGGTCGAGACCAAGACCTTCACTGGTGACATCGCCGGAGATTACCGAGACACGCTGCTGACAGATGTCTTCAAAGTCGTCGCCCCATTGTGATCGGAGAATGTCGAAGGCGTCATTGCGGAAAATTTCTCTTTGAACGCGGCGTTCTGCGCTGTTTCGACGGTTAGGTCGAACCAGTAGAACGAGTTCGCAGTCAGGTACCGACCGCAGTAGGCGTTCCACTAAGGCAGTTCCGAGAAACCCCGTGCTCCCGGTCACCGCTATCCGTTTGCCCGAAAGGGACTTGGTGATCACATCTACAGTTCTAGCAGATAACTTACCAAATGGTAAGTCTGTGAGAGGTTTACCCCTAGAATGGCCCCGTGGCCGCCCAAACTCGTGAACGGATCTTGGATACGTCCTTAGCCGCCTTCGGTTTGCGCGGATATGACTCAACCTCGCTTGACGAGATGGCTACCGAACTCGGAATTACCAAACAGGCCATCCTCTACCACTTCTCGTCGAAAGAACATCTGTTGACCGCGACGATCGAACTCGCGGTTGCAGAACTGGGATCAGCGTTGGGCGGAGCATCTAAACCGCAGTCTCGAGGTTTTCAACGCATCGAGGACCTGGTCCGCGCAACGTTTTCATTGGCCGCGCGTCGCCCTGAAGTACTCGGGTTGGTTCGGCTGGTTACCAGACAAGGCGGTGTGGCTTCGGGAGAGTTGGCCTCCGCTATGAGTGTCATGTTGGGCGACGCAGTGCGATTTGTTGAAGCGGAAATGATTGCTGGCCGGTTCCGACGGTTGGAGCCGCGGATGCTTTTATTAGCGGTCTATTCGGCGGTCATTGGTGTCGCTACTGAGCCAGAGGTCATGAGGGCCTTAGGTCTCGAACCCGATCTCCGTTCGCTCGTCAAAGCTCGACGAGAAACCATCGAATTTCTGCGGGCTGCTCTGATAGCTGATTAGAGACGGTTAGGCGTTCAGGTCTGCGAACAAGCGAGCGCACGGAGCTACTGCTCTACCACCGCAGGACACGCCGAACCGGACGTAGAGACTGTCGATGGGGGCGAACTTGGAGAGGTCCTTGCATGCGCGTGCATCTTGGTTGCCGCACAGACGCCACAACTGATCAAGTAGTTCGTCTTGACCAGGGGCAGTTTGGTCCGATGTCAAGGTCTTCAGTGTCGGTGGTTCCCCGTCGTCCTCGAGAATCAGAGTGCAATAAGTGGTGCCTCGGGCCCCGCAACTGGTTCCGAACTGTGCGTAAAGCGATTGGTTGGGCGCGATTAGACGCAATTCGCCACAGGCACGCGAACTTCCCTCCGCGCACAAAATCCACCACTGATCAAGATCCTCATCTTCTCCGGGTGGGGGGCTGAGCGAAGTCAGAGCACCTTCGGGGTGTTCGATTCCTAACAGCAACGAACAATCCATGTTCTTGCGTCCGCCACAACTAAAAGCGAATTGCTCATATGGGCTGTGTCGGGGAGCCGAATAAAAGAGATCGTCGCAAGACCGAGGGTCACCGCCCCCGCACGCCAACCAAAGCGCATCAAGTGATGGATCGTCGCCTGGCGGTTCGTCGGTCGGATCGAAAGCCGTCGCGGCAGCCAAGAGATCTTCCGATACCTGGGGCTGATCGTTTGGTGTCATGGACCGCTGACTCAATCCGTTGGGGTCCAGCCGACACAACTCGATCGCGATGTCGACAGCGATTTCTTCCTCTGGATTGAGATCTTGAGCGACGTCTTTCAGCTCTAGTCCCCATCCGGTGAGAAGGCGATTACGTACGCACCGCTCTTCCATTTCGCTGAGGTCTCTTGCAGAGCCCCCCGATTCGCGGTCCGTGGTCGATCGATAAGAACATGAAACAGCTAGCAGGAGCACCGTCAACAGAGCAATCGAGTTTTTCATTAGGCCAGCTTGTGAGCTATGGCCCCGACGTCGCGTAAGGCTGAGCCGTCGGCTCCGTCGGTGCGAAAGCCGATCACCGGCTTTGTAACAGCTTCTTCAAGCATTTCTGATAGGAGCTGCGAAAAAGAGATCCCTTCTTGGGCCCAGAAATACCAACTCAGCGACCCTGGAATCGTGTTGATCTCGTTTACCCACAACCCATGGGCGTTCCATAAGAAATCAATGCGAGCGACGGACCGCACCATGGCTAGTTCGACGACCTGGGAAGCAAGTGTCCGGAGTTGACCCTCAAGATGGGCTGGCAGTTCGGCCGGTAATTCCCGCGGGGCGCTGGCCATCCCTTCTGAACCCCGCAAGTATTTGTCGGCGTAGCTGTATATGCCGCCGTCTTCGGGTCGGAGGGGACGCTCAATTGCACTCAGTGTTACCGCAGGGTGGGTTCGCACTGAGATGTTCAGATCTATCGCGTCGCTCAGGTACCTCTGAATGACTGCACCTTCGCGCAGCAACGGCTGGGTCTGAGCGAGAGCTTGCGCAGTCTCGAGATTTTCGACGATTTCGATGCCGATGGATGAACCACCAAAACGCGGTTTGACGATGAACGGTCCGGGTTCTTCAAGCGACAGTTCGTCCGTCACAAGGTACAGCGGCAAACTCGACAATCCAGCTGCCTCCATCACTCCAGAGAATGCCAGTTTGTCCATGCCCAGAGCCGCTCCGGAACGACTCGGGCCGGTGTAGCGGACACCTGCAAGATCAAACATTGCTTGCAGGCTTCCGTCCTCGCCCGGTCCACCGTGGCAGCACACTACAACCGCGCTGATGTGCATCGGAGTTTGTTTTCCTCGTCGGCCTATTCGATGGAAACCGCCGGCTTCTCCAAGATGGAGTTCGACTGGTTCTGCTGACCTTGGAAGCCCATCTGCAAATTCGCTTGCTTCAATATCAGACGGAACTTCGAACCAGCTGCCTGTCTTCGACCAGTACAGAGCAATAACGTCGTTCCCGGCATCTGATAAAGCGCGGACCGCTTGTAATCCAGTGAGGATCGAAATGTCATGTTCAGGAGAAGGGCTGCCGAAGCAGACTGCTGGGCGGTTCATGTTCTGCCATGAAACCGTAGATGCCGCTCGACAGGATGTCACCTCACCTGTGCTGATCGGCTTTGCTGTCGTTAAGGGTAGTGATCAGGTAAGTCGTTCTCGTAGAGAACAGCGTCCCCGGCGTCCAGATGTTCTCGAACCCACCGCACCGCATCCTCACGACTCGCCATGAGGTGGACCCGAGCGGTGCCATCTCGAGAGCCGCTCACTAGAGCAGACTTATTTGTCTGTCCGACAATGATTAGATCGTCCGCCACCAAACTTGCATCAACCCCGAAGCGCCTGTTTTCGGCCGCTTGACGATGTCCTAATTCGACCATGCCGGGAGTTACGACTGCCCTGCGCTGTGTTTCGACCTCCGCCAAAGTTTCCAGTGCTGCGGCGGCACCGGCAGGATTGCTGTTGTAGGTGTCGTCAATGACTGTCACCCCAGATTGGCTTACCAGTACTTGCCGGCGGTGTTCAGCAGATGGAAGGTCAACCAGACGTCGAGCGATAACTTCTTCGGATATCCCTAAAGCGGTCGAGACCGCCACAGCACACGCGACGTTGGTTGGTGCCGCATCGATCGTTAGTCCCGCGACAATTTGGCGACCTGACAGCATTACCTCGAGACCGCCATGGTCTTTGATTACGGCAACATCAGCAGTTCGATCGATCGCTGAACATCGGACAACGTCGATCCCCGACACCTGCAACCGGTCAGCTTCACTGGAGAGTCCATAAGCGTCGACATTGACGATCGCTGTCCTGCTGGTCGCGAAAATTTCGCTTTTTGAGCTAACTATCGTGTCCAGGTCGCCGAAGCGTTCAAGGTGCACTGGCCCTATGGCGGCTAACACTGAGATTGACGGCTTAACCCAACTCACCAGCTCGGCTATTTCCCCGGGACTGTAGGCGCCCATCTCCGCCACGAATATTTCTGTGCTTTGGGCAACATGTTCGTTGACTGATCGGGAAAGACCTGCACTGTTATTGAAGCTCGCGGGGCTAGCTACCACGCTGAACGTCTCGGACAGCAAGTGGCGTATATAGCCCTTGATGGTGGTCTTGCCGTAAGAACCCGTAACAGCGATGCGGATGGGGTTGACGCGGTCCAACGTCTCGGCTGCCTCCACCACGTAGCGGCGTGCGAGCCTGTCCTCAATGGGTTTCAAGATGAACAGAATCACGTCAACTATGGCTGGCATAGCCAAAGCGACAACGGCGCAAGCCGTGGGTCCGAAACCCAGTTGGCGGCACAACAGCGAAATAATCGCCACAAAGAAAAGTGAGGTGACGCCCACCGTTCGAAGTCGTCTCGTCCAAACCAGAGGACTCGTGGTGCCTCGCAGAGTGAGACCTCGTGGACCGCCGCACACGGCTACTGCCGTGATCACGCAAAGAGGCGCAATCCAAAGGCCCCATACCGCCGCTGCAAGGGCGACACAGGCAAGCACAGGATTCAGTATTCCCACGGTCCACCATCGGATAGCAAACCGGCTCGTCGAAAAAGGAAGGTAGTGCTCGCGCTGGGCAACGCGAAGCCAGCGAGTCGCCGATGACATCGCCCCCACGAAGCAAACGAGAGCGTAGAGATCGGAAGACTTCATGTCAGTGAGTCCAGCCGACGGTCGATTGCTTCGCGTAAGGCTTCGGGTGCGGTGGTAGGTACGAAATGATCTACACCTCCCAAGAGAGTGAGCCTGGCCTCGGTTAAGAGTGCCTCAGCCCGGGCCGCGATTTCTGGAGGTGCGGCGTCGTCGCCGTCGCCCCACACTAAGTCGACCGGAGCGGAGATAGACCGCAACTGGCTTTCGTAGGACTCATTCACGACCGTGACCAGGATGTCGCGCATGATCCCCGAAGCTGCTCGATAATCGGAGCTTCCATATTTGTCTCGAAGACCTTCCAGATAGGTGTCATTGATGAGGCCCCACCGATGCAGCGTCCGACCCACTCGGTAACGCAAAGCCGGTTTCCCTTTTCTGTGAGCGCGGTGTAGCAGCGGAACGCCGGTAAGTACCAGTCCTCCGATTGCAGCGGGTCGACGCTCTGCGAGGTGCACCGCGACTCGACCACCAAAACTGTGCCCGACTACGACCACCGGCGTTCTACACGAGTCCAAGATCGGTGAGATGAGTTCTGCGTACAGAGCTGCGCCGCCTACTTGAGTAGGAGCCGGAGATGCTCCGAAACCCGGAAGATCGATACTTACGGCGTTAAGTCCCGATAGGCAGCGATCAAAATCCCGGTGCGTTCGACCCCATCCGTGGAGTGCGATGACGCGCGGTGAGTCATCGCCAAATTTGGCGCCGTACAACGAACCGTCGACAAAACTAGATAGCGCCACGTGAGAATTCTGGCCCAATATTGATAAGTCGCGGGACCGGTTAGTTGCCCTCGGACCGGTTAATGGCCGAAAGCAGAGCATGGAAGCTAGCGGTCACAATATTGGGATGCAGGCCGACCCCCCAGTGTGCAGTCCGATCTGAAGTTTCAACTTCGACGTACGCGGCAGCAGCGGCATCCGCTCCTGTGCCTATGGCGTGCTCCTGATAGTCGACAAGAGTGACGTTCACTCCGCAGCCGTCGGTGAGAGCGTTCTTAAACGCAGATAACGGTCCGTTGCCTTCGCCTGCGATCACCGTTGTTTCACCAGAGAAATTCAGCGTCGCGGTCACATTCGACATCTCTGAGGATGCTGAATCGAAGCTGCTCTTGTGTCCTAGGTAGGTGAACGGCTGGGTGGTGTGCAGGTACGTCTCGTCGAATGTCTTCTTAATTGTTTCAGGAAGGATTTCGCCCCCGTCATCAGTGATTGTTTGAATTGCCTGACTGAATTCGATTTGCAAACGCCGAGGTAGATCAAGTCCAAAATTATTTTTCATTACGTACGCCACTCCGCCTTTGCCGGATTGGCTGTTGACGCGAATGACGTCTTGATACGTGCGTCCCACGTGAGCGGGGTCAATCGGCAGATATGGCACCTCCCACATTTCGTAATTGTCAGGGAGGGCCTCGAAACCTTTCTTGATCGCATCCTGGTGACTGCCAGAAAACGCTGTGTATACGAGATCCCCACCGTATGGGTGGCGGGGGTGGACCGGCAGCTGATTGCAGTACTCGGCTATCCGCCGCAAGTGGTCTATGTGGCTAATGTCGAGTTGTGGGTCGACGCCTTGACTGAAGAGGTTCATCGCCAAGGTCACGATGTCGACGTTGCCGGTTCGTTCCCCATTTCCGAAGAGGGTTCCTTCAACCCGATCAGCGCCAGCCATGACGCCAAATTCAGCAGCAGCTACTGCGCACCCGCGGTCGTTGTGGGGATGAAGCGAGAGAATGATGGAATCTCGGTCAGCGACGGTGTTGTGGAAAAATTCGATCAGGTCGCCGTAAAGGTTCGGGGTGGACATTTCGATCGTCGCGGGCAGATTCAGGATGATGGGGTCGTCAGGAGTCGCCCCCCATTCGGCTGCCACTTGTTCGCAAATGTCAATGGCGAAGTCAATTTCGGTGCCAGTAAATGACTCTGGCGAATATTCAAATCGAATATTTGAACCCTCTGCCGCTTCGCGCAGTTCACGGCATTGACGAGTTCCAGTGAGAGCCATGTCAATGATTCCGTCCAAATCAAGTCCGTACACGACTCTTCGCTGGAGAGTTGACGTCGGGTTATAGAGGTGCACTATCGCGTTATTTGCGCCTTCGATTGATTCATAGGTGCGATCAATGAGCTCCGGGCGACTCTGAGTCAACACCTGAATCCAGACATCGTCGGGCACAAGTCCCTCTTCGATGAGAATTCTGCAGAAATCGAAATCGGGGGCTGATGCGGACGGGAAGCCCACCTCGATTTCTTTGAAACCCATTTCAACCAACGCTTCGAACATCTGCCGTTTTCGGGGGACGTCCATGGGGTCGATCAACGCTTGATTGCCGTCTCGGAGATCAACCGAACACCAAAGAGGGGCTTCATTGGTCACCCTGTCGGGCCAGGTGCGGTTCGCTAGATCTGGCGCATACGGGTAGTGGATGTACTTGCCAAACGGCATCGAACTGGGCTGCTGTTTACTTATGCCCTTCACATCTGCCATGGGTTAATCCTCCATTTGCGCTTGGTTCCGCTGTTTACACCGCTTCCCTTGCCGTTTTCTGCCCCGAAAAGCAGAAGAACCCCCCGACCTTGCGGCGCAGGAGGTTGTGGCGAGGGCCCCTATGTGGTGGCCCTCACCTAGGTAAGAAGAAGCAGTCCGCGCAGCGATCCGTTCACGGCGTAAACGATAGCACCGGAACGAAGAGTTGGTGCATCGCAAAATTTGAGGAACGTCAGATAGTGAGGGCTGTTAAGCGGCCGTTTGCTGTGTCATGAGCTGGTCAAGAAGGCCTTCTCGAAGACCCACCGTTGAAACCACGGCCTCGTGTACCTCTAGTGATCGCATCGTTTGCCGCAGAATCATTACCGCGAGCGGCAGATACAGAGATCTTCGTTGGTTCATCCCGGGAAGCGCCAAGCGAGCGGGTAACGAAAGTTCAGAAAACGTTTTAACGAGATGTCCTAGATCCGAACAGTCGATGTGGAGACCGTGAATTTCATCGGGTACTTCGGCTCGACGAGTCGTGTGGATCAACCTCGCTGCGGCCCGCGCCATTCCACCAGTTAGAACAACTTGTTGTCGGGGAGCAGTCTCAAGATCATTGATTGCTGGTTTGAGTGCTTCGGCTATGTGATGTTCGAGCCGAATTCTCGTCGATGTTTCGAGGTAGCCCTCGTTGAGGGCGCGCGGAGCTAAAACGCTTGTACCTAACGGATAACTGAAGTTGTGTAACGGATTTTTTACTCCTGTTGGCCCGCTACCCAACCCCAGGCTGCCGCCGCTGAGATCGACCATGGTGACACCAGGCAGAAAAGGAAACTCGTTGACCACTGCTCGCCAAGCCAGAGTGACTTCTTCGCCGGGAGACAAGACCTGTATCGGGCAGCCGATCTCCCTAGCAATGTGGGCAGCAACGGCCTCACCATTTGCGGCGAGGCGAAAAGACTCAGTCGCTACTGCAACGACTCGTTGACAGTTGTGCATCCTGGTTGCGGTCATGAACTCGGCTGTGATTCGGGTTGCGGCCGATATGTCCTCTTCGGTAAATGAACCGTGGGTGCTAACAGATGAACCGAGATGAAGGTGTTGGCTCCTGCGCTCTATATGTCGCCCATCGTCGATAGTTAAACGAAGCCCTGTACTTCCTATCTCGATTAGCGCAGCCCTCACCTCCCTGAGGCTAGGAAGATCAGGCGGGTCAGTGGTGGATCTCAGGCAAAGCGTGTGCGCGGTTTACGCGACTTCGAAAGTGAAGTCCGGTAGCACCTCGACGGAACGCCCCACATGCTCCTCTTCCATCATCGCGTTCATGAGATCGGCGTCGCTGGTGCCTGCCCACTGACGGCCGTTCGTGGTGCGTAGTGCAGCGAGCCCTCGTTCGGGTCCTTCTGCTCCGTGCATCACTGTGTAAGCCTCAACGGTTGCGGGACCAACGTGGTCGGCGTCTAATTCGATGCTCGGGAAGCCCTCGATTTCCTTTTGGCAGTCTTGATGTTGAAACCCGTCGGTGGGCGGAGTGGTGCTGTACACCCCAAAAGCATGTTTGGTGATGTAGCCACCATTTGCAGAACAAAACCCGATAGTTCCGGGGTCGTCACGTAAGACGTTGGCCATTGTTGCGATGGAATGGGTCACATAGTTGTTCAGGGGACCTCCAGCGAAGGTAAGTCCACCCGTTTGAGTGAGTTGTCGATCAATCCCCAGACCCAACTCCGTTGCCGCGATTTGTACCGCCGAAGGAAAGCAGCTGTACAGGTCAACCCGGTCCAGATCATCTGGGGTTACGCCTGCTAATTCCATAGCCCGCCTTCCAGCGACTCTGATAGCCGGCGACGAGTGGAGATCGCCTCGGTTGGACACGAAGTTGGTATCAGCTCCATCGGTTCCTGATTGCGGGAAAAGCCAGCGATCTCGCGAAACGCCCGCCGATTCTGCTGCCTCAACTGAACACAGAATTAGCGCCGCTGCCTGATCCAGGTCCCAGTTCGAATTCATTGCTTTGGTATACGGAAACCCGATGAGACGGTTAGAAGGGCCAGGATTACGGATTTCCTCAGCGGTCATAGGTGTGCGCATCCACGAGTAAGGATTGGCACAGGCAACGCGATTAAAGCTTTCCCAAAGTTCGCTGACCCGGTCTCGGTGATCGGCGATGGACTCTCCGCGAGATGCTCGAAAAGCTGACTCGAAAATCGGATAAAAGTTGATAGGCATCGCGAATCCGCGCTCCAACTCCACCGGATGACTCATAGTGACGTCTTTACCGAGGATCTCGTCCGGCTCAGTCGGCGCTTGGTCGGTGTAGGGAATTCGTTCCCCAGCTCGCCTCGCTCGTCTCCTGCTCCAAATTCCCTCAGCGCCGACTATCAGCACGATGTCGGCCTCTCCATTTCGAATACGGAGCGAGGCCTTATTTACCATCGACTGTGGAGTATTACCGCCATCAGTCGAAATGCCGGTCTGGCTGGAATTTCCGAACGCTTCGCTGAGTAACGCCGCGGGATCTGGGTACGGCCACGCCCCTTTAACTACCCAGGTGTGTGTCGCTCGATCCAGCAAGCTTCTCGATCCGGCGTCGTCAGCGGCTGCTTCAAGCGCCGCGCGCATCATGGCCACCGGCTCCAGCGCATCCAACGGATTATCTGGCTTTTGGACCAACTGGCCGGAGCCAACCAGGACAGGAGTGCGGGGATCCACGGAACTCATTGCTGTACCACCTCGGCGACCGTACGTAGTAGGGATGTCGGACCACTCACTTGAAGAGTGGAGACCACCGTATCCTCCCAACGCTGAAGGTCCCGAGTGATCTTGTCAATGGGGCCAACCAGGGCCACCTCCTCCACCAAGGACAGGGGGATAGCTGCAGCTGCTTCGTCTTTACGGCCCGTCAAATAGAACTCTTGAACTTCATCGGCGACGTCTTGGTAACCCATCCGACAAAAGACGTCGTAATGGAAGTTGGCGCCCTTGGCACCCATGCCACCCATATAGAGAGCGAGCATGGGTCTGACTCTGTCAGCGGCGCGTTCAACATCAGCATCAGGGACGATGGAAACCGGACACACAACTTCGAAGTCGTTCTCCTCCGGGATCCGGCCGTCCGGTCCGACAAGTGACTTCCCGCACTTAGCGAAGCCTTCGTTGAGTGCGTCTGCGTAGAACTGATTGTCTTTTGGAGCAAAGAAAAGAGGCAGCCAACCGTCGCATATCTCTGCTGCGAGAGCCACATTTCTTGGCCCTTCAGCGCCCAAATAAATAGGAATGTGTTTGCGAAGCGGATGCACAGTCGACTTCAGCGGCTTACCTAACTCAAGTCCGCCAGGGAAAGGCATCTGGTAGTGATCTCCAACGAAAGAAACAGGCTTCTCACGGTCGCAAATCTCACGAATAATTTGAACGTACTCCCGTGTCCTGGCCAAAGGCTTAGGGTACGGCTGTCCGTACCAACCCTCGACGACTTGTGGACCGCTGACACCGAGGCCGAGGATGAACCGGCCTCCGGTGAGGTGATCCATTGTTATCGCGGCCATCGCCGTAGCCGCAGGCGTTCGAGCTGACATTTGCACGATGCCGGTACCGAGTTGAATTGTTTCGGTTCGGCTTCCCCACCAAGCGAGCGGAGTCAACGCATCGCTGCCGTAGGCCTCCGCTGTCCAGAAACTGTGAAATCCAAGTGCTTCTGCTTCCAGGATCGCTTCTTGTGCATCTGCAGGTGGTCCCGCCGCCCAATACCCGGCGCCCGTTGCCAGTTTCATTAGGTATCTCCCTATCAATGGGTTACTTGCCCAAAGCATGACACTCCGTGGGCTTCGCGCGCATATTCCGCTAATGGCGGTGGCAGGGAGCCAAGGTGCTTCTACCCTCGAACTAGTGCATTCAACTGAGCAGGTAACTGAG
>DGLO01000060.1:42986-48200 GCA_002388005.1 Candidatus Neomicrothrix sp. UBA4542
AACTGAGCAGGTAACTGAGGAAGCGAACCGACGGAGAACCTTCGCGATTATCAGTCACCCCGACGCGGGTAAAACCACTCTGACCGAGAAGTTCCTTCTGTACTCGGGCCAGATCAGTGAAGCGGGCTCGGTCAAAGCACGTTCGGGAAGGAAAACTGCGACCTCGGATTGGATGGAACTTGAACAGCAGCGAGGGATCTCCATCACTTCAACCGCTCTGCAGTTCGACTATCGAGACTGTGTGCTGAATCTCTTAGACACCCCCGGGCACCGAGATTTCAGTGAAGATACCTACCGTGTCCTCGCGGCGACTGACGCAGCGGTCATGGTGCTTGACGGTTCGAAAGGCATCGAGTCTCAAACGTTGAAATTGTTTGAAGTTTGCCGCCAGCGTGAAGTGCCAATTCTCACCTTCGTTAACAAATGTGATCGTCCCGGCCGACCACCGCTCGAACTCATCGACGAAATCGAAAACATGCTGCAACTCCTCCCAACGCCGATGTCGTGGCCCGTGGGCGTACCCGGAGATCTCAGGGGCATTGTTGACCGAACTGCACGATCCTTTATCAGATACGACCGAACTGCTCATGGGGCTACCGAATCGAGTGAGCAACGATGTGACACAGACCAAGTAGACCCATCGATGCCCGGGTGGACAGAAGCCAGCGAAGAGTTAGAACTGCTAGAGGCGCTCGGTACCGACATCGACGTCAAAGGGTTCCTTGCAGGCGAAGTCACCCCAGTTTTCTTCGGATCCGCGTTGACGAACTTCGGAGTACGGCTTCTCCTCGACTCAGTGGTAGACCTCGCTCCAACGCCAGGGCCACGATTCGATGTGCAGAGTGCTCCACGTCCTGTGGAGGCGCCCTTCTCGGCGTTCGCATTCAAAGTGCAGGCCAATACCGACAAAGCCCATCGCGACCGAATTGCCTATGTGCGCGTCTGTTCGGGCCACTTTCAGCGAGGCATGAACGTTACCCAAGCTCGAACTGGTCGACCTTTCGCGACGAAGTACGCGCACACAATGTTTGGTTCAGATAGGTCAACAGTGGACGAGGCATGGCCCGGCGACGTTGTTGCCCTTGTGAATGCCACCGACGTCCGCGTGGGCGACACGTTGTATTCCGATGAGGCAGTCGAATTTCCTCAGATTCCTCTCTTCGCGCCCGAGATCTTCCGACGAATACGCGTGACCGACACCAACCGGTTTAAGCAATTTCGGCGCGGCTTGGTCCAACTCGACGAAGAAGGCGTGATCCAAGTCCTCCGAGATGAAGAGGTCGGTGATGTGGAACCGGTCTTAGCGGCAGTAGGCCTGATGCAGTTCGACGTCGCCACGCACCGACTAGAGAACGAATTCGGCGCTCCGGTTGCGTTGACAAATGCACCGTATTCGGTGGCGAGACGCACCGATGAAGCCTCCGCCCAGGAATTGCGGCGGCTTCCCGGAGCAACCGTGTTAGAGCGAAGCGATGGCATGTTGCTCGCGTTGTTCGAAAACGAGTTTTATCTTCAACGCATACAAAATGAGAAAGAACATCTCGTGTTGGAACGGGTCCTTGCCGAACAAGAGTGGCTTAGTGATGGAAGCAGCTAGCCGCTGTTGTTTCTGTTACTCGGTCGGTAGTTGGTCTGGCATCAACGGACTGCGACCAACCCGGTAGGACGCGAGCACCCGCTCGTCACACGAGCGACACAGATACACAACCTGAGTCGCAACGATCGATAACTGACTTCCTCTTGATTTCTCAACAATGGCTTTAACAGCACCCTCCATGTCAGCGCCACCGCAACGATCGCAGTCCGGTATTGCGTTCGGGTCGCGTACCCATTGTTGGCCACACGCCTCACAGGTCACATCAATTAGGTCGCCGCGACGATGCCCCAACAACCCGTCCCGTTCACCGCACGCGGGGCACTGCAATTCGTCCACCCCACCACCGTAGTGCCGTCGCGGTAGGTTGCCATCGGAGGGGCGAGGTGACGAGATTGGTCGACCACTACGCAGTTTTAGGTATAGATAGCGATGCAGACCATGACGTCGTCCATCGGGCGTGGGTTACCGCGGCACGACTGCATCACCCCGACACTCTCGGAGATGTGAAAGAAGCGGATCGCCGAGACGCAGCGAGGCGAATGCACGAAATAAACGAAGCCTGGCGAATATTGGGTTCACCCGATTTACGGTCTGCATACGACAAAACTCGCCAACGAGACCGAAACCAGTCGGAGCCCAGTTTGTCGAGGTGGACCGAAGAGATCTCCGAATTAGAGGACTCTGATCCGCCAGGTTTCGAAGTAGGCAATCCCTTGGTCGCCACGGCGCTCAGAGCACTCCCATGGTTAGTGGCCGGAGCGATCGGTGTAGGAATTTTCGTGTTTTCGGCGTTCGCCACAAACAGCAGGCCCGAACGTTGGATACCTTCGACCGAGCCCTCAGGCGATCGGTGCGTTGTAGTGAGAAACGACCACTCAGTCAGATCCGCTGATTGTGAAGCAACCTCTTCTCGCCTAGTAGTCGATTCTTTCGAGATCGGTTCACTCGGTGAGTGCCCCGAGGGCGCCGAACCTGTTCAAGCGCGGAAACTGATGGAGATCTATTGCCTTGAGCCCCCACGGGGGGATGACCATCCCTAGGTGATGACCCCTCGGTCGTAGAGTGCCTCGATCTCTTCCATCGAATAGCCGGCCTCAAGCATGATCTCGCTTGTGTGCTCACCGTGTTCAGGAGCTGGCCCCTTCACCGACATCTCAGAACCTCCCAGATCGAACGGGGTTGCCATCGTACGGAAGGACCGATTTGCGTTTGGCACTTCTTCGAAGGCACTCAAAGCTTCGGCTTGAGGATCAGAAAGGACCTCTGCAAGGCTCTGAATTGGCGCCCACACCAAATCTGCTGAGTCGAATCGATCCGACCAAGTCGCTCTGTCCGCGGTAGCGAATATCTCATCGCAGAGCAACATGAGTTCCGCCCCATTCTCAGCACGCTGTTCTAACTCACTGAAGCGAGGATCGTGAATCCACTCGGACTTATCAAGCGCATCACAGAACCGGTTCCAATATGGGTCGGCGACCATAGCCAGCATGATCCAGCGGTCGTCCGAGCAGCGAAAGCGACCCACCAAAGGAGAGCTGGTTTCGATTCGCATGATTGGTTGAGGCACCTCTCCACTTGCCAAGGCTATCGAGAGGTCCGAACTCATAGTCCACATCGCTGTTTGCATAAGCGCAACCGAGATTTCTTGTCCTTGGCCGCTGAGATCCCGCTCTCGAAGGGCCAACAAGGCAGACGAAAGAATGGACAGTGAAGTTGTGTGATCTCCCTGTCCCGGGCGTCCCGCCGGCGGGGTGTGACCAGGCTCTCCCATCGTGTCGAGCACTCCGCCCCGGCTAAAGAACGCCGTGTAGTCAAACGCAAGACGGTCCTTGTCGGGCCCAGTTTTTCCGTAGCCGGTCAAGGTGAGATGGATTAGCTCAGGATGTTGGGCACGCAAATCATCGGCCGACAGCTCGTATCGATTCTGACGCTCCGTAGTCAAATTGGTGACGAAGATGTCGCAGTTTGAAGCGATTGCGTGCACCGCTGCGCGCCCGTCCTCAGTCGTAAGGTCGACAGCGATTCCGCGTTTTCCCCGATTGTCCAATTCCCACCAAGGATCGGGACCACCGGGAACCTGGACCAAACCGCGCAGCAGATCGCCGTGCGGCGGCTCGAGTTTGATGACGTCCGCGCCGAGGTCAGCCATCATTGCGCAAGCACTCGGCGCAGCGATCATGCCCGCTGCATCCAAAACTTTCACCCCGGCTAGAGGACCTCCTGGATGACTCACCGCATCAAGCTACGGTTGGCTGTACAGATCACGTAACTTCCTTGTGAGGGTCTTGCCGGTTTGTCGCCACGCACTGCTGCGTGATGAGTGGTCCAGTCGTAGGACGGGGTAGCCATAGCGCCAAAACCTAGTCGGCAAACACTCCTTCGACCCCGGCCAACCTTCGTAGCAAATATATTGAAATATATTGAAATATATTGATAAACATGACATGTTGACTGGACATGAAACTCTCAGTGTGATAGGTTTTATTTCCACGTCGCCCGAAGGGCGGCTTTCGCCGTTTTGGGACCAGAATTCATCAAAGCAAGTCGAGCTCTGAGAAACCGGACCCCCGAGAGCGAGAGCACATTGAGCCGCTATCGTGACGGCCCGCGGGCGATTGGCTCAGTTGGTTAGAGCGCTGCCTTCACACGGCAGAGGTCACTGGTTCGAATCCAGTATCGCCCACACTCAAACATACTTGTTGCTGATTCACAGGCTTTGGTTCGTTTGAAACCAGCGTAATAGGGTGACCTCTATGGGAAAACGAGAAAAGAAACCTTTGAGTACGCAAAGGAAGGGCGCTTCAGCACTCCTGATAATCGGCGGTCTGTTGGCGCTCTCTGGTTCCAACATTGTCTTCGCTGGTCTCTTCATCGTCGGCGGTGCTGTGCTCCTCTTCACTGACAAGGACAACTAAAACGACGAAAGACCGCCCCCGATAGACCGCTTTGCGCTTTTACTTCGGTCGGATTCTTGGATTTCTTTCTGCACCTGATTCTCCGGTTTCTCTACCTGAGAATTTGCAGTCGTATGTTTGAGGGCAGATCATGTATCGCCCACCATTAGAGGGACTTTCGAACCATGGTCCTGTGCGGTGTGGGACCGGTTGATTTGGTCGATGACGTGGTCCCAGTCGATGCCGGTGGGGTCGTGGGCGTAGGCGGTGTTTTGGGTTTGGAGCTTCTGAGGGAGCTCTGGGTCCAGGAGCGCGGCCATCGCCGGCCGGAGTTCGCCTTCGACGGGTTCGAGGTCGTCGACGTAGATGGCTTCGAACCAGGCGTGGTTGAGTTCGTGGCGGTCGTGGTCTGAACAGTGCTCGTAGGCAGTCGCGGTGTCGCGAGCGAACTCGAGCGCTCGGCTGATGATTCGTTCGGGGTCGCCGATCGCGTTCTGGGCTTGCTCGAGAAGCTGCTCCGCGTGGACCTCCTCGTCGGCGAGCCGGGCTTGTTCGGCTTTGAGTTGTTTGATCGGGATGGCGTCGTTGTAGAAGGCCTGGAGCATCTCGTCCTGCTCAACCGTCTAGTGTCTGGCTTCGTAGCCGAGGCCAGCTGAAGGAATTCGCATGGACTACCAGCAGTACGTCGACTTCGACAAAGGCCTCGTGGACCGCCGGATCTTC
>DGLO01000136.1:0-34889 GCA_002388005.1 Candidatus Neomicrothrix sp. UBA4542
AGAACACCGTTCCCTCAATTGGGGCTGGCACCTGAAGCGGGAAGTAGTTACACGTTCGCCACACGCATGGGTTGGCAAAATGCTGCGTACGTCCTCATGTCTGGGCGCTGGTTCAGCGCCGACGAGTGCCTTCAGATGGGACTTGTATGGAAAGTCACCGAGCCCGACGAATTGATATCCGAGACCATGACCGTGGCTCAGGAGTTAGCTGCAAACCCCATTCCCTCGCTCGTGGCTACAAAGAAGTTGCTCATGGGGGCGGGACGACCCCAGGAGGCGTGGGCTGCCCATAAACGCGAGAACGCGGCATATGCAGAATTGCTTGGGGCTCCAGCGAACACCGAAGCTTTGGCGGCGTTTCTGGATAAACGGGAACCTGATTTTTCGTCGATCCCTGGAATCTAGGCTCCTACTCGGACTCTCGAAGCCATCGAGGGGGGCGACTACTGATAACTGAGTCGGCCTCGAGAACGTCGAGTTCAGATGTACTCAATCCCAACAAGTCGCTCAGGACCTCTCGGTTGTGCTGGCCGCGATATCCCGCGAACGGGGTGACTCCGGCGTCTACATCTTGGAATCGCCAGGGTGACTGAGGAACAGTGACCATTTCACCTCGACCGGTATCTATCTCTACGAAGGCGCCTCGTTCGGTGGCCCAGTCGGTTGTGGCCAATTCAGGAACTGTCCGCACTTCGGCAGCAAGCACCGCGCTGGGACCAATAGCCGCCTCGACTGCGGCTGCGTCCTCGAAGGTGGCAATGAACTGAGCAAGAACCCCTGTCAACGCGTCACGGTTCGCTACCCGGTCCTCAATGATCGCAAATCGAGGGTCTTCAGCGAGTTCGGGCTGTCCCATCGCCTCGGAAATGTAACGAAACCCGTCGTTCGTTGTGATGTCAATGGTAATGCTGACGTAACGACCGTTAGCCATTCGAAGCACGGGAGACCAGTTTTGACCACCCTTGAAACCAACAGCGGGATCTTGCCCGCTCATTTCAATCGCGGCGAGGTCATTAACCATCAAGGTGCTTTCTGCCATAGACACTTCAACTTTTTGGCCCTCTCCGGTTCGGACACGTAAATGCAGCGCGGCCAACACGGCTCCTAGGGCGTGTAGCCCGGTGTAGGTATCAGAGTGAGACATTGGGTCGTTTCGCGGTTCTTCTGCTCTGCGGCGAGCCACCATTTCCGTCACGCCGGTTTCAGCGTGAATTGCCGACGCGAACGCCCCTTGGTCTGAACGGGAGTTGTTGTGACCCCAGCCACTCACCGACGCCATGATGACCTCGGGATTGGCCTCTTTGAGTTGGTCGTATCCAATACCGAGCCGGTCCATTACTCCGGGCCGGTAGTTCTCCAGCACGATGTCAGCGTGGGGAACAAGTTGGAGAAATAACTCTCGTCCAACAGATGTGTGAAGATCAATCGACACACACTCTTTTCCCGCGTTGTATTGCACAAAGTACGGGGACTGCCCATCGACCCTCGGGACCAACAGCCGGGTCAGATCACCATCCGGGGGCTCTATCTTGATGACTCGAGCTCCCAAGTCGCTTAGAAGTCGCCCACATATTGGGCCCGCCAATGCTCTAGTTAAGTCAAGCACCGTCACATCGGAGAGCGGCTTTTCCATAGAAGCGGAAAACTAGCTTCTGCGAGGATCGACGTGCAGAGCGTCACGCATGCACGAAGCGATCACCCGACCTATCAATAGGGTCAGGCGCAAGGTTGAGGAATTCTGATCGCAGGTGGTCCCATAGAGCCAAACGATCCCAGTTCGGTTCGCACGGCCGGTCGTTTTCATCCAAGAAAGGGTTGGGCAGCAACACTGTCATTAGTTGTTCTTCTGCTCCGTTGAATAGGCGAAGCCCCCATGAGACCGGCGCTCCTTCCCATAGGGATCGGTACATCTCGGCGCGATGACACGGTCTGACCGCAGCGACACTCGGCTCGGTCGGATTCGAAACATCACCAATTGTGGGCCCGATACAAAGATGCATATGCCAGTCCCTAAAATCAAGCGTCGCGTACCCATCGAGCATGGTGATCCTTGGGGCGCGCGGAGCCCTTATTTCGTATGCGGCCCCCTGAACGATCGGTCCAAATTGGACTGTTTCCCAGTGGGCGAACACTTCCTCCAACAGCCGGAGCAAAGTCGCTTCGTCGGTGGGGAGGCTGAAGATTTCTATGAGCCCGTTGCCGGGTTCATCTACTACTCGCCCCACCGAACTCACCGAGGAATTACACCTCGATGCCGTACAACTCGGCCGCGTTGTCCTGGAGGATTTTTTTCTGAACCACTGGTGACAATTCGCTAATGGCATCTCTGACCCTCTCGACACTGTGTGGGTAGAGGCAGGTGGGGTGCGGGATATCGGTTTCGAACATGATGCGATCGGGTCCCAGATGATCTATGGCCGGACCGAGGGTTTTCGATTCGAACCAAAAGCACCCGTAGAACTGACGCCTGAAATACTCCGACGGCTTCATAGAAAGATGTGCCAAGTGTTCGGGGGCGGTCTCACCGCACTGGTAATCCAACGCGTCAAGCAGGAACGGGATCCAACCCACGCCCGATTCAACAGAAACGAAGTTGAGGCCCGGATAACGCTCAGGCACATCGCTCACAAGCAGGTTGAGCATCCACCTCAGTTGACCCAGGAAGATCGCTGCACCCGCGAGACTGATTTTCACGTCTCCGGACCATGTGTCGTAGGGCACCGTCCCTGACCAGTTGATGTCTCCTTCCGATGCACCGATGTGGAAGTTGATGGGCATCTTCAAGGATTCACAGATCTCCCAAAACGGTCGCCATTCGGGTTGAGCAAAATTCGGCATCCCTGAGTCATGGGGGTTGGAACACATCACGATGCCTTTCGCCCCATTTTGTTGCATGCGATCGACTTCGGCAACGCAGGCGTCGATGTCCCACCAAGGGACGAGCGCCATGGGCAGAATCCGACCCCCTGAACGCTCCTGCAGATCGGTCATCCAGTCGTTGTAGATCTCGACGCACGCGATCCGCAGGCCCTCATCTTCGACACGGAGAAAGTTTTGGTTTCCGAAACCTCCCACATTCGGGTACACGATGCCGTGGCTGATTCCCATCTGGTCCATCAGATCCAGTCGGGCGTCGCAGTCGTAGCTCGCGGCATGGACCATGTCGATATCGGCCTTCAAGAAACGTAGTCCGAGCATCTTCTCGCCATCGGGTTGAATTGCGCTAACAGCAGAATCTCCGGCTATGGGTATATCGCCATTGACGACCCACTTTCGTCGTCCGTTATGTTCCTTGATTTGAGGTACTAATTCTTTGTATTTGGCTGGAGCCAAACTTGTCCAAAGATCCGGAGGTTCAGACCAATGGGTGTCGGAGTCAATAATGCTGATTCCTGGGAAGATCTCGCTAACCGTCGACATCACTCCGGGCCCCCTCTTCTACGAACGCCTGTCCGCTGGGGGGAACTCTAGTTCTCGCTGGATGGTCAGACCGGCTCAAGGTCAAACACCGTCGGGCGAAGACCGGCAGTTTCTTTGGGGCTCAACGTGTCGCTTGACTTGATGGCGGGTCCGGGGCTGCTCGAGGGTGGTTGGGTGATCCCGAACTCAACTGGCTTCGTTGGAATAGTGAGGAGGACAATCGCGCCCAGCAACGCCATGGCGAAGACCGCGCCGACGGGCAGAATCCGAATCGTTGAAAGGTCAGCGAGGAAACCCACGATTGGTGGGCCTACCAAGCTGCCGAATCCCGAACACAAAAAGAGCATGCCCGTGACCGCACCAATTCCTGTTAACCCGAAGTAGAAAGCGACCACGTCGCCCGCTAGCGCTACGAAGCCACCGTAAGTGAGTCCGAGCAGTGCCGCGAAGATAACCAACAGGTAGTAGCGGCCATTCGCGATGACCCAGAAGAAGTACGCAATGGGCTGCGCGACGAGGGCGATTTGCAACAAACGAACCGATCCGAGTTTTCCAGCGACTGCCGTGAGTAGGAGACGACCGAGAATGCTTGATGCTCCCACCACGCTCATGAGTAGCGCCGCCTTGGATGGACTTACGCCGTCGTCTTCGGCGAATTTGATGACGAACGCGAACGCTCCGAGTAGGGCCATTGACATCAGACCAAAAGCTGTAGAGATAGTTTTGAACTCGCGGGTACGCATTACGCGTCGCACATGGCCATCAGGTCCTCCCGGGGCTTGGGAGGGCGATCGCCGCACTAACACCAGGCCGATGATGAACGCAATTGCCGCAATGATCGCGAGTATTCGGTAGCTATTGCGCCAACCCTCGGCTTCGATAAGCGATTTAGATAATGGTACGAGGAGGAGCGTTCCAACTCCTGACCCAGTGGCAGCCACTCCTTGAGCTAACGCCCGATACTTGACAAAAAATGTGGCGACCGTTGAGAACAGGGGGGAACAAAATATCCCTCCGCCGACTCCGCAGCCGACACCATACGCTATGTAACCCTGCCAAATTTCAGTTACGAAGGAGGTGGCGACAAGACCTCCGCAGAAAAGGGCTCCACCGACGATCAGGAGTGGCCGAGGTCCATGTGCGTCAGCCCATCTACCCGAAATTGCGCCCGTGCCGAAAAACAGAAACATCGATAGGCCG
Organism: Candidatus Neomicrothrix sp. UBA4542; assembly: GCA_002388005.1. GTDB lineage: Bacteria > Actinomycetota > Acidimicrobiia > Acidimicrobiales > Poriferisodalaceae > UBA2110. The sequence goes on from DGLO01000136.1 coordinate 4,621, forward strand.
AAGACGATCGAGGTGGGTCCGAGGCTTGAGTTGAAGTCTTCGGCCATCGTTGTGACGAATGCGCCGAAGGTGTATAAGACGCCGAAGGCGACACCGTTGGCGATGGAAGCGCCGATCGCAACCGCCCAAGCTCGCGGTGTATCGAAGTGGTCGGTCGCTTCATTCATCGTTTATTCATCGTAAAGCCAGGACCTCAGTTTCGCCCACCCAAACCTGACGATCCCCAACCTGTCTCTGTGAGCGAGGCGTCGCGTTTGTCTCTCGCGGGGTGCCGGTTCTGCGATGATGCCTTGAGTGTTAGGAGAACCTGTGGATGAAAATTCGGCCTTACTTCGGGTCAATCATGTTGGGTCGCTAGGGCCTGGGGACCGCCTCTTAGTGCTTCTCCACGGATTCGGCGCCGATGAGAACGACTTAGCTCCCATTGTTCAACACGTTGACCCTGACGGGCGTTTCACTTCTGCTTGTTTTAGGGCTCCCATTGATCTCGTTCCATTTGGAGCGGCTTGGTATGAACGAAATGACGAAGGGATCGTTGACGTTCACACGTTTAACACTTCGGTGGTCGCGATCGACGCAACTATCGATGCTGTTTGTGAGGCAGGAGGGTTTGATCGCGCAGAAATGGTTCTCGTCGGGTTTTCTCAGGGATGCGCCATGGCCCTTGCTGTGGGGCTGTGGGCGGCGCCTGCGGTTCGTCCCGCGGCGTTGGGTTGTTTGTCGGGCATGTTGCAGGAGATCCCCGGTTTCGAATATGACTTGACGACCCTTCCGTCGACGCTGATACAACACGGAACGAGGGATCCGATGGTTGAGGTCGAGCGGGGCCGTCACATACGCGACGTTTTGCTCGCCGCCGGACATTCTCCGGATTACTTCGAATACCCGATGGGCCACGAGATCTCCGCTTCTTCGTTGTTTGATTTGCGGGACTGGCTTGCGACGGTCTAGATCAAATCGGTTTCAAGTCGAACACGGTTGGAGGGAGTCCCCTGGCACGTGGCGGATCTTCATCGGTGAGATCGTCGGGCCCGCGGGTTTTCTGACGCAAATTCAGGCTTTCTGGTCTGAAGCAGAGGAATAGTGTCATCAACGCGGCGCCAACGGTTACGGAAACCATTATTGCGGAAGATGTTCCGAGCAACTCTGCGAGCTCACCTAATGCAAGCATTCCCAGCGGGAGCACACCGATAGCGCTGCTCAATAAGCCTAAGGCCCGGCCCCGTCGGTCGTCTGACACCGAGTCCATTACCAACACCGCTTGAGTCGAGCCGAACAGTCCCATACCAACCGCTGCGGCCGCTAACGACACCGCAGAGGCGGCATACCAGGGCGCTAAGGCGAAGCCGACCATAAAAGCGAACGCCGCGTAGGAGCCCCCTACATAGACGAGTCCGCGCCGTTCTGGTTGGTATCGAGCTACTGCTAACGCACCCCCGAACATGCCGACCCCCAACATTCCTGCCAGAAGGCCGAGGAAAGCGGGGCCAACATTGAATTTTCCGCCAACGACCTGGATAAGGGGGGTGGAAGAGAAAAAGAAGAAATTGACGAAAGCCGTTACGCCAAGAATCGACACGAGGCTCTTTTCAGTTCGGAGCATCCGAACCCCGTCAAATAGCGCCGAAAGCCCGGCTACCGTCATCTGTTGTCGTCCTGCAATCGCGGGCACCGCGGCGAAAGCACACAGGGCGATAATTTGTAGCCCTCCCATAACCACGAGCGCCCAACCAACGCCGACAATTTGAATAAGTGCCCCTCCGCCAACTGCGCCCAATGCCAGTGAAATCGCGCCACCACTCGTCTCCAGAGCCAGAGCATTGTCAATCTTTTCGGAGCCTACGATGTCGTAAACAATGACTCGGCGTCCCACCATGTCGAACACCCAGCCCACGCCAGCCACAAACAGCACCGGATAAAGCATCCAAAGTTGAAGCTCTCCAGCAAGCACGATCCCGCCAAGGAGCAAGAGGCAGGGGATGGTGACAAAAAACTGACAAATGACGATGCGTCGTCGGTTGAAGCGGTCTGAAATCCATCCGCCGATGACCCCTCCAAATAGCAGCGGAGACCACAACGCGACGCCTGCTAGCTGGACCATTCGTGCCGACCCGGTGAGGTCATTCGCGATGAACGGGCCAACAAATGAGATACCCCAGCGGGAAAGGTTCCACATCCATCCTGAAATAAGGATCAGTGGAAAATATCGAATTCTTAGCGCGTCGAACGTAGTAGCCACCTAACGATGCATGCCCCCGTCAACGGTGAACTCCTGACCAGAGCAGTAACTGGCGTCATCAGATGCAAGAAACAGAGCGACCGCGGCAACTTCAGATGGCTCCGCTTCGCGTCCCATGGGTATGGAACGAACCATTCTGTCCTTGTCGAATTCTGAAGTCATATCGGTGTTGATTAAGCCGGGGTGAATGGAATTAACTCGAATGTTGTGTCGCCCCAATTCCAATGCGGCGATCTTGGTCATACCGCGAACAGCCCATTTTGTCGCCCCGTAAGCCATGGACGCAAAGGTGGCTTCTAGCCCTGCTACCGAACTGATATTCACTATCGAGCCTGATCCTTGTTCGATCATCTGTGGCGCAACTGCCCTCATCCCGAAGAAAACACCGGTCTGGTTTATGGCGACAGTTTGGTCCCAAATATCGTCGCTCGTGTTGACGAGTCGAGCCCCTCGCAGAATTCCAGCGTTGTTGACCAATACGTCGATTCGGCCATGGTGGGAAACTATGTCTGCAACCACTGCATCCCAAGCTGTAGCTGATGACACATCATGATGCAGAAATTCAACGCCGAGCGAGGCGGCGGTGCGTCCGCCCTCTTCGTCAAGTACGTCGGTAATAACTACTTGGGCGCCTTCATCACGGAACATTTCTGCTTCCGCCGCACCCTGACCCCGTGCGCCTCCTGTGATTACCGCTACTTTGCCGTCTAGTCGTCCCATGACACCCCTGTCTCAAGGTCTTGCGTTCGCAACACTAGTGACGAGAGCGGAGGCGTTGTTGGCCGACTCGACCTCGGGGTCTCTAGGGTGTGTGTTGTGAATCTTGATGAGGTGATAGAGGGACTCCACTCAGTTGGTCCGTCCTGGGAGAAAAAAGCCGCCACCGCGGACGAGGTGGGCCACATCGATGCCGAGACTGCGAACGATATCCGAACGATGGGTGCGGCCCGGCTTCTTCAACCGAGCGACTTTGGAGGCGCTCAATCATCGATCGAAGATCACATGCGAGCAGTTGCAGTCGCCGGGGAGTACTGCATGGCCACTTCGTGGTGTCTAGCTGTGTGGAGCGCTCACAACTGGATGATTGCGCATATGTCAGCTGAGGGACGGCAAGACATCTGGGACGACCCCACAAATCTTGTCAGCGCGTCCATCGTTCCGAAGACGACGTTCCGTGAACAGGGCGATGACGTGGTCGTATCAGGCCGGTTCGGCTTCGGGTCGGGTTGTGATCATGCGCCATGGCTGAGCGTCGGCGGTTTTCTTCCCGGTGATCAACCAAGTCCTGTCATTTGTGCGCTGCCAGCAGAAGAGGTGATCATCGATCACAAGTCTTGGGACGTGATCGGTCTTCGAGGTACCGGCAGCAAAGACCTCGTCATTGCTGAGGAGGTGGTCGTTCCAGCGCATCGGGTGTTGCGAGTAGCAGAAAGTGCAACTCGCAGATCTCCAGGGCAGTTGCAGTATGGCGGTCCGCTTTACACCTGTCCTTGGCGCACCACCGCGATACTTGTCCTTGCCGCACCCGTGATCGGCGCAGCCAAAGCGGCAGTCCGTCGGTTTCAGGAGCGGATGGACAGTCACTTCTTGGTCGCTCTGGGCGACAATCAGAGAAACGATCCAGCAGCGGGCTATCGGCTAGCTGAGTCAACTGCCGAAATTCTCGCGGCCGAGTTGCTACTTTTCGATGCCGCCGCCCGTCTTGACCGCCTCGGTGGCGCTGCGGAAGTGGACTCGCTTTTGAATGCGTCAATTGTGCGTGACTGCGGCTGGGGGGTCAGGGCATTAGCAGCAGCCGTGGATCGTCTCTACGAAGCAAGCGGCGCCAACGCGATGCGGCCTGACGAACCGATGCAGCGTCTCTGGCGCGACGTCAACGCGGCGAGATCTCACGCCGTTCTCAACTGGGACCACGCTGCCAATATCTATGGCAAAGCATCGTTTGGCTCTTTTCGGCGACTCGAAGAATAGGTGGGGTAGCGCAATTTTCGACCCGTCGCGCTGTTGGGTATTCCCACGATGTCAATCTCTGCAGTTGGGAAGCACCTCGTCGCGGATAAGGGCATCCGATTCGGCCGCAATTTCTCGATTGCCGCCCATCGTCGCTCCCACGAAAATGAGTTTGTCCAGTCCTAGTTCATTTAGTGCGCGTATCCGCTCCACGCACGCATCGGGGCCGCCAACAATCGCGTAGCTGTCAACGAACTCTGGGGTTAGCACCGCGGCTTGCTGACTGTCAGAGCGGGTGTGACTTTTCATGTCGTAATTGCTGTGCAAGTCGCCCATGACTTTGCGTTGAGATTCCGATACGGGGCCGATGACTTCGCCGTGCATCACCGAGAATCTGGCGAAGGTTGACAAGCCGCCTCGTACGAGGTCCCGAGCTCGATCTAGGTCCCTGTGACACACGACGTTGACGTAGGCCCCGTACTTCAATTCATTGGGGTCCATTCCGGCATCCTTTCGAGCGGCTCGGGCTACTTCTATCCCCCAGGCGACGCGCTCTGGGGCCGCGCCGAGCGCGAACATGATTCGTTCTGCGTGACGTGCCGCAGCTCCAATGACTTTCGGGCCTGTCGCAGATACTTCGACGGGAACCTTTCCCGAAGAGCCAGGCAACCAAAATATCTTGCTGGTTCCAGCGGTATCTGCGAGTTCAAGTTCATCGACAGGCGGTGCTAAAGACTCAGCAAAATCTAGTGCTGTAAAGGGAATCTCTTCGCCACGAAGGTAGGCCTGCACCGTCGATAAATACCGTTCGAAGTCCTTGACCCGTGCTGGGGCCCTACCTAAGTGTGCCAATGCGGAGTCGCCGCGACCGATGCCTAGTTGTACTCGTCCCGCGGCTAAACGGTTCACGCTGGCTACTGCTCCTGCGGTGACTGCTGGGTGACGTGTGACTGGGTTAGTGACACCGGAACTGACTTGAAGGTTTTCGGTTGCTAACACCGCAGTTGTCATAGCGACATACACATCGCCTGACAAATTTTGCGAATCGACGAACGACACGCCGTCAAACCCCTGCTCTTCAAGCTGTGCGGCTATCTGTCGCGAATCAGGTCGAGCAACCATCTGTTGAAAGATTCTGGCCATGTGCCGACCGTAGTCGTAGCTCAGTCAACGACGGCGAGTCGCCTTCGGTCAGAGTCAAGAATTCGGGGTGCGCGACCGCGTTCGGGCTACGCTCGTTCCTAGGCGCAGTACCTAAATACCGAAAATTCGCGAGGGGGGAGAATAGCCAGTGGACGTTCCGAACCGACCTGATGTCGAAGACTGGGAAACAGACTTCGATCATTTCCATGTCGATTACAGCGCAGACCCCTACTCCATTTGGAAAGACATGCGCGAGGGCGGATGTCCAGTTGCCCACACCGACCGTTTCCACGGTGTGTACCTCCCTACCCGACACGAGGACATCTCGGCGATTGCTCACGACACTGAACATTTCTCTTCGAAGTCAGTGATCGTTAACGACCTGCCGGTGGAGGACATTGGTGGCTTCCGCAGCCCTCCCATCACATCAGATCCTCCTGAACACCAAGATCATCGGCGAGCGTTACTGCCCGCGTTTGCACCCAAGGCCATCGAAAAGTGGATTCCCATCACCCGCCAGATTTGTAACGAGTTGCTTGACGACTTTTCTGATTCCGGATCCTGCGATGCCAGCGTCGACTACGCCCAGCACATTCCGGTGAAGGTCATTGCTCGCATGATCGGCATACCGGAGGAGGACGGTGATCTTTTCCGGAAATGGATTGAAGAGTTACTCGAAATTGGGCCCAATGACATGAATGTCGCCCAGAGAGCAACCAAAGAAGTTTTCGATTACTTCGGTGAGTATGTGAAAGCGCGCCGTGAGGACCCGCTCGATGACATCGTCACGTACTTCATTGACGCTGAAGTCGACGGGCAAGCCATGGATGATCAGCAGATCATGGGAGGGCTTTTCCTCCTCTTGCTTGCCGGAATCGACACGACGTGGAGTTCCATTGGTTCCTCGTTGTGGCATTTGGGTCAACATCCTGAGGACCGCCGACGCCTCGCCGATGGCACCGCTTCTTTTGATGCAGCGGTGGAAGAGTTTTTGCGCTTCTACTCGCCGGTGACAATGGCCAGAGTGATCACTGAAGAGGTGGAGCTCTCCGGCACAACGCTCTGCCCAGGACAGCGAGTGCTACTCCCCTTCGCAGCGGCGAACCGAGATAACGAGTTCATGGAAGACGCCGAGACGTTTCAGATCGATCGGGAAGTGAACCGCCATTCGGCCTTCGGGCTAGGCATTCACAGGTGTCTCGGTTCAAATTTGGCTCGGATGGAAATCAAGGTCGCGTTGGAAGAGTGGTTCCGCCGCATCCCTGAATTTGAACTGGTAGATCCCAACGTCGTGACGTGGTCTGCAGGTCAGGTTCGTGGGCCTCGACGCATACCTCTGGAGTGGTGACATCGGTCAAGGACTCCTAGACGAAAGACACCTTCGATGAAGATCGGTTTATTCACTCCGTTACGGTCACCTGTGGCAACACCTGAATTCTTGCAAGAATTCGGGCATAAGGCTGAAGCGATGGGAGTTCATTCCTTCTGGCTGGGCGAACACGTCGTCCTATTCGATGACTACGAGTCAACATATCCCGGGAACCCCGATGGGGTGTTTCGCTTCCCGCAAGGCAGCGGACTAATGGACATGGTGGGCAGTATTGGATTCCTCGCAGCCTGCACTTCCACTCTGCGTCTGGGTACGGGTATCTGCATCCTTCCTCAAAACAATCCCGTGTACGTCGCCAAGGAGTACGCAACGCTCGACTTCTTATCTAATGGCCGTCTCGACTTTGGTGTTGGGGTCGGTTGGAGTTGGGAAGAGTTTGAGGCCTGCGGCGCCCCTTGGATGAATAGGGGGAAACGATGCGACGAATACCTCGAGGTGATCAACGCCCTCTGGACTGACGAAGTGAGTTCTTTTGAGGGGGACTTCTACGAGTTGCGAGAATGTCGAATGCACCCCAAGCCGGTCCAGGCGGGTGGAGTTCCCATCTGTGTTGGCGGCCATTCAGACGCTGCTCTTCGCCGAACGGCTCGCTTTGGGAAGGGTTGGTACGGCATCAATCTTTCGCCTGAAGGCAGCAATGACATGGTCAACCGTCTCGCTCAGTTCATGGACGCTGAGGGACGTTCCATCGAAGAATTAGAGATTCACGTTGGGGCAGTGAATGACCGAATGGACGCCTCGCTAGTGGAAGCGTACGCGGAGGCTGGAGTGACCCAGTTGTTGATTCCTTTTTTGCGTCAAGGGAGCAAGCATCTTGACGCCAATCTTGAGAAAATCGAACCTTTCATTGACGCCGCACACAGCTTGACCTGACCGCTCACCGAGCATTATTCAGTTGATTCTGACCCGCTATCTAATTCGCGGGGGGTCAAATCTCGGGCACTGCTCTCGACGGGTTTCACTTCCGGTAGCTCTTCCCCCGAGACACCTAACTCGCTAAATCGCCTAAGTGTTGGCAGCATTCGGCTCTCGACGCTGCCCACCATCTCGTTGTAGGCCTTGGTCGCGGTTTCTAGACCACGCCCTGTTTTCGCCATCGCCGCAAGCGTCGTTCCTACTCGGCGATGTAACTCTCGTCCGTGCTCCTCAACCTTCTTGGCGTTCTCAGCGACCAAGGTCGTTTGCCAACCTCGAGCGACCGTCAGCAGCAGAGCCATCAGACTCATCGGTGATGCGATGACTACACGCTGCCGCATCGCTTCGTCTACCAGCGCTGGTTCCGCTCTCAATGCGTCGGCAAGAAAAGATTCTCCAGGAACGAACATCACAACAAAGTCGGGCGCATCATCAAATAGTGCCCAGTACCGCTTATCGGCCAGCGCCTTGACATGGTTTTGCATGGCCTTGACGTGACCCTTCAACTCGGCTTCTCGAGCCGCGGTGTCATCGATTTCTTGCATCCGAAGGTACGCCGCCAATGGAACTTTCGAGTCAACTACCAAGAATGCGCCGTTCGGTAATCTGACAGTGAGGTCCGGTCGAAGAGCCCCTTCATCACTCGTTTCTGTGGTCTGTTCGGAGAAGTCGCAGTAAGAAGCCATCCCCGAGAGATCAATAATGTTCCGTAACTGGTTTTCACCCCACGCACCGCGAGCGGAGGGGGATTTCAATGCACCGGCCAGCGCGCCGGTGTGTGAGGTGAGCTCGTTGATTTGTTGAGTAAGACTCTCGTTGAGACTGTCAACCGAGCCTTTGTTTTTCTCGTAAGTTGATTTCAAATCACCAACAGAAGCTTTCAACTGGCCCATCTGTTCTGTGACCGGCTGGAGCAGATTCCTCGTTTGCTCTTCCAGCGTCCTTGATCGTTCATCAATGAGTCGACTTGCGAGTTCAGTATTGGTCTTCAAAGCCTCCTGCGCCGCTTTGCCTACTCGCGCGTCGACGGCTTCTTTGACGGCGGTCACAAGCCCTTCTGTGTCCACTCGAACTTCCGTATTTAGACCAGAACTGTCGAGAGCCCGACGACGCAATTGACTGGCCAAGTAGCCAGTTACCGCGGCCAGAGCTACAACCACCGATACCAGAACGATGTTCACGAGTTACATAGTGACAGCAGGAGAGGACAGTGGGTGACGATTCTTCAGTCAATTACCCCAGCGCGACGAAGGAGCTCCAACTGCTCGCTTGTCACACCTACTTCAGCCAGGATTTCATCGGTGTGTTGATTAGGGTGAGGCGCTCCATGGCGGACTCCCACAGGGGTGCGACTGAACTTTGCCGCGGGGCCTGTCAAGGGTGCTGAAGATCCGTCAATTAATTCCGTTGTCTGCAACATGTCGCGCTCCAAAACATGCGGATCTCGAGCAGCATCAGCGAAGGTATTTACCGCCGAAATCACAATCCCGGCCGCGTCGATTGCGCTAATGACTTCGTCTTTAGGTCGATCTCGACACCATTCCGCTACCAAGTTCTCGACTTCGGAGCGGTGGGTCACGCGATCCTCGTTAGTCAAATAGCGCGGATCGGTTCCGAGCTCGGGGCAACCCAACACTTCGGTCAACCGAACCCAATGCGAATCAAGAATCAGGGCCATGAACACAAACCCATCTCGGCATTGGTAACAGTTGGTTGGCGCACACACCCGCACCTGGCTACCCCATCGTTCTAGAGGGTCACCTGTTGCTCCCAATGTCAGGTAGCCGTTCGATTGATAAAGAATCGAGTCAAGAAGCGAAACGTCTACGTGTTGGCCCTCGCCTGTTGCGTCGCGGTGACGGAGAGCGGCCAAGGCGGCAAGGGCAGCATGTAGCCCTGAGAGATCATCAGCCAGAAACGTCGGAGCCTTGGTTGGTGGCCCGTCCACCGATCCGTTGAGTGCCATCCATCCGCTGTGAGCGAGCGCGCCTGGGTCATATCCGGGTCGTTCCGATTCGGGTCCGAATTGGCCCCAACCACTGAGGGACACGTACACGAGATCAGGCTTTACCGACCGGCAATGTTCGTACCCCACGCCCCACTCAGAAAGAGTGCCTGGCTTGAAGTTTTCGATAACTACGTCGGCTGAGGACACGAGGGTCAGGAAAGTTTCAGCGCCTTCTGGCTTGCGAAGGTCGATCGTCACGCTTCGCTTATTTCGGTTCACAGTTTCCTCAGCGAAAGATCTTGAAGTACCCCCAATAAGCGGCTTCCAGGACGCGCCTTGAGTGCCAGGCATCGCAACTCGAACGACATCGGCGCCATAGTCCGCGAGAAGGCACGCCGCCATCGGACCCGCCCAGGCCGTGGTGGTATCAATGACTCTGGTTCCCGCCAGCGGACCTGGAAGGTCGCGGCGGGCTTCTCGGTAAAAGTCCTCCTTATCCATGGAACGAAGCGTAGAGACATCAAGAGGACCGCGCCGCGCGAACCACCTCACATCTTCTAGGGTCCGTTTCAGCGCTCGAAAGGACCCCAATGGAATTCGGTGTTCATCTTCCTGATGCTGGACGCGATCCCAGTCGCGAGGCAATGATCACCATCGCGACTACTGCCGAGAATCTCGGCTACGCGTCGCTATGGTCAAGTGATCACATCGCGTGGCCTGACCCGGCGACACTGAGTTCGAAGTATCCCTATGCCGACGACAACAGCGGCTTCCCCGCAGCTGGCAGCGCCTGGCTGGATTGCATCGGAACGCTCCAATTTGTCGCCGGCATAACCGAACGAGTCCTGCTAGGGACCACAGTCCTGATCTTGGGTTATCGGGGCGCTGTGCAGCAGGCCAAAAGTTGGGCCACACTCGATCATCTTTCAAACGGGCGAGCGATCATGGGTGTCGGTGTCGGCTGGATGAAAGAAGAGTTTGAAGCGGTGGGTCGTCCTTGGGACCAGCGAGGTTCGCGTGCTGACGAAACATTGGAAGTATTTGAGGTTCTCTTTGAAGACGGGTTATCTACTTATGAAGGCGCTTGGACCAGTTTTCGAGACATCGGCTTCAGCCCCAAACCCCTCAACAACCACATCCCGGTGTGGGTCGGTGGTCATTCCCCGGCAGCCTTCAAACGCACCGCTGTTTTCGGTGATGCGTTTCACAGCGCCTTCGGGAGTCCGGATTTACTTTCCCAACAATGGGCTGCAGTTACAAGGGCATGCGAGGCTGTAGGACGCGACCGGAAAGAACTAGAACTGACCAGCCTATTTAGACTCAACTTCGATGGCGGAAACCTTGATGAGGGAGAGATCGGAGGAAGCACCGAACAAGTAATTGACCAAATAGGCCAGTACGCCGACGCCGGGCTCAGCCACGCCGCGTTTTTTGTCCTTGGTCGTGGCACCGAAGGACGCCTTGAAGCGATCAATCGTTTCGCCGAAGAAATCGCACCTAACTTCAGTTAGAACACGCCACTTGCACAGTCAGTCCCCGATCCAATCCTCGTCAGGTATTCCCAAACCATCGGCTATTCGGTTGGCATAGGCGTAGTAGGCCGTGACCTCGACTATGTCGAGGACGTCTCGGTCGGTGAATCCTGCTTCGCGGAGCACAACCACATCATTGGCTGACATATCGGCCGGAGTCTGGGTCAATTTCACCGCGTAACGAAGCATCGCTTTTCTTTTGTCATTAATCGGGGCAGTCTCCCAATCGCCTTCGATCGCTGCAGCCAACGCATCGTCTTTCAGCAGTCGACGCAGACCGCGTCGATGATGACGAATTCAGTAGTGGCAGTGATTTTGCAGACTCACGACTAGCGCAATCATCTCCCGTTCTGCTTTGCGCAAGGTCCGCGTGCCCGCCATTGCTGACCTATACACGCCGTCGTGTGCTGCCAGACTCCGAGGATTTAATGAATGTACCGACATGATGTAATCAATACGTCCATAATCTCTGTCGACAACCACCTCATAAAGATCGCTGAGGGGTCCGCTGTCAGCCCATTCATCGTCGGGAACAATCTCAATCCAAGCCATACCCACTATCGTGCCGCGCTGACAGCAACTACCGTGCCAATAGAGGTCTCATTTACAAGGAGCGCGTTATGACGCAAACTCCAACATCACTCGTCGAGTCAACGCATCACGCATCAGACATGTCGGTTCGCTCCGATCTAACCGCAGCTCACGCTCACGTGTGGGAAAAGCTGGCTGCACCTGGGACGTGGTGGAATGGCTCCGAACGCCTAGCAGTGGCTGAGGTCGTACGCACAGCTCTAGACGACCCCAACCCGATCCCGCCCTGGGACAGCGCTTCGAACAGCGGGCGCCTTCCCAATGATTCGGTAATCAGCCCGGAGTTGCAAGACGCTGTGTACCGCCTAGCCGTACACGCTGGGACTCTCACCGAAGAGTGGTACCAAAAGATGCGCGACGCAACGGGAGTAACCCCCCAACAGTGGGTAGAAATAATTGAAGTTACGATCAGCGTCGCGTCGGTGCTTCGATTCGCTCAGATAGCTGGAATCGAACGTCCAGACTTCCCCGAGGTTCTTGAAGGCCGACCAACGGGCCAACCTCAACCTTCCAAACCGGCCAAGCATCATTGGGTGCCGGTGGTGCATCTTGAAGATGTCACTCCAGAACTCGCGCCTTATTACGACGGGCTTACCGCACTGGCTCCTGTCCTTCGAGCACTCAGTTCGGTTCCAGCGGCGATGGACACTTTGGCGACTCTCGGCAACGCTCAATACATTCCGATGCGGGAAATGATTGACCTGAACTGGACTCGGGGCACCTTGTCTCGTCGGCAAATAGAACTTGTGGCAGGAAGGCTCTCAGCGCATCGGGAATGTTTTTACTGAACTGCTGCGCACTCAATGATGCTCCGTGCGAGCAGCGCCGCAAACGACCTGACGCTTGATTTAGACGTCGTCCGTGGTGACCTACAAGACAGCGATGCAATACAGCACGCGCCAGAGTTAGCTGCACTCGTAGATGCTTCCATTAACGATTGGGAGTCGTTACCGTCCGCTCGAGCGGCGCTAGTGGAAGCCACTGACGAGGCCACCATGTTGGATGCGGCCGCGGTTGTTGCCAACTTCGAGATGATGACCCGGATCGCCGATGGGACAGGGACTAGTCATCCAGCAGACCGCATCGAATCGATGTCAGACATGTTCGACTCCATGGGTCTCACCGAATTTGTTTCAGCGCGCCTCTAACCGAACTACCGCATTTAGTCGAACTCTCAGACAGCGCGGTTGTAGCTGATCCAATTAAGAACTCAGGTCAACCCAAATAAATGCGAACTCTTCGCCTCGTGGCTCTACCGAGACAGTTACCGGGTCGCCTAACGCCACGCCGCCTGGTTCCGCGTTTCGCAGCGCCCCCACCACCCGCGGTCCTTCGGCAAGTTCAACAACAGCAGTGATATACGGCAGCTCTTCGATCCAGGCTCGGTCGATCGTGAAGTGATTGATAGCGAACGAATAGATGGATCCAGCGCCCGAAACCGGGACGAAGTCGTAATCACCCGAAAAGCATTGTTGACAGTAGTAGCGGGGTGGTTGACGGGCCTGGCCGCAGTCGGCGCATCGCTGTATGTGTAGCAGTCCACTTTCAACGGCTCGCGTATGTAACTCAAGGTTAAGACCTTCTGGTTGAGGAACATATTTTTTGTATTGTTTCGGAGTTTGCTCGGTCATGGTCAGGCTCTTCCAAGTATCGCGATGCTGCCATCACCTAGGTCGCCGTAGCCCGTGACCACCCCTAATTCGCAATTGTCTACTTGTGCCGCCCCAGCGTTATGACGTAGCTGCCTAGTCGCCTCTACTACGTGGTTAAGACCCCAGCAATGGCCTTGAGACAGCAACCCGCCGTGGGTGTTAAGTGGGTACCGTCCTCCGAGCCCAATATTTCCGTCTTTCACAAACTCTCCTGCTCCTCCCTTGTCGCAAATTCCGATGGCCTCAAGTTCCATCAACACGACGTAGGTGAAGCAATCGTAAATCTGAAGAAAGTCCATGTCAGTGGGCGCCACGCCAGCCATTGAAAAAGCCCGGGGCGCTGCCGAGTCCAACCCTAATTTGAGCATGTCAGGTCGATTGGTTAGTTCGTCGGCCGGATATGGATGACCTTCGGCCCCTCCCAACCAGAGAACCGGGGCGTGGGGCAAGTCTTTTGCCCGGTTAGTTGTCGTGAGCACAACGGCTGCAGCACAATCGGTTTCTAGACAACAATCAAGTTTGCGCATCGGTTCCGTAATAAAGGGCGACGACAGGTAGTCGTCCATCGTCATGGGTCGACCCGCCATCAAAGCTTTGTCGTTCAGGTGAGCGTGCTCTCGACAGGTAAGGGCGATCTGTGCGGCGTCCTCGGGGCCGATGCCATATAGGTTCACATAGCGTTGTATGTACATCGAGTACCACTGCACGGCTGATCTCACGCCGTACGGGGCGTAAAAGTTGCGACTGACGTCAATGAACGGACCTGGATCGCCTTTTCGTCTACTTGGCGCGGTATCGGGTCGGCGGCGAAATGCGGAGTACCCGTTCCAACCGAAAGTAATCAGTACGTTGGTTGCGATGCCGGCGCTTAGAGCCATGACCGCGGACTGAAGCGAGGCTGTAGGACTCGCTCCGCCCATCCGAACTTCCGTCGCGTATCTCATTTCGGGAATACCCAAGTTGGCGGCAATTTCTTCTGCACTTAGATATCCCGGGGGTGGGATGACAGCGTCGATATCGGTTGGTTGCAGGCCGGCATCGTGAATGGCTTCCATTGAGGCACTCAATACGAGTTCGGGGACGGTTTGTTTGGCGCCCCGGAAGTACTCGGTTTCACCAATCCCAACTATGGCGGCTTCGCCCGAAATGTTCATTTGTGTCCTCTCCGTCTGACGTCGAATCAGTCGTCGCTCCAGTCGCGCTGTTCGTTGTCAAAGTATGTAGTTCTGGCGGTGCGCGAACTGTCGCTCTTACCCATATATCCAACGGCGACGTGGTCCATGTGCTGAATCGCGCGACCGAGAGGCATCGACTGGGCGTTTATGGAGGCTTTGGTTACGGTGACAGGTACCGGAGGCTGATTGACCACTTGGGCGGCGAGCACCTCTGCGGCAGGCAACAAAGCGGCATCATCTTCCACGGTGTCTGTGAAGTATCCATAATCATCCAGTTGATGCATGTCGTAGCTTCGGCCGAGGATCAGCATTTCTTTTGCTCGATGCGGTCCAACCAAATTCACAAGTGCAGGAAGCGAATGCCAGGTCAAGTTGAAGCCGAGGCTCACTTCGTTCAGGGTGAGATTTACGGTCGGGCTTCCAATTCGAAAATCGCATGCTGCGGGAAGCACTGCTCCGCCACCGATCATGTATCCATGACATAACGCAATGGTGATGGGATTCATATGGAGCAAGGTGTCGTACATCTTCGCTCCCTGCTTGGATCCGATCATTGCTCCTTGTGGGCTGGTTGGGGGTTGTTTGAGGTCAGCTCCTGAACAAAAAGATTTGCCCTCGCCTCGCACTATTACCACCCGCACTGACGTGTCAGCGTCGAGCAAACTGGCGGCTTGGTGGGTGTCGGCCACTAGTTGGGCATTGACTGCGTTATGAACTTCGGGGCGATTCAGTACGAGTTGACGGACTGGTCCTTCGCCATCAATTCTGACGGTCTCAAATTCCATCGCGAGAGTCTCCCAGACGCTTCACAACTTCGCTCAACGCGAGCCTTCTAGTATTCGAACGACACCAATATCAGAGGGAGTGGGTCATGACCTACGACGGATTCGATTTGACTGGGAAGGTGGCGGTCGTCACCGGGGGGAATGGAGGAATCGGTCTGGGATTCGCCAGGGCTCTCGCCGCAGCGGGCGCTGACGTCAGCGTATGGGGCACTAACCCAGATAAAAACTCTGCTGCTGAAGAAGAACTGCGGACGATAAATCCGTCGGCTTCGTCTGTGCGGTGCGACGTGTCTAACGAACAAGAAGTTGAGGAATGCATGGCATCGGTCATCGAAAGGTATGGCAGGATCGATGGCTGTTTTCCGAACGCTGGCATTGGCACCCAGAATCAGAAGCCGTTTTTTGAACACTCGAACGAAGATTGGTTTTCGGTCTTGGATGTCAATCTGAACGGCGTCTTTTACACCCTCAGAGCGGCAACTCGCCAAATGGTCGAGCAAGGCGAGGGGGGTTCTTTGGTTCTCACGTCAAGCGGTACCGCTATCCAAGGAGCAGCCAAGGGTCAGGCTTACGGCGCTAGCAAGGGCGCGATGCTGGCGATGATGATGGGTCTTTCGGTGGAAATGGCGCGATACAAGATCACAGCGAATGCAGTAATCCCAGGCTGGATTGAAACCGATATGACAGCGGAGCTCTTCAACTGGGAGAAATTCGCGAACAACGTGATGCCGAGGATTCCTATGCGACGTTGGGGCCAACCTGACGATTTCGGTGCCATCGCGGTGTATTTAATGAGCGATGCAAGCAGATGGCACACAGGGGACGTCATAAAAATCGACGGTGGATTCAGCATCTTCTAGTGAGCGACCACTTATTAACATCTCAGGGCGGGCTGTTCGAAGGACCAGCTACGCAACAAATTGATCTTCCAGGCGCGGACATAGTTCTTCATCAGCAAGCGTGGTCTCCCAAGAGTGGCGACCGATTGTGCAAGCGATTGATACAAGAGACTGATTGGCGACAAGACAAGATTTCGATGTTTGGGCAGACGCATGATGTCCCACGGCTCAACGCTTGGTACGGCGACCCTGACTGTTCATACGTTTGGTCGGGGATCCAGATGAAACCATCCGCATGGACACCGTCTCTGCAGCGGATCAGAGAACGAGTGACCAAGCTCGCTGCTACCCAATTCAATTCGGTCTTGGTGAACTTCTATAGGGACGGAAACGACAAGGTGGACTGGCATGCTGACGACGAAAAGGTCCTCGGGGTGGACCCAGTAATAGCGTCAGTCAGCCTGGGTGCATCTCGTAAGTTTCGTATGCGACGCAAAGATCGATCCCAGGCACCGGTTGACATCCTTCTTCGGTCAGGCGATGTCCTAGTTATGCGCGGTTCCACGCAACGGTTGTGGGAGCACGAAGTACCGCGTTCGAAACGCATCAGCCAACCTAGGGTGAATCTGACATTCAGGGTGATTGAATCGTCATCGTGACATTCGACTCACGTCCTGACCGTTGCATCCCGTGACTAACCACACCTCGCTCTCACTGCGTTATCTGCGGCTAGCGGTTGGCCTCGTGTTTTTTGGGGTCGGTCTTGGATTAGTTGTTATTGGTAATTTCGGTTTACCACCCTGGGATATTTTCCATCAAGGGCTCGCTGAACAAACGTCACTCACCATCGGCATAGCGATGATTCTTGTCGGCGCCGCATTGCTGATTGCGTTGGTCGTCCTCAAAGAACCAATGGGCGTCGGGACCTTGGCCAACGTGCTAGTCATCGGATTGGTCGTGGACGCCACGGTCACGATCGGGGGTAGTCCAACTAACTCGTTGCTGCGGGTCGCATGTACGTTCTTTGGACCCATTGTCGTCGCGCTTGGTTCCGGGTTTTATATCGGGGCACGACTGGGACCTGGTCCTCGAGATGGACTGATGACTGCTCTAGATCGTCGGGGACTCGCGATATGGAAAGCCCGAACCGTTATTGAGGGAGCCGCCCTTGCAGGCGGTCTGACGATGGGTGGCACCATTGGTTGGGGAACGCTTTGGTTCGTGGTGTCTATCGGCCCGACGGTGCAGTTCTTCTTGCGTCGCCTCGACACCGCGTGAGGCAAAGAACCCAATATTTTCAACCATTGTCTCCTTCTGGAGCGCTAGTCGAACACAGGTTCAAAAGCCGCGGCAGGCAGCGTGTCCGTCCAGTTCGCCGATTCGAACAACGTTGAAGCTAAGCGCCCGAGCTCATCGCTGCTCTTGGCGGCTGCTCCACATCCGCCCAATGCCACAGCGATACCGTCGTCAACCCAGCCAACATATGGGTGATCGGTTGCGGTGTTGGTAACCACGCAGGGCTTTTGGGCCCAACTGCGAACTTCGATTCCCGGGAGAAGGCCCATAAGGGAGTTCCGTAATGCCTCTACCTCTGTCGGGTTTCCGTCGCCGTGGAACCACTCAGTCAGCGCGGCCTGCTCAACGGATTCCGAATCGCGTAAGGACCCGCCAATCTTGAGCGCCAATCTGCCGTCGGAGTATCGGACGGGAGGGACCCAGTAAATTTCGTCGAGTCGTTCATCGGGGGGGTCCACGCATATCAGGCTCGGAAGCCCGTCTTGGATTGATATTTCTGCTGTGACCGTCGTGCGCCGCATGCGGTGAAGATTCAGGGAGCAAGGCAGCAATTCGCTGCCGAAGGCTCCGGTGGCGACCAGCACTCGACGAGCGGTCAAGGACCCCCAGGGGCCACCAACGGAGTAGCCATTACCGCTTGTTTGAAGTGTGGAGGCTGCCTCTTTTACAACAACAGCACCTGCCGCTTCAGCGAGTGTTGTTTGTGCGGCGACGAGTCGACGGGGATTGATATATCCGGCTGGATCACCTTCGTATAAAGCAGGATGACCGTTACGGAGAACAATGCCAGTGTTGTCGGACACCCACTCGGCGGTTACAGGCCTGGCGTTACCTCCAGCTATTGCCGAGTTCTCCAGCCAGTCCGATATTTTTGGCGACGAGCTGACCAAACCGCACTGAACATGGAAATCGATACTTGACCGTTGAGCGATATCTCCGTAGCGATCTATTGACCGAGCTGCTAGCTGTGACCAGATGGGGGTCCGCCCCGCCACACGAGTGATCCGTCCCTCATCGGGGTGGCTGCAGAACGGGCCTGGGCTGACTCGTCGATCCGTCGGTTCGTCTGGACCGATGACGACAACGTGTTGATCTGCTTCAGCAAGGTGGCGAGCCGCGGCAGATCCGATGAGTCCTCTGCCAATAACGGCCACTTCATATTGCGAGGGCACTGGCGTTAGCTAAGGACAGCTTGTGCTCTGATTTCGACCACCGCGCCCGGCATCGCTAATTCGGTGCAGCCAATTGCTGTCCATGCTGGGTACGGTTCGCTAATCAATTCGTCTTTTACAGCTATGAACTCTCTTAGGTGTTCTCGCATCCCAATGTGATAGCTCGTCATTTCAACGATGTCTGTTAGCGCGCCCCCTGCTTCTTCAAGAATCGCTTCGATGTTTTGGAAAGCGAACCGAAATTGTTCGGTTAGATCTTCGGGGCATTTGCCTGAGGCATCCATACCCACTTGACCAGACATCACCAGGAGATCGCCGATCTTTACGCCCGGAGCAAAATGGAAGTTGTCGTACATGGCCTGCTGAGAGGCCGGAATTATGCGTTCACTCATCGCCGAAGAGTAGCTGCGTCAGAGCTCTAATCTCCACACGGATAGATCTGCGTCTCTCAAGCAACCTATTGGGCACAATTCAATTGGGCTAATTCCGCGATGTTGTTTCCGCTACGAGTTCAAGGATGGGTTCGTACGCCTCTACTCCGGCGGGCTCGTTTTTTTGCGGGACGCGCATCATCACGATTTGATCAGCGATCCCTTCGTATTCGTCGATACGTCGCGCACATTCCGACGGAGTTCCGCTAATGGTGAGCGTGTCAACAATTTCCTCTGGCAACAGATCCATTGCTTCAGAGGTCTTGCCCTTTGGCATCATTTGACTCAGCATGTCCGCCGCCTCAGCAAATCCCTGTTGACGCATTTGCGAGTCGTAGTAGGGGTGTGGGACTGGGTGAAATAAGCCACAAACCGCCGCCTTTGCGGCATTGCGAGCTATTTCCGAGTTCTTGTTCACACTCACTAGAGCTCCCATGGGAAAATCTAACTCGGCGGCGTCGCGTCCAACCGATTCAGCTGCCGCTATGGCGTTTGGTCGCACGGTGTGACTCATGAAGTCAGCCGAGGCCATGATTCCTACCGCGATTCCGTCACTGACCTCGGCCGCCAATTGCATCATTTTGGGTCCCGAGGCAGAGAGATACACCGGCACCGTTTCTCGAATCGTCGGATAACTTGCTCGCCACTTCTTGACCTGATGCACGGGGCCGTCGTAGGTAACTCGAGTGCCAACGGGAGATGCAACTATTTCACGGACTATTTCAACAAAATCTCGTATGGCGGCAAGCGGTTTTGACGAGTCAATCCCCATGTACCAGTCGTTGAAATGAACGTTTCCAGTGCCAACCCCTAGGACGAAACGGCCTTCGCTCATTTCGTCCAAGTCTCGCGCTGTGAGGCCAGTCAACCATGGCGAGCGGGCAAACGCGTTAACCACGTAGGTGCCGATTTCGATCTCGTCAGTCGCAGCAATGACCGCAGCCGCTTGGGTTACCGCACTTCGTCCCGCCTCTGCGACCATCACCGAGGCAGCGCCCGCGGCTTCCATTTCTTGAGCAACGGTAACGACAGTGTCGAAGCTGTCTTCGAATCCAAGTAAAGGTCCTAGTCGCATCTGTACTCCAGATTCTCGTCGATACGACGACCGTAGCTGCCGTCTCCTACCCAACGGTGGGCGATAGAGCCTAACGTCATGTTCATGGGGGATGAGATGACCGCTCTCGAAGATGTACGTGTACTTGATATGACGCAATACGAGGCCGGGCCTTCGTGCACGCAGGCGCTCGCATGGTTCGGCGCTGATGTAGTCAAGGTAGAACCACCCGAACGGGGCGATCCTGGGAGGGGAGGCGACATCATTCCGCAGAACTACTTCTTTCAGTGGAACAGCAACAAGCGATCCGTCGCCATTGATCTAACCCAAAAGGAGGGGCGGGAGCTTCTGCTTGAAATGGCGGTTCACTATGACGTCTTTGTGGAAAATTACGGTCCCGGAGTCGTTGATCGACTTGATCTCGGATACGAGGTCCTTCGTGAAGTGAATCCATCAATTATTTATGCGTCGGTTAAGGGATTCGGCTCTACGGGTCCTTATGCGGGTCGCAAATGTTTTGATGGGGTCGCTCAGGCTATGGCCGGAGCCTTGTCGATAACTGGGTTGCCGGATGGCGAGCCGCTCTTGCCTGGACCAACTACAGGAGATTCAGGCACCGGGGTGCAACTTGGGATGGCAATTCTCGCTGCCTACATTCAGAGACTTCGCACTGGTGACGGCCAATACGTTGAGATCGCTATGCAAGAAGCCATGACGTACTACATGCGTACCCGTATGGCGATGGCGCCCGGATGGAATGACGAACCGGTGACTCGTCTCGGGAACGGGTCACGCGCTGTAAACAACTTGTATCCATGTAAGGGAGGAGGCGCCAACGATTACGTGATGATCATGGCGATCACACCGAAGATGTGGACCAATCTCTGCTCCGCGATGGGAAAATCCGAACTCGCAAACGACCCCCGGTTCGCTCGGAATCGAGACCGGATCGAGAATGGGGCTGAACTGCGGCAAGAAATTTCGTCGTGGACGAAGGGTTTGACGAAGCAAGAAGCTACTGAGCTACTCGAAGCCGCGGGTGTTCCAGGCGGCCCAGTTCTCGACACGAGCGAACTCTTAAACGACCCCCATTTAACGGACCGTGGGTTTATCACCAACATCGAACATCCAGATCACGGTGAGGTTCCGATCTTGGGATGGGCAGCGCGGTTGTCTAATAGTTCAGTAAATGTTGTCGCGGCTCCGGCTTTGGGTGAACACACCACAGATGTTCTCAACCAAGATCTCGACTTGTCGGCGGCCGAGATAGGTCGTCTGCGCGATGAGTCGATCATCGGAGGTTCATGATGCCGCGACCCAAGGCTCCGGGAGTGCACCTCGTTGTCGGGGGTTTTCCACCCGGTTCAACTGCCGGGCATGACATGCACTACGCCCGATCGCAACTATTGAGTTTCGTAGGTGAGATACAGCATGTGCAGCCGACCATATCGTCCAACTTCTCGGACTTAGCGACTTGGCTTCCGACGAGTCAACTTCTGATTACCTACACATCCGGTCCATTTCCATCCGGAAACGAACTCGTCAGCTTAAATTCGTGGCTCGAACGCGGTGGACGATGGCTTGCTCTTCACGGCACCAGCGGAGGAAAGGCGGAACCGGTGGACGGCGATCGTCGGCGCCGCCGCATGGTCAAAATGCCTCACCACGAGACACTCGGAGCCTTCTTTCTTAATCACCCACCAATTCGCAGATTCACGGTGAACGTCCGCGGCGACCATCCTGTCGTACATGACATGCCTGAATCATTCGAAACCATCGATGAGTTGTACTTCATTGAAGTTCTCGACCCACACGCAACTATTTTGTTGAGCACCGAGTTGCCCGAAGATCCGGATCCTGGTTTCGGTTTCGAGGTCGTGTCTGACACCTCGTTGATGGAAGATGGCCTTAACCGGGCCCTAGGTATTGTGTGTGAAAGAGGCAACGGTGCTGTTGCGTACCTGGCACTCGGACACGCACACTCCCCCGCGACCAATAGCCAGCCATATGTAGACACTTCAGTCGTTGCAGATACGGCCACTCCCCAGATTTTTCGCGGATCATGGGAAACCGAAGGGTTCAACAACTTGGTCCGCAACGGCGTCCGCTGGGGGCTATCAACATGAGCACAGACATCGAGCCACGTGGGATGCTGTGCTGCAAGGAGACCCCCGGTTTGCAGGATGAAACCTGACACCGTAATCAATCTTTAACCGGATCAACTCGCCGGTTCGTTCCATTAGAAGGAGACCCTCAAATGCTGGGACACGACGCAGTAGCTCAAGCCCTTGTCGACCACGACGTTGACACCGTCTTCGCCGTTCTCGGAGACGGCAATCTCTTCATTGGTGAAAGCTTGGAACGCCAACACGGAGTCAAACTGGTTGGAGCGACCCACGAAGCCAACGCGGTATGCATGGCTGAAGGGTGGGCAAAGGCAACCGGAAGACTTGGCGTAGCAAGCGTGACTCACGGCCCCGGGCTGACCAATACGATCACGGCTCTGGTCGAGGGTGTGAAAAACGGAACCCCGATGGTTGTCGTCGCGGGTGACACCCCGATCGAAAATGAGCAACATCTTCAAAATCTCGATCAGCACGCTCTCGTCGCGGCAACCGGGGCTGGTTTTCAGCCAGTTCGAAACGCTGAAACTATCGCTGAAGACGTCTCCACCGCTGTGAGACGCGCCCATTCTGAACATCGTCCAGTAGTACTCAACATCCCGTTAAACATCGAGTGGGACGAAGTTGAGTATGAGGCGCGTCCCGCGTTGACTCGACCCGCTCAACGCCTTGCGGCCGATCCCGACCGCCTTGAGACCGCTATGGGTATCATCGCTTCGTCTGCGCGTCCGGTGATCGTAGCTGGACGAGGCGCGGTCAAGTCAGGGGCGCGTGATGCCCTAATTCGGTTGGGAGATGCCCTGGGAGCACCCCTGGCAACTTCGCTCCTCGCAACCGGCTTTTTTCAAGGAGAGCCGTTCAATCTAGGTCTTCACGGCACCCTCAGCCACGAAATAGCCGGTGAGTCGCTCGCTATGGCCGATTGTCTTGTCGTCTTCGGAGCCACATTGAACTTTTTGACTACCGACTATCAAAGTTTGCTTACCGGAAAACGGGTCGTGCAGGTGGATCTCAATCCGGATCACATTGATCGTTACGTCACCGTTGACGCTGGCGTTGTGGGAGATGCGACGGTGGTAGCTGAAACCATGATTGAAATGTTGTCTGCCGCGGAGCATCAACCTTCGTCATTCAGGACCGCTGAGCTGGAACGAAAATTGCAGGAGTTTGATCCCGCTACCGCCTTTGAGGACAAGAGTTACGATGGTGCAGTAGATCCTCGGACGCTGACACGTCGGCTTGATCAGGCCCTACCCCAAGATCGTCAAGTGGTAGTCGATGCGGGCCGGTTCATGCTTGACGCGCTCACCTTGTCCGTAGCTGACCCACTTGACTTGGTGACCAGCCATGGATTCGGGGCCATCGGTTTAGGTATGTCAACGGCGATCGGTGCAGCTGTCGCGCGCCCAACGCTGCCAACAGTGCTGTGCGTCGGAGACGGCGGTTACATGATGGGCGGCATGACTGAGCTGTCAACGGCTGTTCATTTGGGGCTCGACCTGATCGTTGTTCTCTACAACGACGGCAGTTACGGCGCCGAGCACATTCAATTGGTGGCTAAGGGCATGGACCCGTCCGCTGCATTGCATGACTGGCCTGATTTTTGTGCCGTGGCCGCCAGTATGGGATGCGATACCGCAAAGATCGATTCGCTCACTGACATAGACGCTGCCATGGACATAGTGAAAAACCGCACGCCGGGACGTCCAGTTCTCATAGAGGCTTCGATTGATCCCGACGTCGTATCAAGCATTTATGGGCATCATCGATGAGTGAGGGCATCACTATCGAATTGCTTCAGCGTTACATTGGAATGCCCGGCACCATGCAGGGAGGCTACGTAGCTGGTTTCGCTGCAGGCGATGCTGACGGCCCAATCAGAGTCCGGATCCGCAAACCCATGCACCCTGGGGAGTCGTTAGTTCGGACAGTTGAGCAAGGTGAAGCGCTTGTACATCGAGACGGCGAACTGGTCATGGTTGCTTCACCAGGACCTCTTCACGCCGCTCCGCGTTCGCCTATTTCGAGAACAAGCATCGATGCTGCCATAGACCGTCCTCTCCCATGGGATCCGCCCTACCCCGATTGCATTGGCTGCGGTAACAAAACCGACGGGTTGGGGGTGCGCATTCGGCCACTCGGTGATGGCAAGCATGTTGTTGCTGTGTGGTCACCGGCTCCGCAGTGGGCCGACGAAAACGGGGTCATTCCCCGAGAGTTCGTGTGGACGGCCTTTGACTGCGTAACTGCTTATGTGCTCTTCGTTGATCCACCCGAGTTGTCTGGTGGTGGCGCCGTAACCGGGAACATCGCTGCTGAGTTCTCCGACGAAGTTCGGGTAGGAGACACCTACACATTTCAGTCATGGCGAGAAAGAGATGATGAGCGAAGCATCATCTGCGGCGGCGCTCTCTTCGGGCCGTCGGGGCTCGTAGCTGTAGCCGATCAGGAAATGGTCCGTACAGAAAGTTGGGGGTTCGAGGTACCGTCCGAACCTCTAGCGAACTAACTCACTTGAGATCGCAGGAAGGCTTACCCATGGCTACATCGGTCGAAGGGCATTACGGCAACGACGGAATCGTTGAACGCATCGTTGGTGCCCTGACTCAAGCCGGTCACGATATGGACAACCTTGACGCCGATGTTTTGGCCGCCGCAGACGAGTTTCACATCGGAGGTCGGGAAGGCACCATGCACGTAGCTGCCGCGATCAATCTTGGTCCTGGCGATCGTCTTCTTGACGTGGGCTGTGGCATAGGCGGAGCAGCGCGTTTTTTAGCTCATTCGACTGGCGCTTCAGTTATCGGCGTCGACCTCACACCCGAATTCGTTAACGCGGCAATTCAACTTTCAGACCTGGTTGGAATGGGCGCACAAGTTGATTTCGAAGTCGGATCCGCAACCGATCTCGCTTTCGATGACGACAGCTTCGATGCAGTCACGATGCTCCACGTGGGAATGAACATTGAAAACAAGGTCCAAATGATGAGCGAACTTGGGCGAGTTTGCCGTTCCAAAGGAGTAGTCGTTGTGTACGACGTGACCCTTATGAGTGAGCACGATTTGCCTTACCCAATGCCTTGGTCGGCAACCCCCGAATTCAGTTTTCCGGAACCAGCGAGTGCATATGAAGCTGCCGGGACCGAAGCCGGGCTCGAACATGTCAGCAGTTCAAATCACTACGACTTAGCTCTCAAGTTCTTTAACGAACCTCCGGCTACTCCGCCACCTGTATCGCTCGGACATTTAATGGGACCGCGAATGATCGAAATGCGTGACAACGCCGCACAGGCAATCAATGAGGGCTTGATGAGCCCTGTCCTGATGAAGTTCGTGGCGCCGTAACAGTCAGAGTATTTTCTCTATCGACACGCGTCGAACATCCATTTCGAAACTCAGACCTTCGATAGGTGGGTGAGCGATATACCAACGCAGTCCCGCGCGAACAGCTGACCCAATACGCCCCGTCAATGTCGCACCTGCTTGAGAGAACCAGTCGTGGGCGCAGTAGACGTCGACAGTTGAGCAATCTTTCCATTCGACTCCCATTGACGACATTCGCTCCTCCATTTCTCGACACACCTGTTCAATTCTTAGACGCCATGTTTCGGGCCCGTCAGCGCCATCCGCGACGATGCTGCTCGGCTGAAGGTCACTTTGATCCATTAAGTCGCCGGCACCGGCAACCACAAACGAAACCGGTCCATCCGCCGGTGCGGACCGAACATAGCTAAAGGCATGTAAAGAGGTCTCGTCGGGAGGCTCGTGCACTGGGGCCACGTTGGTGCGAGCGATGGGGTTGTCGTCGCCTACCAGTAATCCCCACTCGCTCAGAATCGCCCTGTATTCCCTATTGAAACCGATAAATCCATCAAAAGAATGCGGTTGAGGGCACCGCAACTCAACCGCGCATAACGCTGTCCGTTCCACACCTTCAGCCGAAGTGATCTGTTCTATTCGTTCAAATCCGAGACGCCACGGCAATGCCTCCACGAGAGTGACGTGGACAATCTCGGCCCCCGGAGCCGCGATAACCCCACCAGAGTAGGGATCAATACCTGGCACATAAGAAAACGGGGCATGCGGGCTTGGGCGCAGATTCATAAGGTCTCCTGGGGCGACGTGTCAAGTGTTGCATCGTTCGCCCACGCAGTAGCGTCGTTGTGGGGACCGCTAGGGGGGAATCATGGAAACCCTGACCGATGAACAACGAGAACGGTGGTCAACGGATGGCTATTTGCATCTTCACGGAGTGTTATCCCCCGACGAAGTGAGCTTGTTTAGCCAGGAGCTCGACAAAGTCCGTTTGTTGCCGGGTTATGAGCCCGGCCAGGCTCAGTTGGGTCACTACGAATGGATGGAGACCGCAAAGAACACCGATCCCGCTGGGTTTATGGATCGGCGCGATCTACTTAATTACGGGCAGCATTTTATCGATCTAATTGATCGCCCTGGTCTTTTCGATTTACTCGTCGACATCATGGGACCTCACATCATGTTGTCCATGACTCAGGCCATTGTTCGTCCTTCCACCGATAGCTTTCCCGGGTACACCCACACCGACGGCGGTGAGGGACTCCGAGAAATTCGGGTCTCTGAAACATCTCCTCCGATAGCTATGAAAGCGATGTATCTGTTGTCCGACGTCGTGCAAGAGGATGGGGGGGCATTGACCGTATTTCCAGGAAGTCACGTCCGGCCGTTTCCGTGGCGGCGCGATGAACCTCTCACCCCGCATTCTCCCGGCGCAGTACAGCTTCCCGGACGGGCAGGCGACTGCTATCTGTTCCCTCATTCGCTATGGCATGGACCCGCGCCCAACCACTCCGGTCGAGCCAGAAAGACACTCCTTTACAACTACGCGCAAATGTTTGTCCGGAGCTACGACCACGACGTCACACCTGAAGTTGAAGGCCAATTAACCCCTCGCCAAAGACGTCTGCTCGGTGATCTGGGTTATGGGTTCCGACCGGGTTCGTACTTCTATGTCCCTCCCGACCAAGAAGAATTGATTTACCAAGACGAAAGGGGACCAACAAGATGGACAGGTCCCCGTATCGTTGATCAGAGCGGCTAATACCCAAACGCGACTACGGTGCCCCGCATGGGTGAAATGGTTACGTTTGCAAGCAACGGGCAAGATGCCCGAGGACATTTAGCGATACCCGCGAGTGGTTCTGGACCTGCGGTGATGGTCATTCAAGAGTGGTGGGGGTTGAATCCCCAAATGAAGGGCGTCGCAGATTTTCTCGCCGAACAGGGTTTTACGGCTCTCGCTCCAGATTTGTATCACGGCGAGTTGGCCGGTCACGATGAGATGGATAAGGCCGGCCAGCTGATGACCGATCTTCCCGCCGATCGTGCCGCCCGCGACATGAGTGGAGCCGTAGATTTCCTCGCGAACCACGACGCGAGCAGCGGAAGCGGTGTTGGCGTCATCGGGTTTTGCATGGGTGGTTTGTTGAGTTTCATGATCGCCGCGAATCGTGGCGATGTCGTGAAGGCTGCGGTTCCCTTCTATGGCTTCCCCCAGGGTGAAGGCGAACCCGATTGGGGAGGTCTTACAGCTTCAGTTAATGCTCATATGGCTTCACCGGACGACTTCTTTCCGCCGGAAGCAGCAAGAGAACTCGGAGAACGCTTACGTGGAATGGGCAAGGATGTCCAAATCACGGTTCACGAAGCTGGCCATGGATTCATGAACGAAGAAAATCCGGGTGGCACCTATGACGAAGGCCTCGCCGCAGAGCTTTGGCCTCAGGTCATCGATTTCTTGCGTTCGAAAATTAGTTAACCCCAAGCAGTTCCAAAGCGGGGTCTAAGTTTTGGGTTAATCAAACCGGAAGCAGCCAGAAAGCTGGCTCCAACACAAAGTAGGTAACTCATGCAACAAGGAACCTGGGTGCAGCTGATCCACAGCAGAGGCACTGATGCTCACGCGATAATTCTTCCGTACGTAGTTTCGGTGCTGGGAACGTTTGCTTTCATTCTCTGGGGCGGTGCTGCGTTGGACGTCGGCGCTGTCCAACTCGCCATAGCGGCTTGGATTGTTCTCGGTTCGCTGTGGACCATGCTCTGGTTCGATGGTGTGATCGCTGACTTGGCAGCAGGAATGAAAGATATGGATCAGGATGTCGCTGCTAGCAACATCGGGCAGAATTTCGCCAAGGCCCCATTTCCACTGTTTCGCGGTTTTAACGCTCTCGTCATCGTCGCGATGGCGGTACTGCAGCTGATCGCTCTCTATTCCTGATCCCCATTGTTCTCTCAGTGACCGCACCCGGACGCGGTCACTGTGGAGCACTGGTGTCGTCGCGTTCAATTGCCCGATGAGTGCTGTCATCGATACGCCCAACTCTTAGGAATCTGGTGACCGACAGATCAACTCTTGAAACAGCCAATCAATCGTTCTACTCCTTCTTCGAAGCGAGAGACCTTCAAGGAATGACCGATTTATGGGTTAACTCCGAAGAGGCCTGGTGCACTCACCCTGGGTGGCCCACCCTTTTCGGCTGGGAAGCAATCAGGACATCGTTTCAGCGGATTTTTTCGGGCCCCGAACCACCACAGTTCCTTACGTCAAACCTCCGATTTCACGGCACGGACAGCGTCGGCTGGATATTCGTGGAAGAAAATCTCCTCGGAGCGTCGTTGTCGGCAGTTGTAGCCGTCAATGTATTTAGACAGACCGACAGTCGCTGGCGAATGGTTGGCCATCAGGCAGCACCACTCATCCCAGATCTGGATCTCGGCGAACACTAGCTCGACCGTGTCAAACCACTGGTCGAAATTTTCCTCCACAATCACGACATTCGAAGACCGGCGACGTCGCCACGAAACCTGAAGCACCGCAATAGGGACAATATTTGACGGGTCGGTCAGCACGCTCAGAACCAGTTGAGGCGGCGCGGCGCGTACCTATGAACTCGATGACTACTAACAGCGAACACGCAGACAGCCCTACAGCGAACAGAGCGAGGACTCTTCCCGGGATCGGGCTGATCTCGAACCAAATAAGTGCAATCACATAGAAGCCGTGTAGCAAAGCACCTGACCAGCAAACGGTGCGTAGCCTGTTCCGTGAACAGATCAACGAAACAAGTGCACAGTAAGTGGCGACCACTCCAACGACAGCAACAGTTCCGAGAGGTTTTCCGGCAAGGTCGGGAAGTGGCACACCCCATGTCAGCGCTAGCAATACAAAACCCGTCGCCATCACACACGCAGACCCAACAAACCATGCAACTCTTAAACGAGCACCGGTCTTACCCAGTTCAATGCTCGCTATGCCAGCGGCGGTGACAACTAACAGAAAACTGGTGCCATGCACGCGTCCAACGAATTCGGCACTTCCTCCGGTCACAATCCCAAACGCAGCTAACGCCGCGTTAAAGATCACAAACCACTTGAGTGCGCGCTTGATCACCGACTTGTCCGGGATCAACCTTGAAGCGGTGCGGCTCACAGAGCAATCTCCTACTTCGTGAACGTCCCGAATCACGGTAACGGGTTATTGCAGATTTGTGTGCTCTACCAGACTCACAACAACCTATTCTGCGGCAGATTGAACCAACACCCTGCACTCTGTCACTCAGCACTACCCTGTTCCTGTTGAAGTTCATCGTCCTGGCAATAGTGCTGACCTTCGTTTCTGGGTGCGCGTCGTCCGCGGCCGATCAGCCGTTGAATGCTCTAGCTACAAGCCCCGCTCCTACCACAACCTCGCTTCCCGATCCGGCCTCTACAACCGACAGCGATAGTCCATCGGCCTGCGGACTGTCAGAAAGAGATGCCCTCCAACGCCGAATTTCAGCGCAATTGTTTGCTTTCAGCCGCGAGGACTTCCAAGGGGCTCGCAATCAGGCGTCGTCGACGTTCAAGGCAAGCTTCGACACACAAGGCTTTGAAGAAATGATTCGGACGGGATTTCCGTATCTTCTTAGTCAGAGTGCGGTCGCATTCGGTCGCTGCCGACTCTCCGGCCAAACCGCCTCTTTGGAAGTCCGATTCACAGCGGGAACCACAGCCACTCTT
>DGLO01000136.1:35283-36189 GCA_002388005.1 Candidatus Neomicrothrix sp. UBA4542
AATGAATCGACGACCTCGTGAGACTTCAGCAGAGGCTGACTTCTAGCGTGGTTCGCTTGTTCTCTCAGGGGGAACAACCACTGTCACAAACTCATCTGTACCCCGGGGATACTGGTTTGTTTGGTCCCAATTGCGTGAGTTGGAGGGTGATGGGTGACGTCGCAAGCTTCGTAGGGGGAGTTCGGGCTTTGTTGCTTCAAGCACTGCATCCCGAAGTCGCTGCCGGCGTAGCTGACCACTCCGAATACGAGTCAGATCCGCTGGGTCGGCTGAATAGAACCTCGTCGTTCGTCACGACCGTCAATTACGGGGCGACGCGTGAAGTGGATTTGGCGATTCAACGGGTCAAGCAGGCACACCAACCGGTCTCCGGCTTCTCCGGGCGAGGAATCGCATACTCAGCAAGCGACCCGAGCCTCGGCGCTTGGGTTCAGAACACTCTCACGGACTCGTTTCTAGACGCATATCAGCGGTTCTGTTGTCCGCTAGACCGTCACGAGGCCGACCAGTTCGTCCAAGAGCAATCCAAAATCGGATTCCTGTTGGGTATTGCCGAGCTTCCACAAACCGCAGAGGAGCTTCGATCTTGGATTGTTGAACATCCCGCCCTGGAGAAGTCGGCTGCGCTTGAAGAAGCATGGGATTTTCTGAACAATCCCCCACTTCGCTCGGGACAACTATTTGGCTACCGGATAGTCAGAGGAGCTGCGATCGCTACGCTGCCCAAGAATCTGGCCGAACTTGCCGGGGCGAAATATCGGACGGGTTCTGTGTTTGCGGGTCGGCGTTTGATTTCTTCGCTTCGCTGGGCGATGAAACAGAGTCCGGCTTGGAAAGCTGCACTTGATCGCTGTGGAGCGGACTACGACCACACCAAGTTTCGGTCCTTCAGCCCAAGCTGAAGCA
>DGLO01000050.1:0-5608 GCA_002388005.1 Candidatus Neomicrothrix sp. UBA4542
GCAGTGTTGGGGTCAAGGTTCCCTGTGGGCTCGTCGGCGAGAAGGATCAAAGGTCGGTTCACAAATGCTCGGGCGATCGACACGCGTTGTTGTTCGCCTCCGGAAAGTTCGTCAGGAAAACTTTTCTGCTTATGGGACAGTCCGACGAGATCAAGAATCGCGGGAACCTGGGTCGTGATGATGTTTTTTGGGCGTCCAATTACTTCGAGCGCGAACGCAACGTTCTCGTAGACGGTTTTTTGGGGAAGTAATTTGAAGTCTTGGAAAACCGAACCAATGTTGCGACGAAGGTACGGCACGCGCCAAGAGCTAATTCTCGCCAAGTCTTTCCCGGCCACGTGTACTTGACCGGCGGTGGCGGGTTCTTCGGCCGTGAGTAGCCGAAGCATCGTCGATTTTCCGGATCCTGATTCCCCGACGAGGAAGACGAATTCGCCTTTTTGGATGTCGACGCTGACTCCGTCAACAGCTCGAGTTTCGCCTTTGTAGATCTTGGTGACGTTGTCGAGGCGGATCATCGGAACCAGGGTCTTTGAGGCCAGTTCTTTGGCTCGGGTGGGACATCCCCAGCGTACGGCAGGATCGGGCGTCGGTAGCGGCAGTTGCGCTATGGCCTAGGTATCTATGAGTCCACTTCGCGTTGGCTTCGTTGCCATTGAAGGAAGGCTTCCATGAGCGCATCGAGGTCGCCGTCCAACACCGCGTCGACGTTGCCAAGTTCGAGATTTGATCTGAGGTCTTTGACTTGCTGGTAGGGGTGGAGCACATACGAGCGAATTTGGCTACCCCAGGCGACGTCGCGTTGTTCTCCGGCAAGCGCGTTGAGCTCGGCTTCGCGTTCTTGGCGCTGCAAGTCCGCGAGTTTGGCAGCGAGCATCTGCATTGCCCGATCCTTATTTTGGTGTTGGCTTCGTTCGTTTTGGCAAGCGACGACTGTGCCGGTGGGGAGGTGGGTGATGCGAACCGCAGAGTCCGTCACGTTCACATGCTGCCCACCTGCACCTGAGGATCGATAGGTGTCAATTCGAAGGTCCTTCTCATCAATCGTGACTTCACTTGACACATCATCAAAGAATGGCACTGCCGAAAGAGAGCAAAAGGCTGTATGACGGCGAGCTTGAGCGTCAAACGGTGAGATTCTGACAAGTCGATGGACTCCTCGCTCTGCCTGTAAGAATCCGAATGCGAAACGTCCCTTGACGATGAATGTGGCCGAACTAATTCCCGCCTCTCCGCCGTCGGTCGCTTCTTGTATTTCTACGTCGAAACCTTTGCTTTCAGCCCATCTGAGGTACATACGAAGCACCATTTCGGCCCAATCACAAGCATCGGTGCCGCCTGCCCCGGAATGAACTTCACAGACAGCATCATTTTCGTCGTGTTCACCGCTGAACAACGCGAGCAGTTCGATGTCGTCGAGCTGATTTGAGATGGAGGAAATTGCCAGGTCGATTTCCTCAGCCAACGATTCGTCTCCTTCCTCTCGAGCCAACAAATCGAGAGTTGCGGCGTCGTCAACTTCACTTCTCACTTTTTCCCAACGTTCGATATCGTCACGCACGTTGGCTAGGCGACCAGTGATTTTGCGGGCTTCATCTTGATCGTCCCAAAGGTCAGGACTTGCTGCGCGTGACTCCAATTGGGTTATTTCTTCGCGAGCCTGTTCGATCCTGAGATATGTGTGCGCTTCGGTTACGCGCCGTCCAAGTTCTTCGAAAGTCTCCGAATTATCACGCATTAGGGGCCCCGATAATCATCGACCGTGACAGTGTTTGAATTTCTTGCCAGATCCGCAATGGCAAGGGTCGTTACGTCCAATCTTTTCGTCTTCAGTCTTTACTACTTGAGTTTGCTTCACAGTTGGCACGGCAGGCGAAGGCTTAGGTGGCGCCGCGGCCGGCGACAGCTCCGCGGGGCTTTCCGAAGATGAGTAGTTGACTCGGTCCGGACGATTGTTCTGTTCTTCGGCCGTTACTACCTCGGCATGCATTGCGTACTTGACGAAATCTCTGTACACCGATTCCAGCATCGAAGAAAACATGTCAAACCCCTCGCGTTGCCATTCAGACACGGGGTCTTTTTGTCCTATACCTCTGAGATGGATTCCTTCGCGCAAATAATCCATTTCGTACAGGTGTTCGCGCCACCGTTGGTCGATGATTCGAAGAAGAACCTGACGTTCGACCTCTCGCATCGTTGACGCACCTAGTTGAGTTTCCCGAAGTTCGAAGTATCGAATCGCGTCATCAACCATTACTTGCTCAAGCGTCGCTGCGTCGGTGACTGATACCAAGTCGTCTAGTTGAAGTTCGGTGGGCCAATACCCTGAGGTTTCAGCATGCAACGCTTCGAGGTCCCATTCCGAGGCAGATTCGTCCTCGCAGAACTGGTCCACTATGTGTCCTACCGCTGATTCCACATATTCCAGTGACTCTTCGCGCAGATCGTCCCCATCTAGAATTTGTGCGCGACGACCGTAGATCACCTTGCGTTGTTCGTTCATCACTTCGTCGTATTTCAGAACGTTTTTCCGTATTTCCGCATTCTTTTGTTCGACGGTGTTTTGGGCACGTTCGATTGCTTTAGTGACCATGTTCGCCTCGATCGGGGTGTCATCCGGCAGAGCCCGATCCATGACCCAGTTCATCGCTCCGGTAGCGAAAAGGCGCATGAGGTCATCTTCGAGAGACAGATAGAAGCGGCTTTCTCCTGGGTCACCTTGTCGTCCGCATCTTCCGCGCAACTGATTATCGATTCGGCGTGACTCGTGACGTTCCGTTCCCAGTACGTAGAGTCCTCCGACCTCGCGAACCTTGGTAGCTTCTGCGGCGCACTGCGGTTCATGGTGGGCTACACGGGAAGCGAATTGCTCAATCTGTGCGGGATCGTCAGGATCTAGAGCCTCACGATATAGGTCGTGTCGAGCTAGACCTTCGGGGTTACCTCCGAGAAGAATGTCGACCCCTCGCCCTGCCATGTTGGTTGCCACCGTTACCGCGCCCAACCGACCCGCTTGGGTGACTATCTCCGCTTCTCGTTGGTGTTCTTTGGCGTTGAGAACGTTGTGGGTGATGCCTCGTTGATCTAGTGCTAGCGAGATCTTTTCGCTGTTTTCTACACTGACTGTGCCAACAAGAATTGGTTGACCGGTCACCCTTCTAGTCTCAATATCGTCTACAACGGCTTCGATCTTCGCATTCTCAGTTTTATATATGAGGTCAGCATGGTCGGCGCGTTGAACCGGGCGGTGAGTTGGTACGGGCACTACATCTAAGCCGTAGGTGTTACCAAACTCCGCTGCTTCTGTGGTTGCGGTGCCGGTCATTCCGGCCAATTTGTCGTACAAACGGAAATAGTTTTGGAGCGTGATTGTTGCGAGAGTCTGATTTTCGGCTTTGATGTTCACGCCTTCTTTAGCTTCTACAGCCTGGTGAAGTCCCTCACTCCATCGGCGGCCTTCAAGTACCCGGCCGGTGAATTCGTCGACAATTTTTACTTCGCCGTTTTGAACGACGTAATCGCGGTCGCGTCGGTAAAGCTCCTTAGCTTTCAGAGCGGCACTCATCTGATGCACGAAGTTCGATGACACTTGGTCGTAGAGGTTGTCAACATCCAGAGCTCGTTCGACTTTCTCTATTCCCGGTTCAAGGACCGCTACATTTCGTTTGTCCTCTTCCACTTCGTAGTCAAGCTCTCGGGTCATCGTGCGCGCTATTTGTGCGAATTGGCCGTACAGCTTTGCAGCGTCGCCTAGTCGGCCGCTGATGATCAAGGGGGTGCGAGCTTCGTCGATCAGAATCGAGTCGACTTCGTCAACGATGCAGTAGTTATGTCCGCGCTGAACTTGCTCGTCTTGGGAGGGAGCCATGTTGTCTCGTAGATAATCAAACCCAAATTCATTATTGGTCCCATAGGTGATATCGGCCGCGTATTGGTTTCGTTTGAACTCCGAGTCGGTGTGGCCTGGCACTACGAGTCCTACCTCAAGCCCCAAAAAATGGTGCACGCGGCCCATCCACTCGGCATCACGGGATGCTAAGTAGTCGTTTACTGTGACGATGTGAACTCCCTGGCCTGACAGTGCGTTGAGATACACCGGCAATGTTGAGACAAGAGTCTTCCCCTCGCCGGTCCGCATTTCGGCTACCCAACCGAAGTGAAGGGCTGCGCCGCCGACCAATTGAACGTCGTAGTGCCGTTGTCCTAACACCCGGCGGGCAGCTTCGCGGGTCACCGCGAAGGCATCGATTAATAGATCGTTAAGTTCCGCTCCTCGTTCAATCTGAAGCTTGAAATCGCCCGTCTTAGCCCGAAGCGCTTCGTCAGAAAGCGTTTCATATTCAGGCTCAACCGCATTGATCTCGGGCACCAGCGACTCGAGTGCGCGAATCTTTTTGCCTTCGCCCGCGCGTAAGAGTTTTTGGAACACGGCCATCGCTGTAAGGCTACCGGTGCTCCGCTCCGCTCAAAGGTCGCTAAAAGATTGCAGCCAGCAGTAGTCAGAACTCCCCGAGAGTCTTCAATACCGGTAGTGCTCGGGCTTGAATGGTCCTTCAACTGTTACACCGATATATTCGGCTTGTTCGGGTGTCAAGGTCGTGAGTTTTACCCCAAGTTTGTCGAGATGAAGTCGAGCGACCTCTTCGTCGAGACGCTTGGGCAATACGTGCACTTCGTTCTTGAGGGAGTCGGCGTTCGCGTGAAGTTCCATTTGCGCCAACACTTGATTCGTGAAGCTCATCGACATCACGAAACTGGGGTGCCCGGTGGCGCAACCGAGGTTGACTAGCCGTCCTTCTGCCAGGACGATGACGCTGTTGCCATTAGGGAAAATGTACTCGTCTACCTGCGGTTTGATATTCCGCCGCTGAACATCAGACATTTTTTCTAAGCCCGACATATCGATCTCATTGTCAAAATGACCGATGTTGCACACGATGGCGTTGTGTTTCATCGCTCCCATGTGTTCCGCTGAGATGATGTCGCGATTGCCTGTGGTGGTAACGAAAATATCGACGTGATCGACCACATTGTCAAGGCGATCAACCTCGAATCCCTCCATTGCTGCTTGAAGAGCGTTGATCGGGTCGATTTCAGCCACGATGACTCGGCAACCTTGTCCGCGCAGCGACTGCGCGCACCCTTTACCGACATCTCCATAGCCCGCGACAAACGCCAGTTTGCCGCCCATCATGACGTCGGTTGCGCGGTTGATGCCGTCAATCAGGGAGTGTCTGCAGCCGTACAGGTTGTCGAATTTTGACTTGGTTACCGAATCGTTGACGTTATAAGCGGGGAACTGTAATTCGTTGCGTTCGACCATCTCATATAACCGGTGCACTCCGGTCGTGGTTTCTTCCGATACGCCCCTGACATTAGCGACCAGTTCGGTCCAAAACGTCGGTCGCGATTCACCGATGTCGGCTAGAAGCTTGAGTATTTCTTCTTCATCATGCGAAGTGGCTGTTTCGAGCGCTGGTACGGCTCCTTCTGCTTCGAAGCGAGCCCCTAGGTGAACAAGCAGAGTGGCGTCGCCGCCGTCGTCAAGTATCAGATTGGGGCCGGTCTGTCCTGGCCAATTGAGGGCTTGTTCAGTGCACCACCAGTA
>DGLO01000050.1:6028-10099 GCA_002388005.1 Candidatus Neomicrothrix sp. UBA4542
GCCGCCGCTTCATCTTGGGTCGAAAAGATGTTGCAAGATACCCATCGGACCTCTGCCCCTAGGTCTACGAGGGTCTCTATCAGCACCGCCGTCTGAACTGTCATGTGAAGCGAACCCATGATCCTCGCGCCTTGAAGAGGCTGTGAGTCGTGTCCTTGAGCTCGCAAAGCCATGAGGCCAGGCATCTCTTCCTCGGCCAGTTCGATCTGTTTGCGTCCCGGTTCAGAAAGGCTTAGATCGGCAACTTTGTAGTCTCCGTCAAGGGAACGGATGGGGGCCATGCAGCACTCCTGTGCGGTTTGGCGCGCGAAATACGGCGGGACGCGACAGATTTGAGCCTACCGCCCCCAACCCTTGTCAACTAAGACGATCATTCACTTAAACGATGTTTCAATTCGGTGAGGACGTCGATAGGGCCGGGGTCCTGCCCATGTAAGTCGGCCAACTCTAACGACATCTGGTCGCCAGACAAGATCAAATCAAAGAGTTGAGCTAAAGGATTTTCTCCCTGAGCTCGAATGGTTGTTACTTTTCGTTGACCGCTGGCCGCGACCGCTTCGTCGAACTCGAACCGCGGTGCAAGTCGAGGATTTTCGAAGTCGTGGCGAAGGTGCACTGTTGAGATGTTTTGGTGTGAGGCGTCACCTGTCGCGCCCCAGCCTGCTATTTCGTTGTGACAGATTTCGGGCATCGCGTTGAAAAATGCTGGCGTCTTCGCGTTTTCGTTTATCTGGTTCTTGAGTCGAACCGCCGCTACGACGCCCAGTCGTCCGCCGCCATATATCACCGGAATGTCATCGCCAATCTTCTGCGCAGCTTCACGCGGGGTGTTCTGTCCAGTTCTTATTGATTCACACCGATTCTGCAGCGTCTCAACGCACGCCCATATGTCCGTTTCGATGCCCGAGAGCAGACCGATCGATTCCAAAGCCATAAGCAAGGGCACCGATATGGCTCCCACTGCGCAACGTGGCATCGGAATAGTCGAATCGACCAGATGCAGCGAGGCCTTCCATTGTCGTGCCATTTCAGCGAGGGAGCCGCCACATGTCACCGCGACGATTCGCGCACCTTGGTCGTGAGCGATCGATGCGGCATGAAGAGTTTCTTCGGTTTCACCGCTAAACGAAACCGCCATGACTAGGGTTCGCCGACTAACAAAACTGGGGCAGTCGTATCCCTTGGAAACAATGACGGGGACCGACATGCGCGGTGCGGCAATCGCTTCAACAATGTCGCCTGCGATGCCCGAGCCACCCATGCCAAGGACGAGCACCTGGTCGATGTCGTTACTGTTGGGCAGCCCGTCAATTTCAATTGAGCCAACCATCGATTGTTCGATTTGGTTTGGCAGAGCAAATGTCGCCTCCTGCATGCCAAGGGAATCGATCCGATGCGTCACTTCAGTCCTCGGGTTCTGAAGTCTGGGAATCGTCACCTGTTAGCTGATTGAGTCGATCTCGTTCACTCTCGTCAAGGTCCGTCGACTCGGATATGAGCAGTACGGGAATGCCGTCCCGTATTGGATAAGAACGACCTAGTCTCGGGTTGTAGAGGATGTCTTGGTCAGGGAGATACCGAAGCGTCCCTTTGTCGTCGGGACACGCGAGAATTTCGAGTAGTTCGGGGTCGAGAGCCATGACGTTCTCCTTGAGCCCTTGTCAATAATTCGCTGTCAGCACCATAGGACTAACACCCGTCAGGGTACGGCAGCGATCATCGAAACAGCGTCAAGATTTCCGCTACGCGTTCGGCTACCTGCTCACCATCAGACGCTTCAACATTGAGACGCAAAAGCGGCTCAGTGTTCGACGGCCTGAGGTTGAACCACCAATCACCACAATCAACAGTCAAACCGTCGAGGCGATCTTGTGGCTGTTCGACGAAGTGATCCGAAACTTTTTCGATCACCCCTGAGGGGTTTCGAACTTCGGTGTTCACTTCGCCAGAGTTGGCGTAACGGTCTATCGGAGCCAGCAGCGAAGACAACGAGGCATCAGAAGTCGACAAGCGCTCTAACACGATGAGGGCTGCTATGAGACCCGAGTCAGCTCCGAAATTTCGTGCAAAGTAATAGTGGCCGCTGTGCTCGCCACCAAATGCGGCCCCTGTTTCGGCCATGAGCGCCTTGATGTAGCTGTGACCGACTCTGGTCCTGATCGGGCTGCCCCCCGCTTCTCGGATGCTTTCGACCGTTGCCCGAGAGCAAATTAGGTTGTGCAGAATTGGCCCCGGACCTTCACGTTCGAGGATGGCTGACGCTACGAGAGCGGTGGTGAGGGAACCGCTGACAGGATTTGCGTGCTCATCGACTAAGAAAACGCGATCTGCGTCTCCGTCGAACGCCAACCCAACATCAGCTCTGACGTCCAGGACTTTGTTTTGCAGATCTACCAGGTTTTCCGGCTGGATCGGATTCGCGGGGTGGTTAGGGAAGGTGCCATCCAGTTCCGCATAGAGAATTTCAAGCTGGAATGGCAGTTTGGCGAAAGTCGCGGGCAGAACATGGCCTCCCATGCCGTTCGCTGTATCGGCAACAACCCGCAGGGGTTGCAGGTTGTCTAGATTTACGAAGGAGTGGACATGTTCGACGAAACGCTCAAGCAGATCGATATGGCTGACTTGTCCACGCGAGTCGCTTGAGGTCGCTGACTGAGCAGCAAGCTGACGTATTTCATTGAGCCCTGTTTCTACTCCGATGGCTTGAGCCCCGGAGTTACAGAATTTCATGCCGTTATAGTCGGCGGGATTATGGGAGGCCGTCAGCATGACTGCCGGAATGTCTAGATGCCCGGAGGCGAAATAGAGAAGATCGGTGGAGGCAAGGCCTATGTCGATGACATTGACGTTTTGAGATGTCACCCCCTCAGCGAATGCCGCCGTAAGTGCTTCGCCCGAAGTCCTCATATCACGTCCGATCGCGATGGAAGCCGCGTTGGTGTACCTCGCGAACGCTGCACCTAGCGCCCTGGCCATCGGTTCGTCAAGTTCTTCGGGACTCAACCCTCGAACGTCATATGCCTTGAACACTGCCGCTAATCGGTCTTCAGTAATCGGGGGGATGACGGCTGCTGGTTTCATGTGACCTCGGAGGCTAATGACCCTTCGCAGTGGGATTCGGATATCTACCTAGGGCGGACCACATCCGAATCTTGAGTACGTCCCACAACATTCTTATCGCCTGGGGAATGAACCGAACCGTCGTCTGCTCGACATGGTCTAAGACCACTGGCACCTCTGTGGTCTTGAGTCCGAGTTTTCGGGCGAGGTGCACAACTTCCACGTCGAAAGCAAACCCGTCGACTTTGCTGCGCGTGAATATTTCCGTCGCAGCTTCGGCAGTAAATCCTTTCAAACCGCACTGCGTGTCGAGGTAGGAGCTTCCGACAACCAATCGCGTAAACAAGTTGAAGATCCGGCTGCCTCGTTTGCGAAGGCCGGACGCGGGCGTGATTTCGCTGCTGGATGGATGCCGTCGGCTGCCTAGGGCCACATCAGCTCCGGCCTGCAGTGCCTCCAACAGTGCCGCTATTTGAGTCGGGTGATAGGCAAGGTCAACGTCGGTAAAGACGAGGTAGGCGCCCGACGCAGCCATCATGCCGGCCCGAACCGCAGCCCCCTTACCGCGGTTCTCTGGCAGTTCGATCACTTGGTCTGCACCGGCGCGACGCGCCAGTAATGATGTCTCGTCTCCGGATCCATCATCGACGACAATGATTTCCAATTCGGAGTCTGGCAGAGCGTTGCGAACGCGAGTCACGGTCGCTGCCACGATTGACGTCGCTCGATAGGAGGGCAAAATTACCGAAACGGTCTGCGATTTCACGTCGATACCTCTCGACGTCTTCCTCGCAGAAGAGCTACTGCTCCGATGACGGTGATAAACCATCCGAGGTACTCCACCCAAGTGGCTCCGTACTCCAATACGACCTCTTGTTCGGTCGGAACCACAATCATCCAATTGGGGGTCGCTTGATACGGGCCAAGTGCACCTCTAGCGGACCAATTGGGGAAGTATGAGGTCTTCACTACGACAGGTATCCCCACCTGATCGACGGTGAAACTAATTCT
>DGLO01000047.1:0-8685 GCA_002388005.1 Candidatus Neomicrothrix sp. UBA4542
AGCGGCCGATTAGGTCAGCGTCTCTGAGTACAGACCCCGGCTCTCGATTCCGAAGCTAAGCAGCGTTGTCTGACCTAAAAGTGATCACTTCTGCCCAGAAATCAAAGAATCTAGATGTCACGTACACCGGATTTCTTTGAGGTTTAAGGACTTCGACAGGGCGTTCTTCTTTGCCCCCCGTGTGGGGTTGGGTATGCTGACTCTTCGCTCGGGGGTCTAGGTCCCCGACCCGGTCCCCATCGTCTAGCGGCCTAGGACACCACCCTCTCAAGGTGGCGGCACGGGTTCAAATCCCGTTGGGGATGCCATCTACACGCCCTTTTTATTGAGACCGTTGGGAAGGACCTTCGGATACATCGGCGATCCTGAGGGATGAAGCCCTCGGGATCGAATGAACCCGAAGACGGTAGGGTCGGTGTTCTATTCGATAGGAAATTTTCGTATCTATGAGCAATTGGCATCGACATCTTCCTGATCAGATGGATCCCGCCAATATCGAACTAACAACCGGTGAATCACTTCCGGCTGTTTGGGTGTCGCATTGGCAGCGTCAGCCGGAACGAAAAATAATTCATGACCCCACCGCTGGTTGGGTTAGCGCTGGTGATTTGTTGGATCGATCTGCTGTCATAGCGAGGCGGTTAGCAAACGTCGGCGTAGAGCAAGGAGATCGAGTGCTTCTGAGCGCTGCGAGTTCAATTGAACTCGTGGCCGCGCACACAGCTGTGCTCCGGCTTGGGGCCGTCGCTGTGCCTACAAATGGGGCATATCGAGCGGACGAGGTTTCACATGTGGTCGCTGACGCCCGACCAAAGGTCGCGATTGTGGATCAACCCGAGTGGACGGAATGGATCCGATCCTGTGACTCGACCGTTCTGGTGACGGATCCGTCAGTTGACCTGGAGGAAGGATCAAACGTCCGACTAGATCAAGTAGAGGGCCGAGCGTCAGCTCTCATTGGCTACACGTCGGGTACGACTGGTCGACCGAAAGGAGCTGTGCTTTCTCATCGCAATTTGTTGTCTTCGGTTCGCGCACTCGAAATTGCATGGCGGTGGCAACCCGAAGATCTTCTGGTTCTCGCTCTCCCGTTGTTTCATATGCATGGCTTAGGGGTGGGACTCCACGGCTCGTTAGCTGTGGGGGCGCAAGCGGTACTGCTACCTGAATTTGACGTGACCGCTGTTTTCGACGCGATTAACCAACATGAAGCGAGCATGTTCTTCGGGGTACCAACCATGTATAACCGTTTAGTTGAATCACCCAGGGCTCCAGAGTTGAACCGCTTACGGCTTTGTGTGTCAGGGTCGGCGCCGTTAGCTGCCGACCTACACC
The DNA here is from genome assembly GCA_002388005.1 of Candidatus Neomicrothrix sp. UBA4542. GTDB lineage: Bacteria > Actinomycetota > Acidimicrobiia > Acidimicrobiales > Poriferisodalaceae > UBA2110. The sequence continues at coordinate 1,336 of DGLO01000047.1, forward strand.
AACGAATCTATGAAGTGAGCGGTCAACGAGTTCTCGAGCGCTACGGCATGACCGAAACCGTGATGCTGGTTTCGAACCCCTATGAAGAAGAACGTCGCCCGGGTGCCGTGGGGTTTCCGTTGCCGGGAGTAGAAGTGCGACTCAAAGGTCAACCACCAGAGATTCAGGTGAAAGGCCCGAACGTGTTCCAAGGATATTGGGAGCGTCCTGAGGCTAACGAGGAAGCCTTTGACGGTGACTGGTTTCGCACGGGTGACCTAGGTGCCCTCGACGTCGACGGATATCTTTCCATCGTTGGTCGGGCAAAAGAACTCATCATTTCTGGAGGATTCAACGTCTACCCGAGAGAAGTTGAAGACGTCATCTCCCAGCACGAAGCGATTCGAGAATGCGCAGTTGTTGGAGAGACCGATGATGAATGGGGGGAAGCCGTCGTCGCCTTCGTTGTCGCGGACCGAGATCTTGAGGATGATGAAATTAAGAATTTCGTTGGAGAGCGCCTCGCTGATTACAAGCGCCCCCAACGCACGTACCGAACCGATGCGCTGCCTCGAAACGCTTTGGGAAAGGTCCAGAAACATCGCTTAAAAGAACAATTGACCGGTTAAGAGATACCCCTCCGAACGTCCCGCGCCCCCAATCGCATAGCGTCCGCTGTCAAATCGTCAAGCTGAGTGTTGCTTTCTCGTTCGCTCTCGACTCGCCTGAGGTAGTGATCGACTTCGTTGTCGATCGTGGCTGCGCCCCAACCAAGTTCTCGGGCCATTAGTTCGGCTACTTGACGAGCGGGCCCTGTACCCCTATCCCAAGTCTCCACGGAAAGTCTCGTGCGGCGCGTTAACACATCCTCTAGATGGAGAGCTGCTTCGCTTCTCACAGCGTGCACCACCTCGGCGCGCAGATAAGGATGGTTTGAAACGAGCGGGTCCGCTAGATCGGGACGGGCGGAAATCAACTCCAGAATTTCACCGATCCGATCACCATGACGAGAGATGAGGTGATCGATTACGTTCAAACCTAGACCGGTGTCTCGAGCGATCTTCTCTGCTTCGGATCGGACCTTGCTGTAGCCGGCGGCGCCGATGAGCGGCACAGACGCAGTTTTTGAAGCCGGCAAATCAAGGTCTTGGTCAATGCCGACTGCATCGATAGTGTCAGAAGCCATGAGACGATAAGTCGTGTACTTACCGCCGGAAATTGAGACTAGCCCTGGAGTCGAAATTGACACCGCGTGTTCGCGACTCAGTTTGCTCGTTTGCTCGGATTCGCCTGTAAGAAGTGGCCGTAGACCTGCATACACCCCGACAACGTCATCGGAGCCCAAAGGAGTACTAAGCACCTGATTCAACGTTGAAAGTAGATAGTCGATGTCTTTCCGACTTGCAGCGGGGTGAGCTCGATCAAGATTCCAGTCGGTGTCGGTAGTTCCTACAATCCAATGTTGGTCCCAGGGAATGACAAACAAAACGCTCTGGCTGGTGCGGAGTATCAAACCGGCCTCCAGGTCAAGCCGATTTCTTGGAATGAGCAGGTGAATGCCTTTTGACGCGCGGACTCTTGAGTTGTTTCCACCCGCATATTCTTCAATGTCGCCGCTCCAAACTCCGGTTGCGTTGACGACGGTCCCACACGAAACTTCGAATTCCTGCCCGGTTTCCAAACATTTGACTTCTGCTCCAGAAACGCGACCGTTGCTGTGCACGATCCCCGTGACCTTGGTCGAAGTCAGCACGAGGGATCCCAACCCGGCGGCCGTGCGAGCAGCCGAAATGACATATCGAGCATCGTCAACCGAGGCGTCCGAATAAACGATGGCGCCTCGACAAACGTGTGACGCTAAGGCGGGTGCTCGGCTGCTGACACCTTTGCGACTCAAGTGCTTGTGCCGGGGGAGCGGATTCCCGCCCCAGCCCGCCAGTAAATCGTAAAGCCCAATTCCTAGACCGACGTACAACCGCTCCCAGAACTTTGTGAGCGGATAGAGAAAATCGACCGGTTGAACTAAGTGAGGTGCTAATTGAGACAGAAGCAGGCCGCGTTCAGTGAGCGCTTCTTTCACTAGAGAAAATTCGAATTGTTCTAGGTACCGCAGTCCACCATGAATCAGCTTGCTCGAGCGGCTCGACGTTCCAGATGCCAGATCTCGTTGCTCCACCACGGCGACGCTTAACCCACGTGTTATGGCGTCTAACGCGCAGCCGACCCCAGTAATGCCACCGCCAACGACCAGTACGTCCACGCGCTGTGTTGACAGCTGACGCAGAGCGCTTTGCCTATATTCGGGACCTAGCCGATCATCTGATGGGCCGCACTGGTCTCGGGGAACCCGACCGCCGTTCACGACTGCAGGTTACGGCTTTCGTGGATCGAACAATCTGATCTCATTCGAATCTAGAGTCGAGTGCAGTGGATAAGAACGAACGCATATGGAAATTACTTATGTATCTTCGAGCCTGCGCGGTGCCTGTTAGTTGGACAGAAATCGTCCGGGATACGGACCTATATGTTGACGACGGTCCGAGCTCGAAGAAAACTTTCGAACGCGATAAGAAAGATCTTCGAAATTGCGGAATAGCGATCCACACTGAGAACATCGGTGGCAGCGACGAGGCAGCAGGCGGAACACGATACGCCATCCGAGACGCAGACCTTTTTCTGAAACTCGACTTATCACCCAATGAAAGCCTTGCCCTTGAGATGGCAGCGACAATGGTCCAGTTTGATGCTGCATGGGAAATTGATGCACTTTCAAAGTTGGGTGCTGGTGTGTTGCCCAGCCCGCCCCCTCTGCGGGCTCAGTTAAGTGCACCCGAAGAACTTGTATCGCTCCACAGTGCCGTGGAACGAAGACGTCAAATCAGTTTCGTTTACGGAGGGATTTCTCGTGAAGTCGATCCAGTTCTGGTGTTTTGGCGGCGCGGCAGCTGGTACCTCCACGGCTACCAAAACGGAATAGCAAAGAATTTCAAAGTCGATCGGTTTCAAAGCGACGTCGCGGAGGGCCCAGACAACTCGTCGGCAAGCTACGAGGTCCCGGAGCCTGCCGACGCGATGTCCCAAGACCCGTTATTACACGGAGATGACGAGGGAGTTACTGCCCGCGTCTTGATTGACGCGGTCCTAGCTCGACAGGTCGAACGGGATCGAGCCGGTGTCGTTGAACGACGAGATGACGGATCGGTCGTGGTTGAAGTCGAAATTCGCAGCCCCGGGGCCTTCCGCTCCTGGCTTTTTGGCATGCGAGACCATGCTGTTGTTCTCAGCCCCCCTGAGGTGGTCGAAGATGTGGTTTCTTGGCTCCGAGCGCTGACGCGGGCGACGTGAGGAAGAGACGAACGAACGACGCGCGCCTAGCGCTCCAATTGGCAATGATTCTGTGGGCTCATGAACATCAACCAGTGACGGTTTCGGAGGTCGCAACTCACTTCGGTCTCGACCCCGACGACGCATATAGCGAGCTATATCCCCTTCAGGGAATTGAAGTTTCAGTAAACGAGGAGTTCCACAACTTGGGTGTGGTAGTAGAAGATGACGGCGAAATCTTCTTCGACATGAATCCTCTCTTTGGCCGCCCTAGACGACTTGAGCGCGGCGAAGGATTGGGTCTATTAGCAGCGGCGAACGCAGCGTTGCGGCTACCGGGCACCGATGTTGACTCCCTCAAGACTGCCGTATCGAAGCTCGAGGCTGCTCTGGGAATTGGTTCGACCGTGAAAATCGAAATCAGCGAACCCGAGCACTTAAACATCATTCAACGGGCTACCAGCGACCTAGAGAGAATCAGAATTGAGTACTACGCACGGTGGACCGATGAAGTTTCCCGTCGAACGGTCGAACCATACGAAACGGTCAACGTCGATGGTAACTGGTTCCTCCGAGGGCACTGTCTGCTCCGCGATGACCACCGCACCTTCAGAATTGACCGCATCGAAGCAGTCGAACTGACAGGCGAGACCCACTCAAGAACAGACCCAGGAAATCGTCCGTTCACAGGGGGAGAAGAAGCTCCTCTTGCGAGGGTTGAGGTGCCTTCCAATTCCCGATGGATGATCGAACCTTTACCAGTTCAGATAGTTGAGGACGACGCGAGATTGATCATCGAGCTGCCTGTCTCAAGCACAGTTTTCTTGGAGAGCCTCTTACTGAGGCTCGGCCCTGAAGCTCAGATACTCGATGGCGGCACGTTCGGAGATGTCGCGTCTGCCGTGGCTGAACGTCTCCTTGTTCGTTATAAGGAATCCTGAGCCGCGACTAGGGTCCGGCCATGCTTCGACTGCGTTCTCGATGCCGATCAGGAATAGGTCACCTGATTCGGAGGCTGTCGGTTTCTCTGAACCGAGCTGCTTCTATTGGTCCCTACGACCCTCCCGCTCGTCGCTATAAGCGGTTTGGGCACGGCTCAATCATCAGTTGGCCTACAGGGAACATGTACGGGGAACGATGGATAAGCATCGGCGATGACACCATGATTGCCACCCAGGTCACCCTGTCTGCGGGAATGTTGCCTGGGCAACAAATGATGACTGATCCGGTGGTGATCATTGGCGATCGATGCCTGATCGGGCGCGGCAGTGCGATCGTTGGCCACTACCGCATCGACATCGGTGACGACGTGTACACGGGTATGAATGTGTACATCACGGATCAAAACCACGGATATGAGGACATCAACATACCTATTGGGGTCCAAGATCCTCAAGATGATCCTGTAGTTATCGGGTCCGGCAGTTGGATCGGATCTGGAGCCGTCGTGCTACCCGGAGCTCGAATAGGGGAACATTGCGTGATAGCAGCAAATTCAGTCGTTCGAGGTGAGTTTCCTCCGTATTCGGTTGTAGCTGGAGTACCGGCAAAAGTGGTTCGGCTGCACAACGGCACGAATTGGACTCGTCCCGAAAACTAGATGTCCCCCGAACCAAACTCCACCAAATCAACCACCACTGCCCAGTGATCGGAAGGAGTCACCCCATTCACAGGTTCAATTCCGGCGAGAAACGCGGACGAAATGTTGCCCAGAGGGGTGGATCGCGGCCACGAGATGAAGACATAATCCAATCGTCTTTGAGGCCAGGCCGCTGCCGTCAGATACGGATTGGCTTTGTCCCACGTCCAACCGGGTGAATCGTTGCACTGAGGCCAAGCGTCGGTCATTGCTAGACCCGGAACAGGGGTGGGTGCTTCGCCCGTGATCATCCGAATTTCGTCGGAGTTTGGCGTCGAGTTGAAATCTCCTGCTAGAACCACCGGATGCCCTTCGAGAGTGTGATTCGCAGCGACTAGGTCGAAGATGGCTTGCACCTGTTTTTGGCGACGTTGACTCTGGTCGAACCGGTGATCTAAGTGGGTACAGATAACGGGAACGTGAATGTCGCCCCGGTCAAGTGTCGCCGACAACGCCCACCTTGTGCCCGGACCCTCGGTGGGGGGTAACTGAATGCTTTCCGTATCGGTTATCTGATATTTACTCATGATCGCGTTACCGAACGAATAGCCGTTCCACCAACGCTCAGGTGTACGAGCATGAAACATGCCCAATTGAGATGCGAAGTTACTCACCTGGTCCTCGCCATCCTCAGCGCTCCAGACTTCTTGCAAGCAGACAATGTCCGGTGCCAGGTCTCTTAACGTTCGCAAGATCGCTTCCTGACGAGGCTCCCATTCGCCAAACCGCCACCAAACATTCCAGGTCACCACTCGCACACAGCCACCGTAATCGGCGCTTTCCGGGCTTGACTGTATGAACATTGAGAATCTTGACGATCTCAGATCTGTTGCCATTTTTGCTTGCCGACAAGGTGTTTCGTTGCGCTATTTCACTAGTGAATACCGCCATTGGGTACTGGTATAAGAAGAATTTGATGCACTGAACATGGAAGCCTGTTGTTATGCGAAAGCTCCTAGCGATTGCTCTGTCAGTGTGCGTTGTTGGCTGTACCGCAGACCGAGCGGCAACCGGAATCGAGGAACTAGCAGGCAAGTTGATTGGCAACGCAGCCCCAGTGCCGCTCACCACAGCAGCTGTGGGCGCTGTTCCATCGTGTTAGCACCCACTTCTTTGACCTATATGGGACCCATGAAACGTCGCAACCACCTCACACTCCTCATTGGCCTACTGGTGACCATTCTCCTGGGTGCGTGCGCCGAACAGACCTACCCCACACCAAACCTCGACGGGGAACAGCTCGACGACGTGGTGGAGACCACACCGCCTACCACTGTCCTCGACGCTGCGTTCAGTGTCCCTGAGACAGAACCTGCAGCTTCGTTTGGGTTTCCTCACATCTGCCAAACGTGGGAAGGAATCCAGAACCGACCGGATTTAACTGAACTGCAACGACTCGCGAGCCACGACCTTGTGATTTCAACTCCCCACGTTCTGGATCTGAATTGGGAACGCACCGACGATCAGCCATATGACGGTCTATCGACGACCCTTGTACCCACATGGAACGGTAACCCGTCGGCGAAGAAAGACTCCCTACGCCAACTCAACCCCAATTTCACGTTCGTGGCGACGGTGTACTACCGGGAAGGAAACTTTGTGGGGGATGAGAACACGCTCCCGACCCTGTGGGATTTCGGGTACTTCCCACCTAACTCAGCGCTGTGGGTTCGAGACGAGGCAGGCGAACCAGTTCCTGCGTTCGGTATGGACGACAACCTCGATGGAACGATCCAACCCGAAGAGATCCAGTTGGCGTTGGTCGACTTCCGTCACCCTGATCTGATCGAATTAATAGCCCAGAAAGCCCTTGCCCTGGAACAGAGCGGCGTGGTTGACGGCATCTTCTTGGACTGGTGGAACGAACGACAACGCACTGTCGGAAACTACCTTGACTGGTCCACGTTCTACATGACGTTGGACGAGGAGGTAGAAGCACGCCTCGCCATTTTGCGACGTATCCGAGAGGTCGTCAGTGACGATTTTCTGATCATAGGAAACACCAACAACGGGACCGCACCCCAGTCCGCTCCCTACATGAACGGCATGTTCATGGAAGCAGTGAAGGCCGACACGTTTTCGGGATACACCACCCAAGAGCTGCAAACCATAGAGGACTCTCTGTATTGGGGATCAGAGAACCTGAGAGAACCACGGACGAGTTGTTTAGAAGGCTGGCGAGTTGTCTACAACTACGGAGAACCCGACCACGACGCACAGATCGCGGAACGAAACTCTGAAGAGAACCAACGGTGGATGCGCCTCATCACCACCCTGAGCTTGACCCATTCCGACGGCAACGTCGTCTTTGGTGCTGACCCCATCGAGGCACACGCCCACAACTGGTACGACTTCTGGGACGCCGACCTTGGGCTACCGGTGAGCGACAAACGACAACTCCTCAATGA
>DGLO01000047.1:9103-13888 GCA_002388005.1 Candidatus Neomicrothrix sp. UBA4542
CATGGCTACGTCGACTGGGGCGGAAGCAAAGGTGCACCAACTCAACGATCTTGATGGCGACATATACCTGGGACCGACGTCTGGGATCTCTGCGGTACACGTAACCGAATAGCCGTCCCTCATGATTCCCTATATTTCCGGGTCTTTGGTAGAGGTTTCAGGAACAGAAATCTTTCGCTTTTCTTGCGCCCTTTTCAATTTGGAACCGAACACAAGGTGAGGGTGAAGATCAACGTCGGTAGACAGTAGTGATCCCGCGTTTGATCTTTGATTGGGTGCCGCCAGGATATGAGTCGCTGTTCGCTGTCCCATCGTCCCCGTACACTCGCTATAGCGGCGTCTAGTGGGTCGTGAGGCCGAACCAGCGAGGAACCTGTGGGGAGTAGTTGACGTGACTGAGAATCGGCAACGCACTTCAACCTCAGCATTTGGTGTGTCTCGACGCGAAGGCCACGACGCATCCGCGTTTTATGCCCGCTTCAGTCCACCGATTCTCTCCAATGATGACACCGTCAATCCAACGCCTGACCTTGGAGATGGCTGCTTGGAAGGTGACTCACGTGCCATGCACCGCGTGCCGGATTGCAGTGTGGCTCTGGTCGTTACTTCCCCCCCGTACTTCGTAGGGAAGGAATATGAGGATGCCTTGGCAGCAGATACTGACGATCGAGTTCCTGCTACTTACTTCGAGTACCTCAGCATGCTTGACTCGGTTTTTGCAGAATGTGTCCGGGTTCTTGAGCCCGGTGGTCGCATCGCAGTCAATGTCGCGAATCTTGGCAGAAAGCCATATAGAAGCCTGTCTGCCGACGTAATCCGCATCCTGGAAGACTTGGGGCTGTTGCTACGCGGCGAAATCATCTGGCAGAAGAGCCGGGGTAGTAGCGGATCCTGCGCATGGGGTTCGTTTCGTAGTGCCGCAAATCCAGCATTGCGAGACACCACTGAACGCATCATCGTGGCTAGCAAAGGCCGTTTTGATCGAGCCAAATCTCCTGCTTCGAGAGCTGAACTTGGGCTCCCACACCGGAGCACCCTGCCGACCGACGAGTTCATGGAAGCAACGCTCGACGTCTGGGACATGCACGCCGAAAGCGCACGGCGAGTCCATCATCCAGCCCCATTCCCTGTCGAGCTGCCCCGCCGATTAATTGACCTTTACACCTTCGAAGGAGACACAGTTCTTGACCCGTTTATGGGATCTGGGACAACGCTTGTCGCCGCTGTGCTGACCGATCGGCGTGGTATTGGATACGACCTAGACCCAAGTTACGTTGAGGTCGCACGCGACCGAGTCAACGCGGCTCATGCCCGAGTGTGGGCACATCGGCAACCCCCCGGAGAACAACCACCGCTCCCTGAAATTGCAGAAGCGCTGCTCGAAGTCACCGATGAAGAAATTGCTGCCGATGACTTCCAACGGCGAGCCACCCAAGAGGGAAAAAAGGCCCAGGACATAGCTATAGACCTATTGGAGCGCTGTGGTTTCACCCTCCTCCAGAAAGATGCAAAAGTTCCTCGAGCGGGCGTCCAATACAACTTCAAAGTTGAGGACACAGCAGGCGCCGAATGGTGGATCGATGTGTCAGGCGCTTTTACCACGGTACGACCCGGCCTTTTACGCATCGATACAGTCTGGAAAACGCTAGGACGCGCCTCAGTTCTAAAGGCATATGATTCCGACGCTCGCATACTCGTCCTTACCGCTCACCTACCTCGCCCCGGCAGCGAGGGCGACAAAGCCCTGCGGGCCGTAGGCCCATATACGGTGTTCGACGCCGTTCCTATGTTTGACGAAGACGCTGTAGAGCGGTTGGCTCGTTACGCCGCGGGAGGGGCAACAGAACCACTGCCGGGCTTCTGGAAAGCCAAAGAAATTACCTCTGGACTGAGCTAATGCCTGGAGTTGCTTACGCGGTCGTGAGGTCCGAACCGCCGCAGGTTTTTCTAGCGACTGACGTAGATGTGTTACATCGGGTGCTTGCCGCTGAATTGGTAGCCCGCACTCCAGTCGACGCGATAGCCGACAGCGATATGGAATCCGTTCGAAAAGCGCTGCTTGATGAACGTTGGGGCGATGCTGTGCTTGCTTGGATCGATCTGATGGGGGTCGAAGTTGACGTGTATACCCATTTGCATGTGTACACAGCAGACGATCTTCCCGCTGACCTAATCGGTGCTCAAATCCAATTCGCTCCGCTGTTTCGCGACAGTTGATCTTTCGCCTGCTAGTCGAAGATTGCAACAAGAAGGACTCGAAGGGTGATTACCGTTAGAACGACACGAAACAGGTGACCGAAAAATACTTCGCTCAATCGCTTGAGAACGCGGGTCCCACACCAGGTACCGACAAGGACCGATGCTACGCCCACCGTCACTAAGCCAAGCTGGTTTCCGTAGGCGAACCCATCACCGGCGAAGAGCACGATCTTGGCAAGATGTCCAAAGGTTTGAGCCATAGCGAAGGTCGCCACCATTGCGGTGCGAATCGGAAGCTCTCGCCTGAAGACTGGCGCAATCGCTGGACCTGTCACGCCGAACGGGATATTGAGAAATCCAGCAATTGCTCCCAGCGGGATAAACGAACGACGACCGCCACCTAGGTAGGAACTGAGCTTCGCCAGTCCTTGTGGCCACCAAACAAGAGCTAATGCAAATACGGCGATAAAGACACGTCCGACGTCGACTGGAAATGCACCAGCGACCAGAAGACCCATGATGCCGGCAGGCAACAAAAGTAAAGAAAACCTGCCTACGACGCCCCAATCAACGTCGCGTCGCAAGATCAGGCCCCGAGATGAATTCGAAGCAAGTTGAATTACTGCGTGTACGGGGATCGCTTCGAGAGGATCCAAGAATTGGAGCAACACGGACAGGAGGAGTATTCCGCCTCCGAGGCCCGCAATCGCAGTGATAGCTGACCCAAAGAGTGCGGCTAAACCCACGATAAGTAGCTCTACGCCGGACACTACCTCTTTGACTCCAAGTTGGTGTGACGCCTCAACTGCGATGCGCACTAGGGGATAGGTGGCACTGTACCTAAATGGGCTTCCTCTATGTTTAGATCGCTAAAAGCCCGGAAATGCTTGACCTTGGGCCTTAGGGAGGGTCAAATAACACCGATGGCATTCGCGTCTGGCGCGCGAATGTTCGGCGATGAGGAGACTTACATGGCCAACATGTCCAAGTCCGATGTGCTTTCCGCGGTAGCTGGCAGTGCTGGCTGCACTAAAGCGGATGCTGAAGCGGTCATTGAAGCGTTCTTTGGATGCGTGGAAGGGGCTGCGAGGGCGGGTAATGCCGTTGCGTGGCCAGGAGTGGGTAAATTCTCACGCTCCGATCGCGCTGCCCGGATGGGCCGCAACCCCCAAACCGGCGCGACGATCCACATATCGGCAAGCAGCAGCGTCAAATTCTCAGCTGCTAAAGCCCTCAAGGATCGAATGAACAGCTGAGGTTAAGCCTCAGACCAAATCCGAAATTAGATGGGCCGAGTGCCACTCGGCCCATCTGTCGCGTCTCCACTCTGATGCCGATTGATAGGCCTCTAGAGGTCAAAGATCGCTTTGAATAACTCGGCTGACTTCAAGCCGCTCAATTCGCCAGCAGCAGCCAGGTTTTCTTCGATTCGATCTCGAAAAGCAGTGATTTGGCTCTCGTCGTCAGGGTCGTCAATCTTGTGTGTGGTTAGAAATTGGCTTTTGTGTTCTAACAATGCCGCGGCCTTAGCTTCACCCCACCCATCGACGTCTTCTGCATGATCGTGCTCATCTGCCTCAAATAGCAACAAAACCTCTGGACGATGCGGTTCGAGACCGTGCTCTGGGAAAAAAAATGGGTCTCTAGCTGCAACAACTCCATCAACTGCGAGAAACCCGGCATGGCGATGATCTGGGTGAAGGCGATAGCGTTTCCACGGGTCATGACCAAGAACAACTTGTGGTCGCAACTCGCGAATAACTTTCGTAACTGCGGACCGCGTCACCAGGTCGCTTTGTAGTTCGCCGTCTGTCTTATCTAAGAACAGCAACTGCCCCGTAGCACCCAGACAAGCAGCCGCATTGCGTTGTTCCGATTTTCGAATTTCAACCAAACTGTCCTGATCAGTATCACGATCCCATGTGCCTTTAGATCCGTCGGTACAAACCAGATGGTGGACCACTGTCCCCGCGGCAGACCATTTTGCCAGTGTGGCGCCGCACTGGAACTCAGCGTCATCGGGATGCGCCGCGATCACCAAGGCGGATCTCGGAAGCGGAAGATCGTGTTTCATGACGGGAAGCCTGGACGGGTGATTTCGGGCAAAGCATCCAGATCTTCGGGGGTATCGATGTCCCACTGCAGGTGAGGAATTTGCAGCACCTTCAGATCAAGGCCGCAGTTCGTGGCTTCAGCCATGTGACGGTAAAGAGAGCCGCTGCCATACTGGAACCGAAAAGAAGTGCCTGTCGGCAGACTGAGAACGTTCGTGCCCTGTCGGTGGCGATCAGGGACGACGGTTACTGTTCCGGCGCTGGCGATTCCGCTTAGAGATTCAGCATGCGGCAGATCGGCGTGAGCGATAATCATGTGAGCGAACAGATCTGCCACCCGTGCTGCTGCCTCGGTAATGGCCGGATTAAGGCCATCTCGCTGTACCCAAACAACTTCTGCTCCCAGAGATTGTGCCCAATCGGCGACCTCCTGGTCGTTGCAAACCACATGGACTGAAAGATCGTCCGCAGCTTTTATGACACGTTCGGCCATCGAACGAGCCAAAGCCTCTCTCGACGCCGCATCCAGTCG
>DGLO01000047.1:14295-112244 GCA_002388005.1 Candidatus Neomicrothrix sp. UBA4542
GGTTGCCATCGAACGCGATTCTATTGGTCTCTTCTACAGCATCCGGCGGTATCGGGTCCCCGCTATGTCGATGTCTGCGACTCGGCGCTCTACGCTGACCCTACCGATGACGATTCTGCGCCAGTTCTTCCGCCCTCGCCGACCGCAAGTTCGACGGCAACTCCCCCCTAGCCACTGGGTGCAGCCATGGTGGGTTGAACGCTATAAGGAGCAAATCAAGAACCAGAAACTTGAACCCCCGCAATCCAACAATGTCGCGCGGTCCTGGACTCTGACAGGCAATCTTGACAGCTCCCACCGAATCGCTGTAGATCCACGTGGCCTGATAACAGTCAAACCAGGATCTTGGTCACTTGACTGGTGGCTGGGGGTCGACCAAACCTGGCTCTACCCTGCACAACACGGCTCAGTTCGGCAACGTCTTGTCGACGGTGCTCCGGTTGTCGAGACCGTCATTCGCGTCGCAGGTGGTGACGTCATTCACCGCGTGTACGCGGCGAGAGTCGACGGTGAGTACATAGTGGTTGAGGTTGAGAACCGCGCATCGAGACCTCTTGCCTTAGCACTTGCTGTCCGACCATATGACCATCTCGGCGGTGGACGAGTCGACCAAATTGAACTCAATGATCGGACACTTTCAGTCGATGGTGACGTCGCTCTCATATGTGGGCGTAGTCCCGGACGACTAGTAGTAGGCACAGGAGGCGTTGACCCTGCCAGCCTGTTGAATCAGACAGCTTCTACCGATCGTTCGATCACCTGCGAGACAGGGATGGCGAGCGCCGTGATCATCGTGCCACTGGTCCACGGTTCTACCTTCCGCAGTGCGGTTCCACTCGGGTACACCAACGACGCCCAGGTCATTCCGAAACTCCCATCGGCGCAACAAGTCGCCAGCGGTTGGGGGAAGCATGCGGTTAGTGCTTGCCGGTTCGTCCTGCCTCCCGGACTTATCAACGACCTATTCGACGCCTCCCGGCAGTCTCTACTCCTAGCCTCCACTGGAAAAGACGTGGAACCGGCTCCGGGTGCGCCTCCTCGTGAGTCGACCGACGGAGCGGCGACGCTGATGGCCTTAGCGGAAGCGGGATATCGCACCACGGTCCGAGAAATTCTCATCTCCCGGGCAAAGCGCCAAGATCGCCTTGGTGCAGTCACCCACCGAAACCAGGATGTCACTGGCGCGACAGTCATCGCCGCTGACCGCGCTTTAGAAGTCGCTCCTGACCCTTCTTTGGCGCATGCGCTATCGGAATTTGTTGCTGATGGGACCCGTTGGATGCTTGCGAACCCCGTAGACGGCACGGCCGAGGCGCTTATTGCGGCTCACAAGATATTGGTGCGCGTAGGAGCAGAGAAAGCTGCTCGAGAACTATCTAATTTGCTTATCCCTATCGTCAAATCAGATGAGACGACGATCGAACAGGACGAAAATCTCGACGTTGTCGAACTAGCCCGGTCCGCGTTCGAGCTAGCGGCAACCGACCCCCCTGAGGCATGGCGAAGCCTAGAGAAATTAGCTTCGCTCGCGTCACCCACATCGTCTTGGCCCTCACGAGTTAATTCGAATACGAGAAGGGGAACCGGAGGCGCCGGGCATGACTTGCGCGTCACTGCATGGTTCGTTCGAGCTGTACTGCGTCTATTAGTGGACGATCAAGACGAGTGCCTCCGCGTTGCAGCCGTATGGCCTAATCAATGGCACGCGCAGGGAGTGGAGGTTCATCAAGTGCCCTCGCGTTTTGGCGGAGTATCTTGGGCCGTTCGATGGCATGGGGACCGCCCAGCGTTGTTGTGGGAAGTGGAGGGAGGCCCCTCCGACCTGATGGTGATTGCACCAGGATTGGACTCAACATTTCAGGGGGAAGGCCCGATGGGGGAACAGCTACTCGCACCAGCGGCCCCTCAAAATCATGACGTGTGGGCTCCCAGTGATCAAGGTGGGACTTCCTCCTCGGGGTCATTCTCGTAAAGCGAGATCGCTGAAGAATCGATGCAAGCGGAGTACGGTTCGTTTGTGGCCGCCAGCAATCCGCCAAATCTGAACCAAGAGCGTCAATGTTGGGAGCGCGGTGAATCGATCGTCGCAGGAATTGACGAAGTGGGTAAAGGTGCCTGGGCCGGACCGCTGACCATCGGGGCGGTGGTGTTGCCATCTACCGGACGAGTCAACGGAATCCGAGATTCAAAGATGTTGTCGCCTACGGTCCGCGAACGGCTTTTCGATCGAATTGGTGACTGGGCGACGAGTTGGTCGGTCGGACATGCCAGCGCCCGAGAGTGTGACGAGTTGGGAATGTCCGACGCTCAACGCCTTGCAACTCACCGGGCTCTGGACCGGCTTCCAGTGACTCCCGACCGCGTGCTGATAGATGGCAACTGGAATTACATCGATTGGCTTCCAAGTACAGCGATCGTAAAAGGTGATCGAACCTGTCTTTCGATCGCAGCTGCGTCGATCATGGCTAAGGTCGTTCGCGATCACATCATGTCCATGTACTCGACTGATTTCCCCGCGTACATTTTCGAGAAAAACAAGGGGTATCCGGCGCCGCAGCACCGTATGGCCCTAGCCGGCTACGGGCCGTGCGTCATCCATCGAAAAAGTTGGGCGTTTATGGACGATCTACCTTGGACTGATTCTCGCCGTTATGACCGCTTTCGGATCGGTCAAGGAACTTTGTTTGCTGCATGACTAGCCCAAGCGACGTTCAACGTGACCATTGGCCTACGCGCCACGCTTCGTAGGAGACGCCACCGATTAAGAGCTAGCTAATCGGTTCGTTGCGTTCCGACCTTAAGTTCCCGAAACGGGCTTGTGGTGTCTATGCCTGGCTCTTTCGGAAGCCCCAACACACGTTCACCAACTATGTTTCTCATCACTTCGTCCGAGCCTCCGGCGATGCGCATTGCAGGTTGGCCGAGTACATAGCCCGCCCACGAGAACGTCCCCCATTCGCCCGTGTTGGCAACCAATCGCGTCTCGAGTACGTCGGAAACGAAATTGCAGGTTGCAAGCATCTGCCGGGTAAGACCCATCTTCGACAACGACATCTCGGGGCCGGGTGTCTTTCCTGACTTCAGAGCGTCGAGACTTCGTTGGTTCGACCACCCGAGAACTTTTCCGTAAGTAAAAATATTCATTAGTTGTTGACGGCTGAGAGCATCCTTCTCAAGTCCGAAGTGCTTCAACATCGCGCTCAATTTGGTGTAGCTACCTCCAGTACCGCCACTGCCTGAGCCAATAGAGGCTCGTTCATTCATTAACGTTGTGAGCGCAACACCCCAGCCCTGGTTGACTTCACCTAAACGGTGACTGTCCGGAACCCGAACATCGTTAAAGAAGACCTCGTTGAAGTTGGCGCCGCCGGTCATTTGACGTAATGGCTTTACCTCGACGCCAGGTGCATGCATATCAACAACAAACCCGGTTAATCCCTGATGTTTGGGTAGGTCAAAGTCGGACCGCGCGATCACTTCTCCCACATCGCTGTAATGGGCGCCCGAGGTCCACACTTTCTGTCCATTGAGAATCCACTCCTCCCCGTCTCTGTCAGCCCGCATTTGCAAGCTGGCTAAATCCGACCCAGCTCCCGGCTCGGAAAACAATTGGCAAGAAACCAAATCCGCGCGGTACATCTTCGGCAAAAGATCAGCGACAACCTCAGGGTTTCCGTGAGCAAGAATGGTCGGTGCCACCATGCCGAGACCAATACCAAAGAAACCGCTGTCAGGAACGTCGTACTGGCTTTCCAAATTCACCCACAGGCGCTCGAAGCGACGGGGATGACCGCCTCCGCCGAGTTCCGCCGGACCGGAAATCCAACCGAAACCCGCATCAAACTTTTTGGCGCGCCATTCTTTTGCAGATGCAAGATCTACTCGCTCTTGTTCCCGGTCCACCTCCTCAAACATTGCCGCGTTATCTGGGCCTTCTCCCCAGACAAACGCTTTCTGTTCAGCCTTGCGAGACACATGGGTCTCTAGAAAGGCCGTAGCTTCAGCCGTGAATTGTTCTTCGGTCATCTCGGTCATCTGAAATCTCCAGAGCGGTTCAGAAGTGGTGTTTGTATTCTCAACTTAGCCGTGACACGACTACTCTTCCTAGTCATGGGTCAACCTGTCCGAGTTGCCGAAAAAATTTCCCCCACTAGTCCCAGTACCATCCGATTCGAAACCAACCGACCGCTGACTGGAATGGGCCATCGTTATTACCGCAGCGCGTCAGATGCAGTAAGCGCTGAGGATCCCGCTGATGTTCTCGCGGCCAGGCTGTTCGAACGCGGAGGTATCGACTACTTGCATGTACACGGCAATGTCGCGACAGTCGATCTGGCAAAGGGATACACATCTGAAGGAATTGTCGACGTCATCGTTGGCCTATTCGCCCATTACAAAACTTGAACCTCTGAAAAATACACCGCGACCTTTCGATCGAACGTATGTTCGATTAAGGTTGAAGAGTGACTCATTTGACCCCCATTGGTTCTTCCTTGAGCAAGATAAACCAATTAACTAAACCCATAACTTTGACTTGCGACCGAACTCTCCCGGTCATTGAAGAATTGGCTGGTTTATTTGGGGATAGAGGCATACGGCGGGGATCCACTATTGGAGTTGTGGGTGATGCCGCAGTCAGTCTTGCTGTTGCTCTGACTATTGGTGTTTCTCGCTTTGGAGGGTGGGTGGTAGCAGTTGGCCTCCCGTCCTTCGGTTCACAGGCAGCATCAGAGTTGGGAGCTGAACTTTCAAGGTGGGCTTTCGTAGATCGACCTGGTAACCAAGCGGGAGATGTTGTACATGCTTTAGTGGCAAGTGTTGATCTGGTGTTGGTTGGCCCTGGGATCAAATTGCGCGCTGATCATGAGCGGAAAATCGTTGCGCGCATGCGCGAACGAGAAACTTCTGTCGTTGCTATTGGCAGCTCGCATCCTTTCGGGTCGCGTGCTGACATCAATTTGAGAATTACACGAACTACATGGACAGGTATTGGCAGTGGCCGTGGTCGTTTAACTTCCCGCAGAGTAGAGGTAGAAGCTACGGGTAGAGGTGCTCACGCGGGCCTTCGCCGACAACGTCTTTGGCTCCCTGATGGACAAGGCCAGCTAAGTGTCATTGACCAAAGTGACGGACAAACGAATTCGTCAAGACGCATACACGGCGAGAACAAAAAAGCTTTCGCTGAGTTAACTGAGCCAGCTCTCCGGGCTAGCTAAGTCACGTTTGGAAATAGTGATGACAGACGCGCGGACATTGCTGCTGGCGATTCCTCATTGGCCAACAATTGCTGCTGGAGTCGCTTCCAATTGTCCTGTAGCTGTCATGCACATGAGCCAAGTTGTTGATGCGACCCCTGCCGCGGTTGACCAGGGGGTAATACCAGGTATTCGTCGTCGCGAAGCTCAAAGACTTTGCCCGGATTTAGAAATGATCGATAACGATGAGGCCCGCAATATCCGTAGGTTTCATTTGATCGTGACGGCACTTGAGTCGATAACTCCTCGCGTTGAAATCTCGACGGGTGGGTGGTGTTCGTTTCCAACTCGGGGCCCATCGCGTTACTTCGGTGGTGACAAAACTCTTGCTCAACTAGTCGCCGAACGGGCTCTGGAAGCGTTATGTGACACCCTCGGTGTGAGCGAGGTACCTAGCGTTATCAAACCCCGAGTAGGTATAGCCGACAGTCGTTTTGCAGCATGTTTGGCAGCTTTCCCCCAAAATCTTCCGTTCATTCGGGTCGTTGCACCGGGAGCTAACTCTGAATTCCTGGCTTCGTTGCCGGTGGATGTCCTTGGTAGTAAAGACTCACCGCTGGTTAACGCTCCTGATCTTGTTGATGTGTTCCGACGACTTGGTTTACACACGCTTGGTGACATTGCCTCCTTACCAGCTGACCACTTGCTCGCGCGGTTCGGTTCGCCGGGACTACTGGCTCATCGATTATCTCTGGGGCTAGATAGTCGAACTCCTCAAACGGATTTGATCTCAGATGTAGTGATGGAGGAAAGCGAAGTTGACCCTCCAACTGATCACACTGAAACAATCGTGTTCCTCGCTAAAGCACTGGCTGATGAAATCCACAAGCGTCTATCTAGTGAGGGGTCGGTGTGTACTCAGATCTTGATCGAAGTGGAATCTGAACATGGTGAATCTTGCAGCCGATACTGGCGGCATGAACACCAGTTCACTCCAACAGCTATAACCGATCGGGTTCGTTGGCAGCTAGAGGGTTGGTGTCATTCAGCAACTGGTCCCACAGGACGGTTGTCCTTGGTGCGGTTGACATCTAGTGAAGTGGTTCCTGATGATGGCCATCAGTTGGGGTTTTGGGGAGGAGAAACACTTAGCGACGAACGCGTAGTGCGATCGTTAACACGCATCCAAGGAATGCTGGGTTCAGACGCGGTGACGGTAGCTGAACATAACGGAGGCCGCCGCTTGTCGGATATCGAGCGGCGAGTTTCGTTGACGGTCGCTGGATTCGATCCCGACCGGAGCATTGCTATACCTGAGACGACAGATGCACCGTGGCCGGGTCGACTTCCTACACCTTTGCCTGTTGCAGTTTTCCAACAAGCCCATCTACTGGTCGTAACAGATGCTGGAGGGCAGCCAGTTCGAGTAGATGGTCGAGGTCAAATCGGAGGAGAGCTGGCTCATGTCCAAGGAGAACTATTGGGATCACATTCGATTACTAGTTGGGGAGGCCCTTGGTTCCTTGATGAGAGATGGTGGGATCCTGCCCGGAAACGCCGACAAGCGAGATTTCAGTTGTTGTTAGCCGATGGAACGGCTCATCTTTGTGTGGTTCAAAGTGGGAAGTGGTGGCTTGAGGCTTCCTATGAGTGACTAACAACAGTGCAGTACCATCCCTGTTTCATTGGTCATCGACCATTAACGGACCAGTGCCAAGGCTCACTCGGCAAATTGCGGAATCCATACTTAGACGCGTTTCGTTTCAGCCATCGGTAACCCGACGTGTTACTCCAAAGCGCTCGTCCGTTCTGCGTGAAGTCCACCGCCAATCCACGCTCGTGCATTGACGCACCAGGACGCGCGGTTGGTGGACGGCATTGGTAAGAAGGTTTGCGGTAGACGGCCCAGTTGCTCGTACCACAGTGAGCCCGTCGTAAGGCCACTTGCGAATCCGAGCTTCGGTACCCACCTCCACCAAGTCGAATGCCGTCGCGGGATGCAGCCTTCAGTAGAGCTAGGAGTTTGTCAGCGATCGACTCATGGACTCGAATGCCCCAAACCGAGGTAAGTTCGGACTTGTCGAAATTGATAGAAGTTGGGGCATCGGCAATCCCCAGCAACCTTCGTTGGCGCGCCTCCTCGGCTTCTCTACGTTTGCGTTCCGCCTCGCGACGTAAACGGTCTTCTTCAGCTCGCTTCGCTTTCTCAGCCTTGATTACGCGAGACAGGTTTTGTTGTTCGGCCGCGATCTCTTTGGCCATTTCGGCATCGAGCTCCGCCAACGCCGCGGATTCATACAAACGAACCTCCAAGCGTTCCTCGGCCTCAAGAACCACCCGTGCTTGTAAACCGACTGCCTCCAACAGTTGGTCTAACTGGACTTCTGCTTCGGAGCGAAGTAGTTCACGCTGCGCGACGGCTTCGTTCAAGGCTTTAGTAGCCACTTTGGTATCAATCTGAAGAGCTCGAAGTCGATCGGAAGTGTTATTTATGTCTCCGAAAGCAGCTCCGATCAACGTCTGTACGCGAGCCGCCTTATAAATATCTCCCGTACGTGCCAAGCCGAAGGAGCCCTCTAGCGTTGAGTCGCGGCCTATGTATGTTTGAAGAGCTAGATCGTTCACCTGCGTGTGCAGCGCTGCCTGTTGTTCAGCGAGCGAAGCAGATTTACGTTCTGCTGCGGTGACGGCCAACACCGCACCTTCCAGTGCTGTTTCAGCATGGGTCACGTCGTCGCGTTGTTCGGCAACTAGTAGTTCTAGATCGGCCAGCGCCTGCTCAACCTCGGACACCTCTGCTGTGGCCGTATTAATTATCCGAGCCTGGTTAAGAATTTCGTCTTGAAAAACGTCGCGTTCCTTCCTGAGTTGTCTCACCTGTTCCTGAAGCGCTGCCTTCTCTTTTCTTAGCTGGGCGCTGCTCTTCCCGGCCCCATTGGCAGCCGGAACTGCGAGGACCGCGCCCATCAGTAGTACGGCGATCGTCGCAGCGGTGAAACGAAATGGATGCGGCAGGTCGAAAATCCTTTTTCTTTTGGTTGTCGACCTAAGGTACCCACCAATGCGGGGTATTAGGTATCGCCCTCATCTAAATAATTTCGTCCTCGACCGTGTTAGAGAGAATTCCCAGATCGGTGATCTCAAACTCAACCGCGTCGCCATCTGATAACCAAACTTGGGGTTCCATGGATCCACCAGTTCCTTCGGGTGAGCCAGTGGCGATGATGTCGCCTGGTTCCAGAGGCATTATCCGTGACATATATGCGATGAGTTCAGGAACGGAAAAGATCATTTCGCTCACCTTCGCGTTTTGTCGTTCTTCCCCGTTCACCCGAGTCATTAGTGAAAGTTTCGAAGGATCCGGGATCGCTTCGCCGGTGACGATCCATGGGCCGCATGATCCCGACCGGAAGAAATTTTTTCCGGCGGCTACTCCGTGGCGCTGCCAATCTCGAACCGAACCATCATTGAGAACCGTATATCCAGCCACATATTCCAATGCCCGGGCCTCGGAAATATGCCTACCCGAACGACCAATCACCACCGCTAGTTCAACTTCATAATCGAGTTGAACTGATGCGACCGGGCGGAGCAACGCTGCGTTGTGCGGAACCAAAGAACCCGGTGGCTTGTTGAAATACACGGGTTGTTTCGGCAACTTTATTTCGCCGCCCAACGGATATTTCTTGTGGTAGTTGAGGCCAGCGCAGAGTAAGCGGCGCTGATTTGGTATGGGTAGGTCGAAAGAAATTGAATCCCACAAATGATCGACCGGCGCGTCTTCGAAACCGCGTATGTCATCCATGTCGCTAAGTGCCTCTCTCAACGTCGAGGCGTTCATTCGCTGATCTAGGTTGATCACCCCGTCGGTGCTTCCGATGCCGTACTGGGGTTCACCATTGCTTACAAAGCTGAGAAGTATCACGCATATGACCCTAGTTATCACGAGAGACCTAGGACTGTTGTGAGTAGCGTTCGGATGGTGAGTCCTCAGGCCGTGATCTTCGATGTTGGCGGGGTTCTCGTAGGATCCCCATTTCTCGCTGCTTTGCGATGGGCCGAGAATTGGGACCTCCCGCGAACGGCGTTGGAAAAGCTATTCGGAGAATATTCTCGAAACGTCGAACCGGGTGAAGAACCTCCGATGTGGCATGAAGTGGAATGTGGTCGTGTCACTCTTTCTGAATTCGTTGAGCACATGGGGAAAATACTTGGACCGGAGTTACCTCATGATTCCAAGGCCAGAGGTTTAACGGGAGCAGACTTCGACCCGTTCGCCGATGCCGAACCTATCCCGATCATGATCGAACTAGCTCACGAAATCAGAGATAGAGGTCTGCGAGTCGCAATCCTTACTAACAATGTCAGAGAATGGCGGCAATGGCGAGACCGCATACCGATCGAATGCTTCGATCCGGTGATTGACTCGTGCGAAGTTGGCTTGCGGAAACCCGATCACGCGATCTATTCGCTGATCTGCAACCGCATGGGCTTGGCTCCCAACGACTGTCTCTTTCTTGACGACCATCCCGGCAACGTTGAGGGGGCAATTGCTGTCGGGCTCGATGCTCTTCAGGTAACTGAAGATTTCGGCGCCGCAGCCATGAAGGTACGAGAACGCCTCTAATCGTTGCGAATCATTCTGACCGGCTCGCCTCCCGCCTCTCTGATCGTCCGTTCGGCGCGCTCGATGTCTGCACCGTAAATCACACCGATCCACTCCGGGAGCTCCAGAGGGACCTCAGGTCTATCGGGATGCAGAATCAGTCGGGCTTCCACGTCGACCGTCCAGTGGCGAACGGGATGTGCTTTCTGTCCACGGATCGACACCAGGTGAAGCCCGCTTGCTGTCGCTACCAGGACCGAGCGTCTCCGCCGTGCGAAATGATCCCACCCCGCCGCTGCCGATATCACTAGAGGTAAGAGAGTTCCCAACGAGGCTGCCAGCACAAACCCCGAGGCGCACACGGCACTCCTCGCGGCTAGTTCCCAGCGTTGAAGGGACACTAACGCTGGGTCGCTGACCGCGACGCCCGCACGAATTTCGGTGCCAAGAACGCGAGACAACAATGCGCTGTCGGCGAGAGACCGACGACTCATGAATGGTCCTCACCTAGATAGCAGCTGTGTCCCCCGTCGCCCCGTCTCATTGAGCGCGGACTGCCGGTTGCCTGCGATGCCATGACTCGGCGAGCTCAAGTTGGCCACCTACTTGCAGCAACAGCGCTTCGGCGTGCATCGCCCCAACTAACTGGACTCCGATAGGCAGCCCATTGGCATTCATATGCATAGGGACCGAGATTGCTGGCTGGCCAGTGATATTGAACTGGACGGTAAAGAGAAGTATTTCGCGCAAACGTTTGGTGCCGAGCTTGGCATCTCTAAGCTCTCCGAGTTTTGGCGGCGGTTCGGCAATAACGGGTGTCAACAAAATGTCGAACTTGTTCCACCAGCGAGCAATTTTTCGCGCATATAAGTGAAGCCACTCAACTGAAACTAAATAGTCAGAGGCTGTGTATCTGCGACCAAGTTCCACCAGGGCTCGTGTATCGGCTTCCATATCGTCGGCCCCGAAGGTTCTTCCAATCGCCTCGCCTAACTTGGTCACCGAGCGGGCTTCGTTGGCCGCCATCACAACTTTGAAGTGCTCGAATAAATCGTCGTCAAACAATCCGTCTGGGCCGTCTGACTCCACGATGTGACCGTGACTCTCAAGCAGAAGCGCTGTTTTGTCGACGGCATCGACGCAATCTGAGTGAACTGGACCCCAATCTGAACTTGTGGTGAATCCAATCCTTAATTGACTTGGCTCGATCGAAGAAGTTTCCTCGAATGGCACAGCAGGCGGGGGAGCCCAATAAGGGTCACCCGGCCACGGTTGAGAGATGCCATCCAACACTCGGGCGCTGTCACGGATAGTTCGAGTCACAACACCGTCAATCGCCGCGCCGGCCCATGATTCGCCGATCTTGGGGCCAAATGAAACCCGACCTCGACTGGGTTTGAGGCCAACTAAGCCACATTCTGAAGCGGGAATGCGAATAGATCCACCACCGTCGTTTGCGTGAGCGATTGGAACGATTCCCGCGGCTACCGCAGCAGCAGACCCGCCACTTGAACCGCCGGTTGAGTGATCTAAATCCCAAGGGTTCTTGCAAGCCCCATGAGAAGTAGGTTCAGTTGTAATGGTGCCGCCGAACTCAGGTGTGTTGGTCCGACCAAAGTTCACCAGCCCCAAGTGATCGAACATTGTTGACAGATATGTCGTATGCCCAGCGCGGTAGTCCGCATCGCGAAGGGCGACGTTCCCAGCATGGTATGGGTCGCCTTTAGTCATTACGGTCAGGTCCTTAGTAAGGAAAGGCACCCCCCACAGACTCGCCTCCTTGGGGACAGACATGGCACCCATTTGTTGAGCTCTTTCTCGAGCCTGCTGATCTAGGCGGTGGATAATTGCGTTCAGCTGAGGATTTAGAGCATCGGCGCGCGAAATTGCATCCTCAAGCAATTCGATGGGTGAAGCTTTGCCCGCATGTATGAGGCTTGCGAGTTCGACCCCATCCATCATCGTGTTCTGCATGGATGAAAGGTACCCCGAACAAGGCCACCATTCTTGACGAACACCGAACATATGTTCGATGATCTATGGTATGGGCTTTAATAACCCGGCTATGCCTTGGCATGAACTTGAACGACGACTTTCAGACCGAGAGTCAGAACCAACCAGTAGTTCTCCTCGTCAGTCCGATCAAAGTGACAGTAAGGCCTGGTCGAGAAGAAGAACTCCTTTTGAATCTCATGGCATTCGTCACTCTGAGGGAGTTGTTCCGTACGCCGAACTGCATACCCACTCTCACTTCAGCTTCTTAGATGGCGCTTCGAGTCCTGAAGAGTTAGTGCTCGAAGCTGCGCGACTTGGGTTGGAAGCTCTTGCGTTGACTGACCATGGAGGTTTTTACGGTGTTGTGCGTTTCGCTGAAGCTGCTCGAGAAGTTGGTCTTCCTACAGTTTTTGGTGCCGAACTTACCGTTGATGCCTGGCAACCTGAGGGCAGCTCGGTTCTTGGTGGCGATCTTCGGGACCCTTCACGTGTTGGTACGACCGACCCGCCAGGTAAACGCCTTGTTGTCTTGGCCCGTCACCCTGAGGGGTATGCGTCGCTAGCTGCCCTTCTTTCGAGAAGTCAGATGGCAGGGAAAAAAGGTGCGCCGCGTATATCCATGCCTGAGTTAGTTAAT
This sequence comes from Candidatus Neomicrothrix sp. UBA4542, assembly GCA_002388005.1. GTDB lineage: Bacteria > Actinomycetota > Acidimicrobiia > Acidimicrobiales > Poriferisodalaceae > UBA2110. The sequence continues at coordinate 26,729 of DGLO01000047.1, forward strand.
GCGGTGGATTGCCATCGCGGAGATTGGGCTTTACTTACTTCAGGCCGCCGAGGTGCAGTGCCGGCCGCGTTAAAGATGGAGGGAATTTCGGGGGCAAGGCGAGAACTCTGCCGGCTGATCGAGGCGGCCGGAAATGACAATGTGTTTGTGGAATTGTGGCACCACGGTGATCCTTCCGACGATGCTCGCAACGATTGCCTGGCAGATTTAGCAGTTGAGCAAAAAGTTGGGTTGCTTTGCACTAACGGTGTTCATTACGCGACCCCATCTCGACGTCACTTGGCTTGGGCGATGTCAGCAATCCGGAGTCGCCGGTCTCTCGACGACATAGATGGCTGGCTCCCAGGTCAGGGTGCTGCCCACTTGCGTTCAGGTCCTGAACAGGCCCGTTGGTTTTCCCGTTATCCCGGAGTTGTTACAGCAGCAGCAGAACTAGGACGGCAATGTTCCTTTGATCTGTCGTTAGTAGCCCCGAAGCTTCCTCCATATCCGTGTCCCAACGGCATGAACGAGATGTCCTACCTGCGCAAAATTGTGTACGAAGGGGCTGAACGTCGGTACGGACCCCCGTCTGCTGAAACAATTGCGGGAGCCTGGCAACAACTTGCCCACGAACTTGTGTTAATTGAGCAGCTCCGCTTTCCCGGTTATTTCCTCGTCGTCTGGGACATCGTTTCTTTTTGTCGGACTCGCAACATTCTCTGTCAGGGGAGAGGATCCGCGGCTAATTCTGCTGTCTGTTACGCCCTTGGTATTACCAACGTCGATGCCGTTTCGCTTGGGTTGTTGTTCGAGCGGTTCCTTTCACCGGAGAGAGATGGACCCCCTGATATCGACCTTGACATTGAAAGTGGGAGACGAGAAGAAGTCATCCAGTATGTGTTTGATCGTTATGGCCGCGAACACACAGCACAGGTCGCCAATGTCATTACTTACCGGACTCGATCAGCAATACGTGATGCTGCCCGAGCTTTGGGGTATGCCCCTGGTCAACAGGACGCATGGGCCAAGTCACATGATCGCCACGAGCCAATTCGGTCTCGTTTTCAATCAGAGCTTGGAGAACAAGGCCGCAATTTCATACCTGAAGATGTTCTCCGGCTGGCTTCCGAAATTGAAAATTCACCACGACATCTAGGCATCCATTCGGGCGGCATGGTGATCTGTGATCGTCCCGTAATCGAAGTCTGCCCAGTTGAGTGGGCGCGAATGGCTGACAGATCGGTATTGCAATGGGATAAGGACGACTGCGCTTCAGTTGGGTTAGTGAAATTTGATCTACTCGGCTTGGGGATGTTGTCAGCTCTGCATAACGCTGTTGATCTCATTGCTGACGCTCATGATGTCGAAGTTGACCTCGGCGCGTTACCTCAAGAAGAAGAGGTCTACGAAATGTTGTGTCGGGCTGACTCAATCGGTGTGTTTCAGGTGGAGTCACGAGCGCAGATGGCAACTCTTCCTCGGCTTCGCCCCCGTTGCTTTTATGACTTGGTCGTAGAAGTGGCGCTTATCCGACCAGGGCCTATCCAAGGAGGTTCAGTTCACCCTTACATTCGACGTCGAAACGGAGAAGAGGCTGTTACTTACCTACATCCACTGCTCAAGCCAGCTCTTTCCAAGACATTGGGTGTCCCTCTTTTTCAAGAACAACTCATGCAGATGGCAATCGATGTGGCGGGGTTTACTCCCTCAGAGGCAGATGAACTGCGTCAAGCTATGGGTTCTAAACGATCGCGAGAGCGAATGGAACGCCTTCGGTATCGACTGTATGAAGGCATGTTCGAGCGTGGAATTAGGCAAGAGGTCGCTGACCAGATCTGGGAGAAGATGGTTGCTTTTGCCAATTACGGGTTCCCCGAAAGCCATTCGGTGTCATTTGCTCACCTTGTTTACGCTTCATCCTGGATCAAATGCCACTACCCAGCTGCGTTTTGTGCAGCCCTACTCAACGCTCAACCCATGGGGTTCTATTCGCCCCATTCATTAGTGCAAGATGCGCGACGCCATGGTGTGAAAGTCTTGACCCCAGACCTCAACGCTTCATCAGATAAGGCCACACTTGAAGGTTTCGACAGGTCAACGGGTGGCGTAGCTGTTCGGCTGGGTTTTTCATCCATAAGAGGGTTTAGTGAAGATCTCGCACTCGAAGTTGCTGCTTCTGGACCTTACGAAGATTTAGAACAACTCTCACGTCGCACGGCGGTCTCTCAAAAGCAACTAGAGGCACTGGCTACAGCTGGCGCCTTTACCTGCTTTGGTTTGGAACGTCGCGAAGCTCTATGGGCAGTGGGGGCGATTGCTCAGTCTCGTCCGGGGCGCCTTCGCGGCATTGTTACCGGGGCTTCAGCTCCGACTTTGCCAGGAATGTCGCTGCAAGAAGAGGCTGTTTCTGATCTGTGGGCGACCGGTGTAGCTCCCAACGGGCATCCGACTCGCTTCATACGAGAAGAACTTAAACAAGCAGGCGTAGTAACCGCGGACGAGCTTTTAAGTTGCAACCTTGGCAAGGTGAAAGTGGCAGGCGTTGTCACCCACCGTCAACGTCCAGCAACAGCCGCGGAGACTTTGTTCATCAATCTTGAAGACGAGACAGGCCTGATCAACGTCATAGTTTCGCGCGGATGTTGGTTGCGGTTTCGGGCCGTTGTTCGTTCTGAGCCTGCACTTGTAGTGCGAGGCAGACTTGAACGACACGAGCGTGTCGTTAACGTCATCGCTGAGCGGATCGAAAAACTTGAGATCGAATCGGCTATCCCCAGCCGAGATTTCCGTTAAATGGCCTGCCCAGCGTCAGCCCAGTGGACGTCCAAATGGGCGTTCTTCTTGCCAACTGGCAAGGAAAGCTTCAGCCTTATAACACGCAGCCATGAAAGCTCCATCCTCGTGATTAGCGGTCTCTTCAAGCAATGCCAACACAGTGTCAGCCGTTGAGGAACGCAGATCACCAAGACTCGTGTTCTGTGGTGCCCACCAAGCCAATGATGGACCAACTGCGCTCAAGAAATCCGCTCCGACCGGAGCGCTGTTTCGCCGCAAAATCGCCAAAGCCTTCGAAGAAATAGCTGCTGCAGATGTAGCGATGATCGGCGTGCTCCCCGCGGTCGCAGCCCCTTCTCCGGACATCGCACCTGGTTTAGAACCCACAAAAATCGCATCGACATCTGCCTTCCAAATCTCCCAAGGTTTGCCAGCAGGCCCTAAGTTTTCGACGCAGCCTGGACCAGCGTCCATCCATGCATCAGCGAGAGTAGAACTGTCAAAATCACCTGCCACACACCCTTTAGCAGTCGAGACTTTCACCACTTCGCCCCCACTAGCTTCAACTTCTCGTGCAATAGCAAGACCAGTCTCATCGAAACCTTCGATAGCAACCCGCCAGCCGTTCGACGGTTTCGCGAAATACGAAGCGCAAGTTGTTGCTCCGACAGCTACCAGTTCCCGATCAAATGTGACGCCATCTCGATCTTCACGAGTGACCGGGTTCCGATTGTCGTGGCGAAGAACAGGCTCCAGCGACGTTCGGTCAAGGCGCAAACCTGGACTCGTTAGCAATCGTTGGGATACAAACTCCTCGGCTAACTCGGAAGCCAGTGATGCAACCGCAGCCTCAACTTCTTTAGGATCGACTTTCAAACCAATAGTTGCACCACTCTTACGTTGTCCGGTAAGGGCAAACATGTAAGTCTGATGGCGCACCAACGTTTCGGCATTTCCCGGAACTAGTTTGGCTCCTAGCCGGCTTGGACCCACATAGGCGTCAGCGCCAGGTAGGTCATAAATAACAAAGCCCTGCGTCGATTCGAGTTGCTTTATTTCCACGACTGAATTGTGCCACTTGTGATGCCCTTCAGACAGGTAGCTTCCCGGAAGGCCAGCCGTCGCGGCAATACAGCGCGATTGATACAGCCCGTCTGTGAGAAGTCCGATGCGCCTTTAGGAGGTAACGACCATGAGGGAACGTGATGACGGTCCATTCACGGTCACCTTCGACCGTTCGTGGCGTGTAGTTAATGGGCCAAACGGGCGATTAATGAACTCAGCGACGAATCAGGAGCAATCTGGTCCGCTGATGGGAAACTGCTAGTCGTTTCACGCTAAATAGGGCAGTGGTCCCGCAACCCGATGGAGCAAACCGCACAAGAAAAGTCACGTGACTTTAGATCCTCCCCAGTTCCTCAATTACCGTCGTAGAGGTGAAGCGCTGGTTACTCCCCGCCGTGTTAGTCCCCATGCTTATAGCGGGAGCCTGCCGAGGAGGCTCTAACCAGTCATCGACCGTTGCGAAACAAGATTTCAACACTGAGTCCTCGGTGCAGGGCAAAGCGCTCGCTCCCTTTGACCCAGCGCAAGGAGATCTCGCTGTTGGTCAACTAGCCCCATCTATCAGTGGAGTCGATCTTTTGACCGGCGAGAAAGTACTTGTAGCGCCCGCTGGCCGGCCGCTTGTAGTCGCGTTCCTTGCTCACTGGTGCCCGCATTGCCAGCGAGAAGTTGCGGCGCTCACAGAGTGGCTCTTGGCGAATGCGTTGCCATCAACAGTCGACTTGATCGCCGTTTCGACATTTGAAGCGCCCGACCGCGGAAATCATCCCCCGGCCAAGTGGCTTTCCGACGAAGGCTGGAGGTATCCGGTTATCCCAGATACAGCGTCGATGACGGTGGCCGAAGCCTTCGGCGCTACGTCTGTTCCCTATTTCGTATTCATCGAGGCCGACGGAACAGTGGCATTTCGCATGAGTGGCAACCTGGGCCCAAACCAATTGTCTTTAGCGATGAAGCGTTTGGCTGGCACATCTATCTGAGCATTTAGGGCAGGAAACCAAAAGGAGGACCGCTTTGGGGCCGGTCAGATGCCACCCTAGGGCTATGTCTAGCCTTCCTAAACCGCTGCGCCACCCAGGTCGCATCCGAAAGGAAGGATCGTCTTTTCGGGTTCGGAGATCAGCGCGAGTTCGAGATCTTCTCGGCCCAGACAGTGTTGGTATCCGCCAGAGCCTCGTCGCTCTCGCTTTCAGCAGCCTCACAGCCGTCGTGGCAGGGGGATTTCTCGCAGCCATGACTGGCACCCTTCAGCGGCACCCCGGTCTTCTTGTGTTGGTTCCTGCAGCAATCGGAATGCGCGGCAACATTTTTGGTGCGCTAGGCAGTCGCCTTGCCACTTCAATCCATGCAGGCACATTCCGGATGTCGCGTCGTCCGGATGCTTTCGTTGCCCAAAATGTGCTCGCCTCGGGGGTTTTGTCGCTAGTGACCGCTGTGATACTCGCGGTGCTAACGAAAATCCTTTCACCTGTTTTTGGCCTTGATTCCGTTGTTGCCGTAGCAGACCTAGTTGTCCTATCTGTGGTCGGGGCTCTGCTGTCGTTCTTAGTACTGATTGCTGTCACCCTTGGTCTCGCGGCGCGATCCGCGGAACGCGGCTGGGACTTAGACGATGTCAACGCCCCGCTGGTCTCGGCTGTGGGTGACGTGGTCACGCTCCCAGCATTATTTGTCGCCAGCTTCCTGCTTGAAATCGACATTCTCACGACGACTCTCGCGTCGCTGCTCGTATTGCTGAGCGTGCTGAGTCTGTGGTGGAGCCGCCGTAGTTTGTTGACAGTGATGCGACAGGTGTTGGCCGAGTCACTTCCGATTCTTCTTACGACCGGCATCTTGTTAGTCATCGCGGGTGTCGTCATAGAACATGAGTTGGCGACATTTGCGGCCAATCGAGCGGTACTTGTGTTAGTGCCAGCTTGTCTGGCGGCGGCCGGAGCAATCGGCGGCATTCTCTCTGGGCGGCTTTCTACAAAATTTCATCTCGGAGTTATCGAACCTACAGCCATGCCGGGTCGTCCCGCCCGACGAGATCTGGCAGCCGGATTGGGTTTAGCGTTGCCCGTACTTATCGTCAACGGTCTGCTGGCCCAATTCGCGAGCGTGCTATTTGGTTTCGAATCACCGGGGTTAGCGTCGCTCCTATGGATATCGGTGATTGGAGGAAGCATCGCCACGGTGCTCGCTGGAGCGATCGGTTATTACGGCACAGCGCTCGCGGTCCGAGTCGGCGTAGATCCCGACACGTACGGCATGCCTTTAGTAACAAGCTCCGTTGACTTGGGTGGCGCAGCCGCACTGGTTCTTACGATTGGTTGGTTGGGGTTGTCATGATCAGACAGCACTTCGGAAGGTTAAGAACCCGTCCCTCTTCCAGACCAAATTTTGTTACTGCACTCCTTTCTTATTGCCTAGCCTGTGAGACACGTCATGGATGACAAACCACGGAATTTGAAGACCTTGCTAGCTGAAGCGAAAGATGCTTCGGAACTAATGGTCGACCTCGCCTACGCGGCGTTGTATTTCGACGACGAGGGCATGGCTGAATCAGTGCTCGGTCTTGAAGAAGAGATGTCCGATCTCGTTCACGAGATGCGTTCATTAGCGATGCTTGCGGTTCGACACCCCCGCGAGGTTGACGGCATGAGTTCGGTGCTTCAGGTCGTTTCTTCCATCGAACAAATCGCGAATGCGGCGGTGGACATAGCGAAGATCGTTCTCCGTCAGATTGGAATTCCTCGTGCTCTTGTCGTTGATCTCGGCCAAGCCGCAGAGGTTTCACATCGCCTAGTTGTTGCCGATGGAAGCCACTTAGCCAACCGCCCCTTAGCTGATATGGAATTACCGGTCGTCGTCGGAATGCGCGTAGTAGCCATTCAACGAGGCCGACGTTGGCTCACCGATGTCGGCGGTGAAGACATTGTGGAAGCAGGGGACGCGCTGTTTATGCGCGGTGAACCTGCCGGGATAGTTCGACTCAGAGAATTGGCCGCGGCTCCACCTTGGGTTCCCCCAGAGGCCGATACATCAGACCTCCTAACCGACCTTGACCGGGCGGTTGACACTCTCGTCGAAATGAAGAACATTTCTGAGACGGCGATAGGACTTGCGTATTCGGCGCTGGTACTCCACGACCTTTCCCTGGCGCGAGAGGTCAGAGCCCTTGAAGAGCGGCTTGACGAAATGAAAGTGTCGCTACAGACGTGGGTTCTTCGCGCAGCAGCTTACGACATGGACCCGTCACAGCTTCGGGGCTTACTGCACTTGGCGGAAGCTGCCGAAGACATCGGTGATCAAGCACTTCAAATTGTTTCCCTGGTGCTCGATCAAGAAGATGTACATCCGGTCTTAGCGCTTGCCTTAGGCGATACCCACGATGTTGTTGTCCAGGTACCAGTCGCTCCAGGCTCCACAGCTGATGATGCGACCTTAGGTTCGCTAGGACTAGCTGTAGATCCTGGGTATCACGTTCTAGCGGTTCGCCGAGCGGCGGCATACATCTACAACCCGGGAAAAACAGTCACGTTGAGAGCGGGAGATGAGCTACTTGCGTCGGGTCCTGAAGAAGGTCGAGAACGGCTAGCGGCTTTGTGCGGCTATTCCATTGCAGTGGATGAAGAAACGGGCATGATCGACTTGACTCCTGCTCGATAAATCGAACGAGTGAAGATAGGCCTAAGGCGAACAGATTGCTAGCTTTGCTTTGATGTCGCTGTCGATTCTCACCGTTCACGCCCACCCTGACGATGAGTCTTCGAAGGGACCCGGGACCATCAACATGTATTCATCGCAAGGTATCCGAACCACATTGGTGTGCTGTACCGGTGGGGAGGTGGGGGATATTCTCAATCCCGCTATGGACCGCACTGAAGTGCGAGAGAATCTGGCTTCTGTTCGACGAGCGGAACTTGACTCGGCTGCAGCGATCATCGGGTACGACGAAGTGGTCATGCTCGGTTACCGAGACTCAGGGATGCCCGATAGCGACGACAACCAGCACCCAGAGGCTTTCGCCAATGCCGAATTAGACACCGCTGTAGAGCGGCTCGTCAAAATTATTCGACGAGTTCGACCTCAAGTAATAGTGACCTATCCCGAGGTACAAAGCCGTTATCCGCACCCGGATCATCTACAGGTCACAGCTGTAAGTTTTCCGGCATATGAGAGAGCCGGAGATCCAGATTGGTATCCAGAAGCGGGTCCACCACACGAGCCGTCAAAGCTTTATGCCCCCGTCTGGTCGAGGCAGCGGCTGCTACGAGTCCATCAGGCTTTTCTTGATCGGGGTCTGAAGTCGCCGTACGACAAAAAATGGCTGTCGGGCAGAGACCGCGATGACCGCATTACTGCGGTAATAAAGGTCGACAACGCGGTAAGAAGAAAAGCTTTACTTGCTCACGCAACTCAAGTCGATCCGGAATCACCGTTCTGGTTTGGTTTACCCGACGCGGTGCAAGATGCAATACATCCTTACGAGGAGTACATGTTGCTTCTGTCACGAGTTGCTACCGAAGAGATTGAAGACGACCTTTTCGCCGGCTTGCGGCACCTGGACGGCGGCTCAGGCTGATGCGATTCTTGAGTGAGGATTTCGTTTCGAAGTGGGGAGCCGCGCCGCGGTCCGCACTGGGAACTGGATCAGGTCTAGTTGTGATCAAGGTTGATGGCGGCCCGGACGGAAAAATCTCAGTAACTCTGGAACTCTCTGAGGGCTTGATAGTGAGCGCGTACTTAGGTTCGGGTCGTGGCCGCGACCTCGAACTGACTATGCCCTACGAGCTTGCCGTCGAACTGTTCTTGCGCCAAGCAGACCCTGCCGCGGAATACATGAAGGGCCGGCTGAAGATGAGCGGAGACATGAAACTGTGGCTTGACCTGTTGCCCTCATGGCGCAAGCTGTTTACTGACGGCGGAGAACCGCAACTCGCCGGGGAAACCAGTTTTTAGTCCTTAGCCCAGCCGCACTAGCCGAGAACGCTCACACATCAGGGCAGCCAAGTGCCGGTTGGTTTACAACCGCTGAATTATTGTCCCAGTTCCAAGACCCCCACCGCAGCACATAGTTACTAGTCCAAATTCTTTATCGGCACGATGCAACTCGTGTACGGCCTTGGTCATCAAGATCGACCCAGTGCCACCCAGTGGGTGACCCAGAGCGATGGCGCCTCCATTGGGGTTCACCGTATCCATATCTGGACTCATTTCTCGAGCCCAAGCCAATACCACCGAAGCAAATGCTTCATTGATTTCCACCACGTCAATGTCGCCCATAGTCATCTTGTTACGCTCGAGTAAGTGGTGGCTTGCCTCAATCGGACCCGTCAACATCAACACTGGATCGCTCCCGACCAGACATGTGTCAATGACCCGACCAATGGGCTGGAGCCCTTGCTCTTGTGCTTTGTCAGCGGTCATCAGAAGAACCGCGCCGCTGCCATCACTGATTTGTGATGACGCGCCAGCGGTATGCACTCCATCTTCGAGAACAGGACTGAGTTGGGAAAGACCCTCAAGAGTGGTCGGCCGCAAGCCGCCATCGCGCGTTACACGATGACGCTCCCCAGTTGCCGTCCCATCTTCGTCCAGCACTGGAACGTCGACTTCGACGATCTGAGTAGCGAAGCGGTCTTCTTCCCAGGCGCGTGACGCATTCTCTTGGCTGCGCAGACCGAACTCGTCGCACTCTTCTCTTGTGATATTCCACTTTTTTGCTAGTAACTCGGCGCCTTGGAATTGCGTCGTGTACTCGTAGTGGTCCTTGTAGCGAGGAGTCGCCGTAAGCTGCCCCTTCTTGTATGAGGAGCCCATTGGGTTGCGGGTCATCGATTCGACGCCGCATCCCACTGCGCTGTCGACAACGCCCGACGCGACTAACCCATAGGCCAGCGAGATCGCCTGTTGACTTGATCCGCATTGAGCGTCGACTGTCGTCGCCGCCACCTGCAACGGCATACCGGCCCCCAACCATGCTGTTCGAGCGATATTTGCAGTTTGCTCACCGGCTTGGCTGACGCAGCCCCCTACAACCTGGCCGATGGTGGCTGGGTCAACGCCGCTCCGTTCAATGAGCGCTGTCTGCACTTCACTAAGAAGATCAGATGGGTGGATATTGCTTAATTCGCCGCCGCGTCGGCCAACTGGCGAACGCACGGCTTCAACGATGACGATGTCAGACATGCCCCAACCTTAGCCAGCCCCGCGACCAGATACCGGTGGCTGCGTCGCACTATCACTCCAAGTACGGAAGGTGGCGTGCGATCCCCACCTTAAAATCTAAATTTTGCTACGCGGCATCCAAATCGATATCGGGCAGGTGCTGCGCTGCGGCTAGGGCAGCCCTTGCAGCGGCTACTCCTTTGCGTCCTAGGTTGCGAGTCTGACTGGTCAGTCTCCGACTGCCAGAAGCCTGGTCGTGAATTGTTGGAATTTCGATGAGTCGGAGTTGCCTGGTCATGGAATAACTATGCAGGTGGGGTAGGACATCGAAATTCTTGCAGGGCGGCAAGGGCGCTGTTGGCATGTCCGAGTCGCAGCGAGGTGGCTAGTGTCGGTGTCAGAGGCCCGAAAATCAAGGAAACAAGGAACTATGACTAATCGTTACGGCATCACCGTGCCGTTTGATGCACCTCTTAACGAGCAGGCGGATCTCTACAAAGAATTCACCGACTTGGGTTACACCGATCTTTGGAGTTCCGAAGCGGACGGAACAGACGGCTTTACTCCTTTAATCCTCGCTTCCCAATGGGCTCCCACACTTCGTCTCGGAATAGCGATTATTCCGGCCTACACGAGAGGCCCCGCCTTGATGGCACAACACATCGCTTCCATGTGCGAGGCAGCCCCGGGCCGATTTGTGATGGGAATAGGCTCGTCATCGAACGTCATCGTCGAAAATTGGAACGGTATTCCCTTCGAAGAGCCCTATAAACGAACTCGCGACACGGTTCGTTTCTTAAGGAAAGCTTTAACTGGCGAGAAAGTCTCGGAACAATACGACGGCTTTGAAGTAAACGGCTTCACCCTTCGTCGGGTCCCTCAAGAGCAACCACCAATCCTCATAGCTGCTCTTCGTTCAGGCATGCTCCGGCTAGCCGGCCAAGAAGGCGATGGGGCAATAATCAACTGGCTGTCAGCGGAAGACGTCGCCACAGTTAAGCCTTATGTCGAAGAAGGAGGCGCGCAAAAAGAAATCGTCGCCCGCATTTTTTGCTGCCCCAACCCCGACATAGAAATTGTTCGTGCAGGGGCGAAACGAGCTATCGCGGCATATCTAAATGTTCCCGTATACGCCGATTTCCATCGTTGGCTTGGTCGCTCAGAAGAACTCGAAGGAATGTGGACCTACTGGGCATCGGGAGATCGCAAAGCGGCTCTGGACGCGATTCCCGACCAAGTGGTTGACCAGCTGATCGTGCATGGCACCCCGGAGCAATGTCGCGAGCACATTGATCGCTACCACGCGATGGGCGTCACCACATCAGCTATATCGATCATGCCCTTCGGAGACATAGACCCTGTTCAGGCCGCTAGAGATTTGGCTCCGGCCGCACGTTGAGACATTTAATGTGAACTCAAGGAAAATCGAAAAAGGAGGCGATATGAAACTTGAGACCATCGATTACGAGGCGAGTGGTGGGGTAGCGCACGTCCGATTCGCCAGGCCAGCAGGTGCAAACGCAGTCAACCCTCAATTCTCTCGGGACCTGCGCGACGTGATGCTTGAGATCGAGTGGAACGATCAGGTCAAAGCAGTCTCAGTTACGGCTGAGGGCAAAGTGTTTTGCGCTGGTGGAGACCTCAAGGAATTCTACGAAGCAGGAGATGGTTTACCCAAACTTGCCAGCGGAATGCTCACTGACTTCCACGGAGGCATCTACAAAATGAATCGGATGGCGAAACCCTTTGTGGCTGGTGTCAATGGTGCGGCTGGGGGGGCTGGGCTCTCGATCGTGAGCGCGTTTGACTTAGTCGTCGCTGGTGAGTCCGCAAAATTCACTATGGCCTACACCAAAGCGGGCGTCACCCCCGATGGCACATCCACCTATTTCGTGGCGCGCCATATTGGTGTGAGGAGAATGCTGGATCTGACACTCACCAATCGCGTTCTTTCCGCCGAAGAGGCTGAACGGTGGGGTTTGGTCAATCGAGTAGTGCCGGATGACGAGGTTGACGCCGTAACCGCCGAACTGGCTCAATCATTGGCGGACGGCCCTTCATGGGCACTTGGTCATGCAAAACAAATTGTGTATGCCGGATTTGACAGCCCTCTCGAACAAGCGGGCGAACTTGAAGGGGTGACTATCGCCGCCGCTATGGGAACTCACGACGGTCAGGAGGGAGTTGCCGCCTTCGTCGAGAAGCGCCCCCCGAACTTCACTGGACAGTAGATCGATCCCCGATTGAACCCCTCTGGTTGGCTGCTCTGATCCAGCGATCGACCAAGAATCCGCCGAGTGGTAAAGCGCCTAGCGCCATCGCTGTGAATGCCCGGTAAAACGTCCAACCCAAATCTGCAAACCAACGGAAGAGCGCTGCGACATACATCAGGTAGAGAACTCCGTGTATGGGACCTACCACGGTTACGCCTGCTTCGTAACTTGTTGCATATTTCATCGCTGTCGCGACGAGAAGAAGAAGGTAACTGGACGCCTCTAGGCACGACACCAAGCGCAAAATTCGGTACATGGACTCAGTTTTGCGTACCTTGCCTCTTGTGACACCTCTCGTGGGAATTACAGGTCGAACTTCTCTAGGGGCAGTTTTGGCTCCAGGAGCCCCCCATCTGGTTGATAGTCCTGTCGATTGGTTCTTTGGTGAGTATGCGCGCCGTGTTCGAGAAGCCGGCGGTTTACCCGTAGAACTTCCCATCATCGATGACCCCGCGGCTTACGTTGACCGTCTTGACGCTCTGTTACTCACGGGCGGTGGCGACGTCAATCCTGAACGTTGGAAAGGCCCGAGTGACAGTTCGTTATTGGTTTCGGAGGAACGCGATGCCTTTGAATTTGCGTTGCTTGAGGCTGCTCTACGGGCCGGAATACCCGTTCTAGGTATCTGCCGCGGGCTTCAAGTCATCAATGTGCTTCTCGGTGGGACACTGGTGCCTCACCTTGACTGGGCTGAGGGTGACGGTCACTCGAAACGAACTGAAGACCGCACCCAACGCCGCCACCGTGTCGGTTGCGAAGCGGGCAGCATCCTACGGCAGCTATATGGCTCAACAACGTTAGTTAACTCGTTCCATCATCAAGCTGTTGATCAGCCCGGAAAAGAGCTACGAATAACCGCGCGATCTGACGATGGAACAGTCGAAGGCGTCGAACATGTCACAGCCAATGTTCTGGGTGTCCAATGGCACCCAGAAATGTTGGATGAGCTTGAACCGGTGTTCGGTTGGCTTGTCGATGTTGCTAGCCAGTGAACATAAATGTCGAGCCGACTACACCACGCCACGTTCGTGGAGGGCTCTGATCTCGTCGGCGTCGAGATCGAGAAATTCTCCGTAGACGCTTTCGTTGTCTTCGCCAATGGCACGGAATAGGTCTAAGTCGCGAAGTGATGAGCCATGAAACCGAAGAGGGCTGTGAGGGAGTGGTATCTCCCCGAGGGTTGGATGCACAACCCATTGCAGAAATTGCCGTTCAATAAGATGCTCATCATTGACTACTTCGTCCACGCCCCGCACCACGGCGATCGGTACGCCGGCCGCTCCGAACAGCGAAGTGACGTCTTCTCGCGACCTTTGACGAGTCCACTCTTCAACTAGTTCGTCGACAGCGCCCATGTGTTTGGCACGGTCCGTGTTATGGCGAAACCGTGGATCCTCGAACAGGTCTGTTCTGCCGATGACCTCCAGAACGGAGCGCCAGTGACGGTTGGTGACAGAAATCAAGGCGACGTGCCCGTCAGAACATTGGTATACGTCGTAAGGAGCGACGCCCATAGCGGCGTGCTTGTTGCCAGTGCGGGGAGCGGACCCGGTTTGGTGCCATGACAGCATGTTTGAACAAAGCGTGTGGTACGTCGCCTCGGCCATCGATGTTTCAACTAACCGACCTTTACCTGTTCGTTCGACGTCAAACAGGGCGCTGACTATCGCCCCATAGAGGTGAGCGCCGCCCAAGAAATCTATGAATGCAACCCCAGCCTTAACAGGTGGTTGTTCGGGGTAACCGGTCACGCTCATAGGTCCCATATGAGCTTGCACCGTTATATCCATCGCAGTTTGTGCCGAATCAGGACCGCTCAACCCGAATCCCGATGCGTGCGCGAAAACCAGCTTTGGGTTGACGTTCCAGAGAGACTGGGCGTCAATCTTCAACTTTTCAGGGACGCCCGGGGCGTAATTGACGAGAACCACATCAGCGCTCGTCGCTAAGCCAAGAAACATTTCGTGTCCCTCAATGGACTTCAGATCGAGCGTGACAGCTTCTTTACAAGAATTCAGGGCTGCGTAAGGCAGGGAGTCGCCCCTTGCCCTAAGCGGTTCCCCCCGGGTCTGTTCGATTTTGATAACACGAGCCCCTGCCATTGCGAGAAGAAAGCCCGCATACGGGCCCTGATAAATCTGTCCCAGATCAAGGACCGTGACTCCGTGGAGAGGAAGGGCACGATTGTCGTTAGTCACTTGAAGCTTCCGCCCAGGATGTCGCGGGCCATGATCAGTCGTTGAACTTCGCTAGGGCCTTCACCGACTCGTCGGATCCGCAGCTCGCGGTACCAACGTTCAAGAGGTAAATCCTTGGTAACTCCGACCCCACCGTGGATTTGAATACACCTATCGACAACTCGACTGCTCGCCTCGGTCGCAACCAGCTTTGCCATAGCTGCCTCGGTCCGGAAACGGTCCCCGCTATCGGCTTTCTGCGCAGCCTCCAAGACGCAATACCTGGCGTGACGAATATCGATCTCGTTGTCGACGATCATCCACTGAATCGCTTGCTTTTCAGCTAACAGTGAGCCAAAAGTTTCACGACTTTTGGCCCAATCGATAGCCATTTCTTGAGCACGAATAGCGGGACCGATACAACCGGCGGCGTACGGAATTCGCTGCCGACTCAGACGATCATTTGCAATAGCGAAGCCCCCGTTCACTTCCCCAAGAATATTTTCTTGCGGAACCCGCATCTCGTCGAACTGTAATTCGGTCGCGTAATGGGTCGCGCGCAACGTGTGAACCACGCGGCGAACGTGGAACCCCGGAGTGTCTGTATCAACAATGAACGCAGTCACCCCGTTACGTCCTGGATCATCGGAAGTGCGAGCGAAAACCAGCGCATAATCAGCCTTGTCAGCTCCAGAGATATAAAGTTTCGAGCCGTTAAGGACCCACTCATCGCCGTCCTGAAATCCGCGTGTCTGAATGGCTCGCGCCGGATCAGAGCCTCCAGACGGTTCAGTTAGGGCAAAACAGCCCTTTTTCTCCCCCCTCAAGGTTGGATAAAGCCACTGTTCTTTTTGAGTATCGGTGGCCTCATAGAGCTGAGCAAGCCCCGCCCCGCCGAAAACTCCATAACACGGGTTATACAAACCGGCCCGGTGTTGAGACATTTCGATAGCCATCAGGGCGCGTGTCGTGGTATTGAGACCCGGGCCTCCGTATTCCTCGGGAATGTCAAGTCCGTAAAAACCCATCGACTGAGTCATAGCCACAAGTCGGTCCTGATCTTCGACAGCTAAAGAACCAGCGTCAGGGTCGAGTTCTTCCTCCAACGGGACGATTTCGCTTTGGACAAACCGTCTCGTCGTATCGACGATCATCTGTTGTTCTTCGGTAAGGGTGAAATCCATATCGGTTTCTCAGTTCGGGGATAGTCGGCCGACTCGACCCTCTTCGTCTCTTTGATGGTCAGGTAGCTGTCCGTGGTCGTGAAGGTGCAGCATCAAGAGTTCGTCCCAGCGGCTGCGATAGTTAGAAGTGAATTCGTATCGAAAGTGGGTCGCTTCGGTCCCGTGGAACTCGATTTCTTGCTCTAGAGCGCTCCGCAAACCGAAAGGATGTTTGGCTCCGGCGTAACCGACTGAGAGGACGTTCCCGCCATCATCGGCGATCTGATACACCCCCAACTGGGCCGGTAGAGCAGCGATGGTTAAAGGATCGAGGCTCTCCCAAGGTTTGCTGAGGCGTATACCCATATCAACCCTGCGCGCTCACTAGTTTCGACACGCTCTGACCCATCAGATCTTCAAAGTTGAATCGAAAAAACCGGTCCTGCGTTTCACCTGAAAGAGTTCCGACTTCGGTGTCGAAACGGCGCAGAGGGTTTCGTCCTCCTTCAACATGTGGGAAATCCGAACTGAACATACAGATTTCCTCGCCGGTGTTTTCAATGATCCACTTGGTCGGCTCAGTGGGAAAAGGTGTGACTCTGACTTGTCGTCGGACATAATCGGAAGGCCGAAGACTGAGCGTTTGCAGACGTTGCTCATGTCGTTCAAAAGCATCGAACGCTGCTTCAAGTTGGCGCATGAACGAAGGTAACCACGCCGCACCAAGTTCGATGACACCGAGCTTTAGCTCAGGAAACCGCTCCAGCACGCCATCGAACACCAGCATCGATAACGCCTGAATTGGTGCAGAAGAAATCGCCATATAGGACACCGATCGGAAGTTTTCGCTACCGCCGTGAAAATCTGGTTCGGGTGGCAACCCGTTGTTGCGGTGCTGGGGCGGCATCACAAGCTCTGGCGTCGCGACATGCATGACCACTGGTATGCCTGCCTCCTGCGCCTGTGCCCAGACATCATCGAACGCGACGTGACTGTGAGCGTGATCTTTGGGCATACGGTTCGGTATTAAAAGAGCGGACGCCCCGGCCTCAAGCGCCTCTGTGGCGCACGGGGCCGCTCGATCAAGATCCTGCAAAGGGATATAAGCAACTGGAAGAAGGCGAGGATCATTTCCGCAGAAGGCTATTTGTGCTCGGTTTGCCGCAGACGCTGTCTCGTAAGTAAGACTCGGCGGCGCCTCGTGCTCCATGGCCTCAAGGATTGTGTTCGGCATAGTCGGGAATACAAGTTGGGTAGCGAAGCCCATGTAATCCAGGGCCTCACTGCGATCGATGGGATCCCATGCCCCATGAGCGCGATAATTTTTCCGGAGCATGATTTCTGTTTCAGCGGCCGCCCGAAACTCAGGGTCCGTGTGAAGTGTTCGACACTCACCGATCTCTTTAAAAATTGGCGTTTGTTCACTAATTGAGAAATTTGCGTGCACGAATTTCTGAACTTCGAAAGACGCGAATTCGTCAAGCCATTCGGGTGGCTCCATGGTATGGGCGTCGGCATCATGGATAACTCGGTCCTCAACGTATGGCATTTCTCCCTCTCCAAACGCAGTGCACGAAGCGTAGTGGTGCCGGATAGCCACGCGCCGGTAGCTAGTTGTCATGCAGTGCTTCGTTAATGCCTTCCCATTTGGTTGGATCCAAAACCCGCATTTCAATCGCGCCCGAGGTGCTGTTGCGAATCAATAGCATTCCCGACCTACCAGAAAGATCTTTGCCTTTGACGACAGAGCCATCGGGAAGAGTCACATGACTACCAGCTGTCACGTAGCAGCCGGCTTCTACCGTGCAGCTGTCGCCCAGAGATATCCCGATACCTGAATTTGCCCCCAACAGGCAGTTCTCACCGACGACGATGGTTTCCTTACCGCCGCCGGACAGAGTGCCCATAATGGACGCGCTTCCCCCAAGGTCGCTATTCGCTCCGACCACCACGCCGGCGCTAATCCGACCTTCGACCATTGAAGGGCCCAAAGTGCCCGCATTGAAGTTGCAGAAGCCCTCATGCATCACTGTGGTCCCATCGGCTAGATGCGCTCCAAGCCTCACCCGGTCGGCATCAGCGATTCGTACCCCCGATGGGATCACGTAATCGGTCATTCGGGGGAATTTGTCCACAGAAGTCACAGAGATGTTGACGCCCATGGACGCCGCGCCGGTCCGAAGGTCGTCCACTCGTTCGGGAAGAACGGGCCCAGCGTTGGTCCAAGCACAATTGGTCATCAAACCGAAAATGCCATCAAGATTCGCCCCGTGTGGGCGGATTTCACGGCGACTCAAGAGATGGAGACGTAGGTAAGCGTCGGCTAGATCGACCGCTGGTGCGCTCAGATCTTCTATCGCTGTTTCTGTCAACTCACCTTGAATAATTCCAAGTTGTTCGGCCAGGCAGGATCTTGCTGGGTTGATGTTTTCCTCGGGATACCAGACATCAAGTCGCGTCCCTGTCTCAACATCTACGTAGCTGTGGCCAGTGGCAATAAAGCTCATGACTGTATTTTGCAACGCGCAGGGCCGATACCCAAGCCGGTTTTCGCGAAGTTGCCGAATTCGCCCTATTTGAAAGGGCTTGCAACAGATCATTAATCAGTGATCGGGGATCTGTTGGACCTTTCTAGTGGCCATGACTGCTGTCGACGGCCTAGGTTCTCGGCTATGAAGACTCCAGTCTGCGAAATGCTTGGCGTGGATGTGCCTATCCTCGCGTTTACTCACTGCCGCGACGTGGTCGCTGCTGTCACGAAAGCAGGTGGCTTCGGCGTGCTTGGCGCCGCGGGGCACACCCCAGAGCAACTTGATATCGATTTGCAATGGATCCGTGAAGAGGTAGGCGACAAACCGTTCGGCGTCGACATCATCGTTCCCGCGAAATATGAGGGCTCGGCGGAGGGTGGAAAATCTTTAAGTGACTTGAACGAAATGATTCCCCAAGGTCACAGAGATTTCGTCGACGACATGATGGAACGGTATGCGGTTCCCCCGTTGCCGAAGGATGACGGTCGAGAAGGTCGCGGAGGGTTACCCGTTGACTCAGAACCGCCAATGACTTACGCCCAAGCGGTGCCCCTCATGGACGTAGCATTTTCACATCCAATCAAGCTCATCGTGAACGCTTTGGGGCCACCCCCGCCGGATATGATCGAGCGGGCGCACGCCAACGACGTGTTAGTCGGCGCGTTGGCTGGAAAGAAGTCGCACGCTGTGCGACACGTTGCCGCCGGTGTCGACATCATTATTGCGCAAGGTCATGAAGCTGGCGGACACACCGGAGACATCGGCACAATGGTTTTGGTTCCTGAAATCGTTGACGCTGTAGCGCCGACCCCAGTGCTTGCCGCTGGTGGAATTGGAAGCGGGCGACAAGTGGCGGCTTCCATTGCTTTGGGCGCGCAAGGTGTTTGGTGCGGTTCGGTATGGCTCACCACCCAGGAAGCCGAAACTCATCCAGTTGTCAAAGAGAAATTCTTGACGGCGACCTCCTCAGACACGTTGCGTTCTAGATCACGCACCGGTAAACCGGCCCGCCAACTCCGTTCAGCTTGGACAGACGAGTGGGAGGGAGATACTTCGCCGGGCACCTTGCCTATGCCCCTCCAACCGATGTTGATTGCTCATGCGAGCCGGAGAGTAGATCGCGCAGCAACGAATCCTGAGAATCGAGGGGCGGTGGAACTCGCGAACTATTTTGTTGGTCAAATAGTGGGATCAATGAATGAATCAATTTCGGCAACCCGCGTAGTCGAGGACATGATTACCGAATATCTCGACGTAATGGATCGCTTCGAGCAACTCAACACATGAGTCATCCATGAAACGCATGCGAGCCTAAGTTCAAAGACACGGAAGGTTAGGGGATCATATGGAGACGATGACCGGACGCGTTGCAGTAGTAACCGGTGCAGCGTCAGGCATAGGCAAGGCATTAGCGATGGCGTTTGCAAACGAGGGCGCGAAGGTCGTTCTCGCGGACGTTGAAGAAGAAGCGCTTGAATCGGCAAGAACAGAAGTAAGTGCGCTCCAAGTTCCTACCCTCGCGGTGAAAACAGATGTCACCGATTCCGACTCAGTTGCCGCCTTATGCGCCGCGACGCTTGAGACATTCGGAGGCGTCAACATTCTTTGCAACAACGCGGGAGTAGGAGGAGGTGGCCTCGTTAAAAATCAACAACTAGTGGACTGGAAATGGGTCATTGACGTTTCCCTATGGGGAGTCATCCACGGCGTCCATCACTTCCTGCCTCACCTCATTGAGGCCGAAGAGAGTCATCTGATGAGTACTGCGTCGGTAGCGGGTCTAATGGCCGTCCCGGGTCTTGCTCCCTACAACGCCGCGAAGTTTGGAGTTGTAGCCATCATGGAAACCTTGCATCACGAAATGGCTCGTGACCCAGAGGCCGATGTCGGTGTTTCCGTGCTTTGCCCCGGCGTGGTCCGAACGAACATCGCGACCGCGCAAAGGAACCGCCCGACCCATCTGCAACGTGAGCGAGCCAAACCGGTAAGCGATAAAGCTCAAGTCCCCGACGAAGCTCGTCAACGAAATGCTGCCATTGCCGCAGCCCTAGAAAAAGGAATGGACCCCAGTAACGTTGCGTCGCAGGTGGTGGACGCCATGTACCAACAAAGATTTTGGGTGCTGAGTCATCCGGAATTACTCGCTGAAGTAGGTCACCGCAACAGACAACTCGCGAATCTAGAGAATCCAACTTTAGTATCGAGTTTCACTGACTAACCCGAAGCTATGAGCTACATGGTGAAGCGTAGGTTCCTCGCGGCGTGCGCGCCGAGTTCCTCATCGCCCGACCAACTGATCTGACCGCCCGCTATGGGGATCTCAGGGTCGATCCGTCCACATGCCTGGTTCATGAACGCCATCGAATCACAGTGAAGCGTTAGCGTCGGGTGATCTAAAGCGTCGGTTTCTGTGGCTCGGCCATCAACGACAACGTAGATATCGCGATCCACCGCCCCGGTGATGTCGAAGTGAATTGACTGTCCTTCCGTCAATCCAATTTTCTTGCCCACTATGTACCCAATTGACAAATGGACCTCGTTTAACGCCATCTCCGCCGCCGGGCCTCCGTTGTCGATTTCCAAGCTAAGGGGAGTTCGGCAATCGCGTTCGTGCATCCAGAAATCGAACTCACGAATCGCCATAAAGCGACCATAGGTAGAAGGGCCGACCGGAGTCATGCTCTCAGTCTGGAAGTCTTCGTCAGTAGTTTCAGCCAGGTTTGCCCGTCTAACGTCGAATGTCCTCTGCATATGAGCGACTAGATCACCCCCCGACATTTTCATCGCTGCACCGAAATGTTCCTCACCATCCTGAAATGGTGGAGGAGTGTCCAGCCCGGTTGGCACCCAGTTGGATAAAACTTGCTCGACCGCCACCATGTGAGCGGCGACGCCTTTGATATTCCATGCGGGACATAACGACTGGGTCTCCCATTGTTGGTCGGTAATATTGCTCAAAAAGTCCACGACGCTGTTCCAACATGCGTCAAGGTTGTTGATGGTGAGTTCGCGTTGGCCCATGGCTCCACCGTAGCGGTGATCACTTCTACAACGGGAGTTGGCGTGTCATGCTTTGTTGAATTAGGTAAAGACTGCGAAAGCGGGCACAAATGAACACTCCAAAAACCGACAGCTTGGAGGAAGCAGTTGAACTCCCCTGACTTAACCCTGGTGGGAGCCTACGGCTCGCCATACTCCCGAAAAATGCGGGCGATACTCCGATACCGTCGGATCGCATACAGGTGGGTAGTGCGAAACTCTGAACAAGATCAAGGCCTTCCCCAACCCTCAGTCGCGATTATCCCGGTATTAGCGTTTCATAAAGAAGATGGTGGGTACTCCGAGGCCATGGTCGACTCATCTCCGCAGATAATGCGATTAGAAGATGAGTACCAAGATCGGAGCTTGTTGCCGAGTGATCCGGTAGTCGCGTTTCTAGATCACCTGATCGAGGACTATGGCGACGAATGGGTCACCAAGATGATGTACCACTACCGATGGCACCATTTATATCCTGAAGCGATCGAAAAAGCGGGCAACATGCTGCCGCTTATGGCCAACAACCAGATGGATCCTGAGCAGCACCTTCAGATGAAGGATTTCATCACCCGAAGACAGACGAATCGAACAGCTTTGGTGGGATCAACTGAGGAGAATCGCCCGGTAATCGAAGAAAGCTTTCTTCGACTATTGGCGGTCATGGAAAACCATTTGACTCATCACCAGTTTCTTCTCGGACATCGTCCAGGTCGCGGTGACTTTGGCATATTCGGACAGTTCACCCAACTGTGTTTTTGGGAGCCCGATTCGGCACAAATAGCCGCCCGACAAAGCCCGCGGAGCATCATATGGGTTTATCAAGTCGATGATCTGTCATCACTTGACGTTGCGGGAAACCAGGGATGGTTCACGCGCGAGGACTTGCCGGCGACGCTAAGTGACCTTCTCCACGAGATAGGACAAACCTACGCTCCCTTCATGGTCGCCAACCACGATGCTCTGGCGTCGGGCGCTGAAAAGGTTGTTTGTTCGATCCGAGGGGCCAACTATCAGCAAGCCCCATTTCGATATCAGAGCAAATGCTTGACCTGGCTGCGCGAGGCGTTCGCCAACCTTTCTCCCGATGATCAAGAATCCGTGAGGCAACTGATAGATGGAACTGGTTGTGAAGTCCTGGTCGCCCAACCGGGTGATTAAAGCAATCGTCTTTGACAAAGACGGCACCCTGCTTGATTTCGATGCAACTTGGAACGAAGCGATTGGTGTGGCTTTCGATCAGATTACCGATAGCGACGCTCGCGAGGCCTCGGCGTCAATGTTCGGCTACGACCTCACCTTGCGACGAGTCTTAGCAGACTCCCCGTTCATCAGTGACAGCAACGATGTGACTATGGCGCTTGTAGCTGACTTCGTCGACGCCACAGCCTTTGAACGGACAATCAACGAAGTCTCGAAATTGAACATCGTCCCTACTTACGAAGCCGCCGTGACGCTTGAAGCATTGGTCGCAAACGGCATTAAGTTGGCTATAGCCACAAATGATTCAGAGGCGGTGGCTCGTGAACACGTCAGCGTCCTTGGATGGACCCAGCTATTCACGTCGATCAAGGGGTATGACTCCGGCCATGGAGCGAAACCCGGCCCAGGTATGGTTCTGGCGGCCGTAGAAGAATGTGACGCCGCTCAAGGCAGCTACTTGATGGTCGGTGATTCCGTCCACGACGTTTTGGCTGGCCAAGCTGCGGGCGCTATCACCGTCGCGATTGGAAATCACCCAGCGACGGCGAGTCTTGCCGATCACCGAATCCAGAAGATGGCCGACCTCATCGAGCTAGTGGAATTGCTTCAACAGGAGGAAAGGGCCGGATCAACCAATTTCGCGCCTGATACGACTGTGGATGACGTCTAGCTGCTCAATCATCGCATCGACAGACCGGGCTCCAGCCTGAAACAGCGCTGTAGCGTTCACCGACGTCCAGTCAAAGCCCATCGCGCGAACCACAGCAGATCGCTCCGCTACAGCATCGAGGTTGGCGTAGAAGGCTTTATCCTCATCGCTGCGGGGCGGAGGTTGCAACATGAGTTGGAAGCCAATGTCGGCGGGGTTCCGGCCAAATTCCTCAGCCTGACGTCGGATCTTTTCCACACACAACAACGCTTGTTCGTCGGTAACCCCAGACGCCATCCACCCATCGGCCTTCTGGGCTGTTCGCCTTAGGGCCGCGGCACTTTCTCCTCCCACCCAGATAGGTAGTTCTGCCCCTTGAGGCGAAACGGGCTCCATACCCATGTCATGAGAGTCGTAATAGGCCCCGCGAAATTCGATGCGTCCGCCGGACCAGTAGCTCCTCAACAGATCGATCGCTTCATCCATCCGTTTGCCGCGATTCGAGAAGTTTTCTTCAAGAGCGTCATATTCACTGTCTTGCCAGCCGACGCCGATACCCAACCGAACTCTCCCATTCGACAGTGTGTCTAAAGTGCTGATTTGCTTCGCGACCAGCACAGGTTGGCGTTGAGGTAGAACGAGGACTTCAGTAGAGAGCGATACCCGGCTGGTGACGGCCGCAACATTCGAGAGCAACATCAACGCTTCCAAGATCGGCATTTCAGCTGAATAAATCGTGCGGCGACCCTCCCCTGGATGGCCCATGACTACGTGATCGAACACCGCAATTTCGTCGTAGCCGATATCTTCGATCGCTGAGGCTAAGGCGAGAACTTTTTCCGGACCCTCCCGGTAGGCCACGGACGGGAAATCGACAGCTATTTTCACTTATCGGCCCGCCAATCTTACCGAAGCCTTGGCTGGCATCAGAATTGTTCCATCGGACTTTTGTCCGACAATTTCCAATTCCACTACCCCCTCGGTTGCATCTAGAGCCACGACCGTGCCCGAAAATTGAACCTCTTCGTCAACAAAGGCGCTCGCCCGGTTCTGCCATTCAACCGATAACAGCCGAGCGTTGGGACCCGCCCAATCGGTGACAAATTGAGTAAGCCATGAGCCTTGAAGCGGTCCGTGGACGACGGTGTCCTGGTGACCTTCATGTCGGGCGTAAGCGTGATCGTAATGAATGCGATGTGGATTGAAACTCGCAGCGCTGTACAAGAAAAGTTCAGCTTCATTAGCACTTTTTTGCATTTCAGGCAGACGATCGCCCACTTTCGTGGACTGCACGGTTGGATATCCGTTCATCGAGCAATACCAATCTGTCGCGACCGCGCGACGACCTGTTCTTCCTGGTTCACGAAGGTCGTCTCTCGAACCAGCCGAACGAAAGGACCTTTACTTCCTTCTTTTTGGTCAAGGTCTGCCAATCGCGTCGTCGCTGTAATCGCATCTCCAACGCAAACAGGTTCGAAGAAGTCCCATTCTTCTCCCCCGAACATCATCCTCGACACCTTCAGGTGAACGCTTGTTGTGTCCTCGTACAGCCCGTCTTCGCGAAGCATGTTCGACGGCTTGGGTTGTACGAGGGCGTGGGTGATAAACAGCGGCGGGACGGTGATTGTCCGATAGCCAGCCGCTTGAGCGACTTTTTCATCGAAGTAAATAGGATTTTCATCGCCGACGGCGTAGGCGTAACGCTGAGCCTCGCGAGCGTCAATCGGAACGGTTACCGGCCCCGCCAACACTTCGCCGACTCGAGCTAATGATTCAGTCGGAATGAGTGAACTAGACATGCAGTAAGGCTAGGTGAGGCTGTGCCTAGTCTGCCCGCGATGACCTAATCTGGGATGGAGGTTAGAGCAATGTCACTTTGGAGTAGAAAATTTGAAATGCCGTCAGCAGAGAGCGCACTACCAGGACGCGACGCTGCGATGCCGGTCCCGCCGCTGCACGAGGTATTAGGCCAACCTCTAACCTCGCCGTTTCCCAGCGACAGCGAAAACATTGTGGTAGGGATGGGCTGTTTTTGGGGTGCAGAGAGAGTCTTCTGGGAGACCGCCGGAGTGCTGACCACAGCGGTCGGTTACGCCGGAGGTTTCACCCGAAACCCGACATACGAAGAGGTTTGTAGCGGGTTGACAGGACACAACGAAGTAGTTCTTGTTGTCTATGACCCCAAGATTGTTAGTTATGTCGAGATACTCCAACTGTTCTGGGAAAACCACGACCCGACCCAAGGCATGCGGCAAGGAAACGACCTGGGAACGCAATACCGATCCGGAATATATGTTTCAAGCGAACAACAGCGGATGCTTGCCGAGTTGAGCCGCCAGGAATTTCAGTCAGCGCTCGCCGACGCCGGATTCTCTGCCATAACAACCGAGATATTGCATACGGGCGAGTTCTACTACGCGGAGCACTACCATCAGCAATACCTTCACAAAGTGCCCAATGGATATTGCGGACTCGGCGGAACCGGTGTGGCATGTCCGACCGGGATTGCTGCAGTCGAATAACTGTCTCAGCCGTTAGGCAGACATCGGTAGCTCACCGAATCGTCTGACCAAGTCTCCATGATTGGTGTGCGCGTTTAAGCCGCTCGGGTTCGGCAACACGTAAACCGGTCGACCCCCTAACCGGATGCTCTGCGGGCCCAGGGACAACTTGGAATCCCCCAAAGCCGCTCGCCACCCAGTAATTCCCAAAACGCACACGACCTCTGGGGATAACCAGTCACACATGCGGCTGATCCTCGCTAGCCCGATTCGGTAATCGAGATCGGTTAACTCAGAGGCTCGAGACGTCGGTCGTTTTGCCAGGTCGGTCATACCCACTCGATCAACCTGCAAAGCGTAGAGCGGGTCGCGTTCCTTCGTGACAATTTTGGCGTCACGTGCAGCAGACCAGAATCGGTTACCAGGACCAGCGAATCCGTATCCGGCATCCGCGGCATGGAAACTTGGATTCAGGCCGACAACCAGTAATCGCATCTTCGAGTTAACGGTGTCGGGCAAGGTTCGCATAGTCGTGGCAGCGACCCGAATACAGTCTGGCTCTTGGGTTGATAACCCAACCGAGAATCCGGCGCCGGTTAAGACATCAACAATCCGCTGCGGCTTCCACCGAGTGTGGAACAGTAACCGGACTCCGAGACCTTCCGGAGACTGCCGATGGACGGCATGAAGTAGTGAAGGAACCCACGTGGTCCTCCTCTTCCGAAAGTCGATTTCGTGGTTAGGAAGCGGCGACAGCAGCGGCCTCCAAAGTCAACTGCGCAACCGATCTGCGGTCGTCCCCCCACGGCATTGGCATGAGGATCGGATACTCGACACCGCTCTCAATGTAGCTCCGAATAAAATTGACAACCTCGTCTTGGTTTCCGATGAAATTAATGGCTTGGATCATTCGGTCCGTTATAGAGGCGAGAGCGCCTTCGCGGTCACGGTCAGCTTGATGTGAACGTAACTCATCGATTTCGCTTTCGAAACCAGCCGAGCGGAACATGTTGGCGTATCCATCAGCCATCGCATAATTGAACAAGTCTTTTCGAGCCGACCGCGCTACCTCAGAAAGATCGCCCACCGCAGCATGAACGTAACTCATAATTGTTGCGTTTCCACCGGATCGGATGTGTTGGGCAGCTTCGGTCACATGGGCTGCGGGGATGTAGTTCAAGAGAACTGCATCCGCGACCTCTCCGCCGAGTTTCAGCATTTGAGGGTTGAGTGCTGCGATGACGATCTTGGGTATCTGCTCCTCAGGGCGAACGGCCAGTCTAAAACGCCGAACCTGCCAGAAGTCACCCTCAAATGTCACTGACTCCCCTGAGAGGCACTCACGCAGCAAAGCAACGTATTCGCGCATCATCGCTATAGGACGATCGGGAGTTGGGATGCCGTGTTGGCGGAGAACGCCGGGGGCTGATACGCCCAGGCCGATCCACACGTTGCGTTTCGGATTGAGGGCCTGAAGCGTTGCGGCTGTCATGGCGGTCAGCGAAGGACCGCGAAACTGAATCGGCATTATGCCCGTTGCCAAGTCGAGTCCCGGAGCCGCGTGCGACACTGCTCCCAGAAGACTGAAGGCGTCAGTCCCAGTTGCCTCGACCGTCCAAAAAGATTGGTAGCCAGCGGCTTCGGCGGAAAGCGCCACTTCCGTTACCGCGGACGGCCCGAGAACTCCAAGACTTCCGTAGGTGATACCGAGGGGAATTCTAGATCTAGCGTTCATCATCTCGAAGTTACTCGGCTCCATCGACTTGTCACTTATGGTCAATATGTTCGTTATCAGGTGGGCTTCAGCGGTAGGGTGAGATTACGAGCCGAAACTTTTCGTCCCCACAGAGAGGAGCATCTGGTGACTGAAACCCCGGACGTGGAGACCATTGCCGTCGCAAATACCGATGAGGCCCTTGCCCTAGTGGATCGTGCCCTCGGCAGCTTTATGCAGCGTGAACTGGTGTCAGCGAACGAAGTCACCGATGTACTTCTTGACATCCGCTCTGTGCTCAACCGAATAGACCGACCCGAAATCGATGTGACTGTAGACATTTCCGATGTCGAAGCAGAGCTAGAAGTCCCAGCTCAAGCCTGAGTCAACTCCACGGTCAGGGTGCCCCATACATTGACGTAGGGACCTAGTCCTTGGGAAGAATTCGCTCCGCTAATTTCCCGAGGATCAAACCCATTCCAGCGCCCATTGCCACATCCGAAGCGTGATGCAGACGTACGTGTATCCGCGAACACGCAACGACCCCGGCGATCAAGTGCCAGAAGGGACCTAGCGCGGATCGACGCGAAAGAAACGCGGATGCACAAAAGGCCGCTGACGCATGGCCTGACGGGAAACTGGAGGTGAGGGGTTGGCGCAGTTGGTGGGAGGTTGGGTTGTCAGCTGCTTCGGCGGGGCGAACTCGGCCGAAAAGTCTTTTGACACCCTGATTCACCAAGAGCGATTCAAAACCCATGAGTGCGCTGAATCCCACAGCTGTTCTCGGTCGCCTACCGGGGGGCAGAGCACGCAACCCGCCGACAATGTGCCAAATAAGACTGAAATCACCCAGGTTCGAAGCGATGTAAAACAATCGATCGACTGAGGGTTCACCTCGCCAACGCTCCCACCATTGATCGACTTGATCATCGATTCGGTCAACGCTTGGGCCCAGCGGACTTTTGCCGTTCATTGGCGTCGACCTATGCGCACCTAGTCACAGTTGCACGCTAAAGCGGTCAATGCCAGGCAGCCACGAGAAGTCTTACGAATTCTCTACCGAAGTCGTCGGTTCGAGCGTCGGCAATTGAGGATCAGTAGGCGGGGGTATGGTCAGCAACGGACCATCATCTTTGTTCGGTGGCGGAGGAATCAAAAGAATCTGACCCACGTAGATCTTCGTCGGATCGGCAATGTTGTTCTCGCGCACAAGATCATTCAGATCAACCCCAAAACGATCGGCGATCGCAATAAGAGTGTCTCCTCGAACCACTTCGTAGGTGTCGCGGAATTCTTCGTCCTCTTGTTCGGCTTCGCTCACCGCTACCGCAGTTGAACTCACAGTTGGTGGTTCAGGTTTCACCTCGGGAGCGCAAGCCAGAACGAGGACGAGAACTAATGGGAGCACTGGTAGAGCGACAGAGCTTCGAATCAGCCTCACTCAGAGGTTCCATCTGACGGCGGGGGGATAAAAAGGGTTTCTCCGATTCTTAAGAGCGTGTCTTCTTTACCGTTTTCTGTCATCAGGTCAGCCACTGTCACCCCAAAGCCCTTAGCAATCTTGCCGAGAGTGTCTCCGGGCTGCACCACATAGGCCATTCGTTGAATGATCTTTTCAGTAGTCGTGGTGGTGAGTTCGGGGCGAAGCGTTGTCAGAACTGGGGTTGAGGTGGGATTGGGTCTGATCACAGGGTCCTTTGCACACGCAACTAAACTCAATATGGCCGCGGCCATTGCGAACAGAAATCTCAAGGCCATTGAGATCACGATTCCTAGGCCTTGAAGCCTGTGTCAGTGAGCGAGATAGTCGCAGGCCAGTTCTGCCTATCTGCGTCCGCGAGAAACGGCTGAACTTCGTCATCGTCGACCGTGAGAATTTCAACTCCGTCCTCTTGCACGAGGACCGTATGTTCGAATTGAGCGGTACGACTCAAGTCGGCCGTAGCTGCGGTCCACCCGTCTTCCCACAACTGCGCTTTCGGTGAGCCGATGGTGATCATCGGCTCGATCGTGAACGTCATCCCAGGCGCAAATTCGAAGCGAGCGGAGGGCTCGTAATAGTGAGGAATGTTTGGTTGATGATGAAACACTTCCCCCACCCCATGACCAATAAACTCCCGAACCACCCCAAAGCCCGCGGACTCCGCATGGTTTTGAATGGCTTTACCTATGTCGCTCACGACGCCGCCGGAGCGGACCGCGCTAATCCCCAGGTACATGCACTCCCGAGTTACTTGAATTAACTCTTGGGAGCGTTGATCAATTTGGCCAATGGCGAAAGTTTCGCTGTGGTCGCCATGCACACCGTTCAAAAAGATCGTGACGTCGCAATTGACGATGTCACCATCGCGTAAAGCTCGACTATCTGGAATTCCGTGACAAATAATCTCGTTTACTGAAGTACACAGAGACTTCGGATAGCCGTTGTAGTTAAGAGGGCTAGGGTACCCACCCTCGGCTATGCAGGCCGCATGGCACACAGCGTCCAGGTGATCTGTAGTTACGCCCGGCCCAATTTCCGCCGCAACTTTACGCAGCACTCGTCTTGCCGCAGAGCCAGCGATGCGCATCCGCTCTAGCGTCGCATCATCCTTTCTTAGTTCAGCGGGTGTTCGAAGAATAGGTACGCCATTAGTCGCGTAATCAGGACGGGCGACGTGTTCAGGTACGGACCGCATCGCTGATACCGTGCCGGCGGTCACGGGATCGACATTGTGTCGGGGTTGACGCATCGCCGGACGGCGCTTCTTACGCTTCACCATGAAGGCGAAGCTACCTGAGGTGACTCTGTTTGAGGAGACACGCGGGCGACTACATGACAATCTGGCAGAGATGACTGTCGAAATTCACGGAACCGTTGCGTCAGGTTGGGAACCTTTGTACGAACAATTCGCGGTCAACTTCGCGCAGCGGGGTGAACTCGGGGCCTCCGTATGCGTCACTCATGAAGATGCAACGGTCGTTGATTTGTGGGCGGGTGATCGCGACACCGAGGGCAACCCTTGGTTGGCTGACACCATTGCCGTAATCAACTCCTGTACCAAGGGCGGGGTAGCTCTTGCTTGTCATCTCCTGGCCGATCGGGGCCTTCTCGATCTCGATGCTCCGGTGTCTGAAATCTGGCCGGAATTTGCACGTGGCGCAAAGGCCGACATCACCACCAGAATGATGCTCAACCATACGACCGGTGTAGCGGCTTTTCGCGACGATCTACCTGAGGGATCGGCTTTCGATTGGGACTACATGTGTGATCGCGTGGCGGCAGAGGAACCATGGTGGGAGCCCGGTACCCGCAATGGGTACCACTTGATGTCATTTGGGTGGGTAGCGGGAGAACTCGTCAGGCGAGCGTCGGGTAGGAGCTTGGGGACTTTCTTTCGCGAAGATGTCGCTGAACCAGCAGCCGCGGACTTCTGGATCGGTTTACCACCCGAAGAACACCATCGCGTCTCACCTTTGAAATCGTTTCGCCCAGGCAAGAACGAAAAGTTCGCGGCCTTTACCAACGCGTTCCTGGCTGACCCATCGGGATTGCAGGGCAGAGCTTGGCGCAATCGAGGCGGCGCTAAGGGAGATTCACCGGCGGTGTGGTCAGCCGAATTGGGTGGAGGTGGCGGAATCGCGAACGCGCGTGGCCTGGCGAGGATCTACAAAACATGCGCGACTGGTGAATTTGTGGGCCGTTCGCAGCTTCGCAGAATGTCCAGCGTCTCTGTTGGCACGGAGTGCGACGCAATGCTCTTACTTCCGACGCGTTTTTCTGAAGGCTTCATGTTGAGGATGGACAACCGCAACGCTCGCAGAGGTGATCGGGATTCGGTCAACGTTCGCGAGGGCGCTTTCGGTCACGTAGGTGCGGGCGGGTCTATCGGATTCGCTGACCCACAGATCGGTCTCTCCATGGGGTATGTGATGAACCAGATGGGTAAGTCAGTGCTGCTCGACGCTAGAGGCGAGACGTTGGTAGACGTCGCGTACGAATGCGCGACGTAACCCCGCTAGGCAGCTCCCCGTGGCGCCTTTGGAGGAGGCTGTCCATATGAGCAACCAGGATGACTCGATCCTTGAGGCACTGTCGTTAGCAGTCGCTGCCCGAATTCCCGTCTTGTTGTGGGGGCCACCGGGAACAGGCAAGAGTTCAGCGGTTGCAGCTATGTCTGAAGCGCTAGATATTCCTCATGAGGTCGTGATCGCCAGCATCCGAGAACCGAGTGATTTTGGTGGACTGCCAGTCGTTGATGGTGACGACGTTAAGTTCGCGCCACCGCGATGGGCTCGCCGATTAGCGGAGGCCGGGACCGGCGTTCTATTTCTTGACGAAATATCGACAGCGCCCCCAGCCGTGCAGGCCGCGCTGCTGCGTGTCGTTCTTGAGCGAGTAGTTGGCGACTTGGTCTTGCCTCAGAACATAGCGATCGTCGCAGCAGCCAATCCCCCCGATCAGGCTGCAGACGGGTGGGATCTATCTGCTCCACTTGCCAACAGGTTTTGTCACCTTGACTGGCAGGTCGACCCCACGGTGGTGGCCACCGGTCTGGTCGCGGGATTTAAGACTCCCGATGTTCCTCAGCTTTCAAAAGGGTGGCAAGACCAGCTTCCCGTTACCGCAGCACTAGTCGGAGGCTTCCTAGCGGTGCGGAGATCTTTGGTCATCGCCCCGCCCGACGAACGTGCTTTGGCAGGACGCGCCTGGCCCAGTCCCCGAACATGGGAAATGGTGGCCCGTCTACTCGCCGCCGCCAGGGCCGTTGACGCTTCGATGGAAGCTAGGAGGAACCTCGTCATCGGCTCAGTCGGAGACGGGGCTGGTCTTGAGTTCCTCACTTGGCTTGAGGAACTTGATCTTCCTGATCCCGAATCGGCCCTGAAAGATCCCGAAAGCGTTGATTTCCCTGACCGAGGCGACCGGCTGTACGCAGCTCTGTCCGCTGTAGCCGGAGCAGTTGCGGCAAACCCCACGCCTGAAAGATGGCTTGCCGGATGGAGGGTCTTGGAGCGAGCTGCCGGACACGCTCCCGATGTTGGAGCGATGGCGGCGCGAGTACTCGCCCAGGTCCGGCCTAGCGGTATGAGCGCTCCCCGCGAGGCAGCCATCTTTGTGCCGGTACTGAAAGCAGCGGGTCTCTTGGAATGAATCAAGTGGAGCGAATGACCTCGGCCCGTCTCTGGGCTGCGTATCACTACCCCTACCTGGCATCGGCGCTGTTCGCGATTCGCTTCATTGATGCTGACAACATTGGTGGCGTAGCAGCCGACGAACATTTTCGTGTCTATGTCGACCACGAATACACCTCCAGTTGGTCTTCACAGTCGCTTGGAGTCGAGATGGTGCACCAGGTGAGCCACCTGCTGCGCGGACACGCTTTTCGTGCGCGAGAAATCGGACTTGTCGAAGACGATGTCTTTCATTGGGTCGATGCAGTGGACGCCGAAATCAACGATGATCTCATCGAGAACCACGCTGCACCTGTGAATTCGGCCCTCCCGGTCGACCTCAAACTCGCATCGTCGCTTTTCGCAGAAGAGTATTTCGTTAATGGGGAACGTCGCGCAGGGCAACATCGTGACTGCGGGAGTGCAGCACATGGCGACCCTCGCCGGTGGGAAGAGCCCCCGCCGCTAAACCATAGCGATGGCGTACGAACAGAAGAAGCCGACCTAATTAGACGCCGCGTTGCATCTGAGATCCTCTCACATGAGCGAAGCCATGGTGATAGTCCCGCGGGCCTGTTGCGCTGGGCCAACGGTCTTTTGAACCCTCGGGTGGATTGGCGCAGGGAGTTAGGTGCGACATTGCGTCGGGGAGTCGCAGAGATATCAGGAGCCGTCGACTACAGCTACCGGCGCCCCAGTCGGAGGGCCTCGTGTTCACCGGACGTGATACTTCCCAGCTTGCGGCGGCGCGTGCCGCTGGTCTCGGTGGTGTGCGACACCAGCGCTTCTATGAGCGAAAGATTGCTCGCCGAGGCTCTCTCCGAAATTGATGGCTTGCTGGTTTCCAGCGGAGTTCGACTTGATGCCGTGAGGGTCTTTACTTGTGATGCAGAACCTGGACCGGCTCAACTCGTTAGAAGCGCCTCAGAGATCACGCTTGTGGGTGGTGGCGGGACCGATCTGACAATAGGCATAGATGCGGCCGTTCTGTCAGTACCTCGTCCCGATCTTGTAGTGGTAATTACCGACGGATGGACTCCATGGCCCGCTATGGCACCCCGAGCGGTCAGGACACTAGCGGTGCTTCTGGGCGAACATCCGCCTCCACCACCGGATTGGGTTCAGGGGGTCGTAGTCGAGGACATGACTCCACATGGCGTGAAAGTCGAATCACATTCGTTTTGACTTATGCCGGTTTGAGCGACGCATCGCCAAGACACAATCTATTCTGCAACCCTGATCCGTTTGGAGGATGAAATTGAAACCCCTTGTGACCGCCGAATGGTTAGCTCAGAACATCAACGATCCCCAACTGCGAATACTCGAATGTTCGGTCAACCTGCGTACCGGTCCGGATGGATATACAGCAGTCTCGATGCGACAGAACTGGGAAGATGAACACATTCCGAATTCTGCGTACGCTGATCTGACTTTTGATCTCAGCGATCCTCAGAGTGATTTGCGATTCACCATGCCCACGGTGGAACGTTTTGCTAGCGCAATGGAAGACCTTGGGGTCGGGACAGGTACCAAAGTCGTGCTGTATGACCGGCGATTCACGATGTGGGCGACCCGCGTTTGGTGGATGTTAAGAGCGTTCGGATTCGATGATTGCGCAGTACTTGATGGTGGTCTGACGTCATGGATCGCGGCCGGGCTCGCTACGACCACAGAGCGGTCGCCGACGCGAGCACTCGCTCGATTTCACGCCGAACCAAGGCCGGAATTGGTCGCTGACCTGGCGAGAATGAAAGCGGCATTAAACGACGGAACATGCATCATCAATGCGCTGTCGGCGAGCAACCACGACGGCACCGACTCCAGCTACGGACGTCGTGGTCATCTACCTGGTGCCGCCAACGTCTACGCCATTGATTTGATTGATAGCGAGTCGCATCGCTACCTACCAATCGATCAGCTAGCAGCGATGTTTGAGGAAGTAACTCAAACCTCCGGACCGATTGTCACCTATTGCGGTGGAGGCATCGCTGCCACCTCGGACGCCTTTGTTCTCACCGCACTGCTTGGTAGAAGCGATGTGTCGGTATACGACGGATCGCTCAGCGAATGGTTACTTGATCCGAACAGTCCTCTTGAGGTTTGAGCGGGACCGGTGATTAAGTCGAGTCAATCCCCGATCGATGCCGTTGTGTTTGATTGGGGAGGGGTTATTACTGTGCCTCCCAGCCCGGTGGTCGATCGACTCTACCGAGACGCGCGCGTAGACAAGAAGAAGTTAAAGGACCGTCAGGACCAATACCGCGAAGAGGATTCAGAATCCCACTTCGCCAGATTGGAGCGCGGTGAGTTAACACTGTCCGAGTACCTTGCTTGGTCTAGAAACGACTTACCCGGTGCCGAGCTGATCTGGGATCCTTCGAGCCCGTATTTTCTCTTTCCACAACTCGAGGTCGTACCTGAGGTCGTAGAACGGATCGTAGAACTGCGTGCACGTGGATTTGCTACTGGGCTTCTCACCAATAACATCGCCGAAGCTTGGCCGGTGGTGGCCGATGGGTTAGCTCTTGATGAACTTTTTGACGTGGTCGTGAATTCCGCCTTTGTCGGCATGAGAAAACCTGAACATCGGATCTATATGCATACCGTTGATCAGTTGGGCGTCTCCGCCGATCGGGTCCTATTTCTCGACGACAATCGCACCAACGTGGAAGCCGCGATCGCATGCGGGTTGCATACGATCGAAGTCAAGCAGCCGATCTCAGCTCTCGAGACGCTCGAGCGGAAGCTAGAAAGCGTTTGACGGTACGACCGGTCAGGCGAAATCGGGCTTCCGTTTCTCAACGATGGCAGCGTGCCCTTCTCTGACATCGGGCCCCGTGAAACCAAGCATTTCTAGTGCTACAGATGTATCAAAGGCCGGCCCCGCCGACCGCAGCCAGTTATTTAGGCTGTATTTGGTCCACCGAATAGCTGATTGGCTACCATTCGCAAGCTTGCGGGCCACAACATAGGCCTCTTCAAGGACTTCGCTGTCATCAACGCAGATGCTCGCCAGCCCCATGGCCTCGGCTTCTTCTCCGGACATGGAATCACACGTCAGCAAGTAATACTTTGCCTTCGCCATTCCACACAAAAGAGGCCAAATAATGGCAGCGTGATCACCTGCGGCTACTCCTAGCTTTGTATGACCGTCGAGGATCCGAGCATTGCGTCCCACTACCGAAATATCAGCCATAAACGCGGCTGCCAACCCAGCACCGACGGCGACTCCTTCGATCGCTGAAATGATTATCTTTGAGCAGTTGATCATGTTGTAGACGATGTCTCGTGCTTCGCGAAGCGCGTTGGTTCGATAATCGAAATCATCCATGATCTTTTCAATCATTTCTAGATCGCCGCCTGCCGAAAATGTCCCGTTTGCCCCGTGGATAACAACGACGCGAGCGTCGGGGTCCGCGTCGACGGCCTTCCAGACATCTGCAAGCGCTAAATGTTTCCCCTCATCAACTGCATTGAGTTTTCCCGGGGTGTCGATACAGATATCCAAAATTCCGTCTTCGTCAGGTCCCGTGATCGATAGTGCAGAAAAGTCTTCATAACGGTGGGTCATAGTCGAGAACATAGCCTCATCGATGTTTCTCTTTCCTTAATCGGAGCGAGGAAGTTCCCTTTCGCCGCGCAACACTTCGGCAATAAGCCGAATCTGATCGGGATTTCCATAGGACCTCTCCCAGGGATGCAACAGCCTGTCCCGGCCATATCTGGGGACTAAGTGGAAATGAAAATGGAACTGGGACTGGTCAGCAGCGGATCCATTGTTGTTGAGAAGGTTTATTCCCAGCGGCGCAAGTCTTTCTTGTTGCATCTTCGCTACTTCTCGGCAAGCAAGGATGACGTGCGTCGCTTCTTCATCCCCCAATTCAAAGATGTCGCGAACGTGGCGCTTCGGTATCACCAAACAATGACCTGGTGTCATCGGGAGAATGTCCATGAAAGCCAAAGTGTCGTCGTCTTCGTAGACCGTGTTGGACACGGAGCTACCCTCGGCTATCGAGCAGAACAGGCAGGGCACGACCGGCGAGAGTAGCTGAGGTAAGGAGATAACGGCGGTTTGAGTCGAAAGGTACGGATGTTACGTACGTCGAAGTTGGACCGCTTCGATTGCGTGGTTGGCACCCTTTCTGAGTACGAGGTTTGCGCGGACGCGTGTCGGCAAAATATTTTCCTGGAGGTTCACCAAGTTGATTGACCTCCAAATCGTCCGTGCCACAGCTTCCGCCGCATCTTCAGGAAGATGAGCAAATTGGCTGAAATAGGCGCTTTGCTCGCGAAATGCGGTTGAGCGCAACTGTTGAAAGCGTTCCACATACCAGGCTTCAAGATCGTCCGGATCGGCATCCACATAGATTGTGAAGTCGAAATAATCCGAGACAAACGGGGTGTTCGCAGGTGGCCCGGTTTGCAACACGTTCAAGCCTTCGACAATCAAAATATCTGGCTGTTCCACCACCTGTAGGTCATCCGTTATGTCATAGGTAACGTGCGAATAGATTGGTGCCGACACGCTGGGAGCCCCATTCGCCACCTGCCGAAGAAACTCAACTAATGCTCCCTGGCGGTACGACTCGGGAAACCCCTTTCTTCCTAACAGGCCTTTCTCTTCAAGCTCAGAGTTTGGCTGGAGGAAGCCGTCAGTGGTGATCAGATCTACTCTTGGATGTTGAGGCCATGTCGCGAGCATCGCCTGAAGAATTCTCGCAGTCGTGCTTTTCCCGGCCGACACGCTGCCAGCAACTCCGATTAGAAAGGGACGCTCAGTGGAATTTCGGCCGAAAAAATCTGCGGTGTTGGTCCGAAGTTGAGATTGGGCTTCCACCCGCAAATTAAGTAGGCGAGACAAAGGTAGATAGATATCTCTGACTCCCGCCAGCGTGATTGGTTCGACGCGGCCGGCTAGTTCGTTTAGCTCGTCTTCACTGAGGGTAAGCGGCGTCGTATCTCCCAAAGCAGCCCACTCAGCGCGGGTGAAGTTGAGATGCTCGCTAGACGGGCTCCAGTCTGACACCCCCAAAGACTGTCTCCTCGAGTTGGTTGAGCGCAACTGGTTCTGCGGTTAGGTCACGTTTTCCCAAGCGCCCCGGGTATTAAATACTCCCCGCTTCCAGCGACCAGGACTGAGTAACGCCGCACGCGGATAGTCCTCAAACATCCAACGAGCGAAGTGCTTCCTGCTCCAATCAGTCGCGTTTACTAGACCGAGAGCCGTCTCAGCTAAGCCGGGTTTGGTCAAGAGCCTGCTTAGGGAACTGGCTAGGCGATGGTCGCGCTGCAAGGCGACTCGAACAGATTTTTCGTAGCGGAGCGCTGCCAAACGCGGTTGATCTTCTTCTGAGATGGCTTGAGCTGCGAGTCGCCCGGTCTCCAGAGCTTGACCAATACCCTCACCGGTCATTGGATCAGTTGCTGTCGCAGCATCCCCGACAAACATCACGCACCCGAGGCTGAGTTGCGCTCGTGGAAGTCGTGCCGGAATCGGCCACGCCTTGTGCGAAGCTTCTGGCCTGACATCACCGAGAACTTGTCTCAGATGAGGCCGTTCAAGAAGTCCGGCCCAAATAGAAGCGAGCTGTGCGCCATCGACGGCCCCGTTGCGCACCACGCCGAATCCAACATTGACACGGCCACCCTCTAACGGGAACGACCACGCGTAGCCCGGTAACAAATCTTTTTCAAACCAGACCCATAGGTGTCGACTCCGGACACCGTCAGCGTGAAGGTATTGCCGGAACGCGTGCCAATCGCCCCGATAGCCGACGGGAGTGCATCCCAACGCTTTGCGAACGGGAGACCACATCCCGTCGGCCGCAATCACGGTTTTCGCTGACATCGTCGTGCCATCTTGGAGCCGAACGCGCGCACCGTCGTCGTCGAGTTTGATCTGTTCAAAGCCGGTCCCTTGACGGATTTGAACACCTGAGTCGAGGGCTACTCGGACCAACTCGGCGTCTAATTCGCGACGTTCAACAACAGCTGCGTACTGGCCTCGGTTTCGGGGAAGGCTCAGTTGGATTTCTCGTCCTTGAGGAGATCGAAGATAAACGTCGCCTATTTCGAACCAGCTAGGCATTGCAGTCGGGTGCACGCCTAGCCGTTCAAGTTCGCGTAGGGCCAAAGTTGTCAGCCCATCTCCGCAGCATTTGTCTCTTGGGAAGGTTGCCTTGTCGACTACTACGACCTCGAGGCCAAGCTGTTTTCCCCTAATTGCAGCGGCGCAGCCGGCCGGACCGGCTCCCACGATCAGAACTTCACAAGAAGGCACCTAGACGAGGCTATCTATGTGGTCGACGCGGCATCTCAGCCTTGATTACCGACTGATGTGGTCGTGACGGGTGGAGGTGCCGGTGGATCATCGTCGGTTGCGGGATCGGAAGCCTCTTCGGGGGGTTCGCCTTCAGCGATAGTCGTAGTGGTTTGTTCCGGATCGGAAGGTGTGCCGTCACAATTAAGGCCTTCCTCAGGACGATATGTGGCGAAGAAATGGTCGGCTTGCTCGGAGCCATCCCGCCAGATTCGGTTGCGTCGGGTCTTTACGCGAGTACAGAAGTCGAGGGCCTCCTCGGTGGGTTCGTCCAGAGTTACTTCGACATTTGAAGTGGAGTAAATGTCCACAGTGATGGAGTCATCAGTCCAACTATTCCAAATCAGCACCCCGAATGGTGTGGGGTTGGTGATAATCAGGTCGGGACGCGGATAAGAGATCGTCGCTTCGAGTCCGTAGGGATATCGTTCGAAATAGATCGAGTGCGCTTGGTAGTACTCAAAATCCAGGCCGGCTCGAACCGCGGCATTAAATATCGTTGTGGCGAACTGAGAGACTCCGCCGCCGATGTCTTCGACGAGATGGCCCTTCGATATGAAACCGCCGATAACAAACCCCTTCTCTTCGGTGCGGCGACCGACCGTTTCGTTCAGCGACAGGCGTCCACCCGGCTTGATCCAATTGCCGTTGACGATTTCCGCGAATTTTTGGATGTTGGTGACTCGGCCTACACAGCACGCGTACTGGGTCGTGAAAGACGACACCTTTTCAACTATCCCAAGGGCTTTCAGACGATTGACCGCTTCTCGCGGTGCTGCAGGACGGTTGGGTAAAACGTAGGGCCGACCAAGTGGATCCTCTCCAAGTGCCGTCAAAACGATGCCGACGGCCGACGTGTCACAACAAGCGGTGCCTCCATCCGAGGAGATAATGCTCACTAACTCGTCACGAATGTCGAATTTGGCTTGCCCCGCGCCTGTGTTGCCGGGCATAAGTAACTCTTCTAGAGAAGGAAGGACTAGTGGTTCGTCGATTGCAAGTTCTGCCTCTGGGCCTGAAGTGTCCAAGACAAACCAGCTTGCGACAAGACGTGATGGCAAAAGGGTCTGGTAATCGTTAAGACGCAGTTCGAGTTGGTTGTCGACGATCTTGTTAGCAGTGTCGACGAGATCGGCGACCTCCTGATCACTGAATTTGGGTAAGAGTTCGACCGTCCCAACCCGGATCGTTGGCGAACCGCCCTGTTGAATTACGTCGCCAAGGATTTGTGACGCCTCTTCAATATCAATTAGCCGTCCGACGACGCTCGGCACTAGGTGAAGACGACCTTGCAGCACTTCCAAGGAAGGCTCAACTGGCTCGCGCCGGAGTCCCTGTTGATCGTTGAGAGTCGCTTCAAGTTTCGATCTATCAACGCTTATCTTGATTTCCGCGGAAGTAGTGGACGTCAGCGCCGAAAGCCAATTAAGTGGGCGGCTTAGGGTGCCCGTGCGGCGCGTCCGCATAACGGCGTCGTAAGTTGCTGCTGCATTCACGGAAACACCCAAATCGCTTGCAACCCAATTCCCAGAACCGATTTCGCTTTCGATGGTGATTCTGGTGCTAGTTATCCGATCGGCGATCGCATCGACGCGCGCTCGCAAGGCGACGTCGCTCAAGCCACCCACGGTCTCGCCAGCAACTTTTACGTTGCGTACGACCCGATCGCGGTGAATGGCCGTATCAATCGCCCAAGCACCGAAGACAGAAGCGACAACTAATACCGGTAGCCCCGCCATCAGGATCCAGCGGGGAAGGTGGAGTAGCTCGCGCACGTAAATGGATGGTAGGGCCAACACAGCGCTTAGTGCGCGCGGTCGAACTCCTCGGAATCCCGTCGCTGGGTGTGCTAGGCAAGACGGTCGAGTGGGTGCTTTCAAACACCGAAAAATGATCACCCAGTCGGCTAGTAACTTATTTCGGCGCCGATTCAGGGGCTGGCGAAGGGGTCAACGATGAGCAAGCTGTGCGAAGGTCGGGTCGTAATCGTGACGGGTGGTGCCCGGGGGATAGGACGTGAGCATTGTTTGATGCTCGCTGAACATGGAGCGAAAGTTGTTGTCAACGACTTAGGCGGTGCCCGCGACGGAACGGGATCTGATCAGGGACCAGCTGACGAGGTTGTCGCTGAGATCGAAGGAATGGGCGGTGAGGCGGTCGCCAACGGAGATGACGTGTCGGATTGGGAAGGAGCGCAGAGGATGGTCAATCAAGCCATTGAGACGTTCGGTGACCTGACTGGCATCGTCAGCAACGCAGGCATTCTTCGTGACCGCATGTTGGTCAATATGACCGAAGCGGAATGGGACGCCGTGATCCAGGTCCACCTCAAGGGCACCTTTGCTCCGGCTCGTTGGGCGGCATCGTACTGGCGAGAGAAAGCTAAAGCCGGCGAACCGGTGAATGCATCGATCGTCAACACAAGTTCAGTTTCGGGGTTATACGGCAATCCAGGCCAAACCAACTACGGAGTTGCGAAGATGGGCATTGCGGCGTTCACGGTTATAGCCGCGCGTGAATTGCAGCGATATGGCGTGAGGGTCAACGCCATCGCTCCGGGAGCGTTGACTCGAATGACCGAAGATCTTGGTTTGGGTCAAGCATCAGAAGAAGACAGAGCGCTAATGCATCCTCGTTACATCGCTCCCATAGTTACCTGGCTACAAAGCGCAGAGTCGGCTGACGTTACCGGCAGAGTCTTCGAGGCGTCGGGCCGGTTCTTGGGAGTCGCTAACGGATGGCATCGTGGCCCTGTTAGTGATGCCGTAGATGACCCAACTCAAATCGCAGAGGTGGCTCGCCGGCTTGTGTCCGAAGCGCAACTCAACTCGGGTATGGACGGCCAGCCATATGACGGAGGGCTGCTTAGCTGAGCTAAGCATTAGCAACCAAATGAACCTAAGGAGATTGTTATGGCTATCGACCCCAATGCTGTAGGTGCTACAGGCAATCCGAGCGAACAATCTTGGGGCTACCGCGACTC
The DNA here is from genome assembly GCA_002388005.1 of Candidatus Neomicrothrix sp. UBA4542. Lineage (GTDB taxonomy): Bacteria > Actinomycetota > Acidimicrobiia > Acidimicrobiales > Poriferisodalaceae > UBA2110. The sequence goes on from DGLO01000047.1 coordinate 68,407, forward strand.
GCTCCTATATGCAGTCGGAATCGGGGCGGGCGCTGAAGATCCCTTCGGTTCAGAACTAGAATTCACCACCAACAACTCAAAGGAAATCGAACAACAGACCTTTCCCACACAAGGTGTTGTCATTGGCTTCGGCGCAGGCGGAGCGCTCGGCAAGGTGGGAGAAATTGACTGGGGTCGAGTACTCCACGGTTCTCAAGGAATCACTCTTCATCAACCGATCCCGGTCCAGGGAACCGTCGTCGTCGAGGAAAAAGTCAGCGGAATTTGGGACAAGGGGGAAGGCAAGAACGCAATCATCGATACTGAAGCCAACGCCACCCTGAAAGAAACTGGTGAACCTCTATTTGACTTGCGTGCATCGCTTGTTGTCCGAGGATCAGGGGGGTTTGGAGGCGAGGAAGGAAACACTGCCCCTCAGGTACATGCGCCTGACGCTTCACCCGATCACGAAGTTACGTACCAAACCCGACGGGACCAAGCGCTAACTTACAGACTTTCTGGCGACTACAACCCCTTACACAGTGATCCTTGGTTCGCTACCGAACTCGGAGGATTTCCAACACCGATCCTTCACGGACTATGCACGTATGGGTTTACGGGCCGGGCGCTCCTACAAGCGCTTTGTGGAGGAGACCCGGCACGATTTGGGAGCATGGACTCGCGATTTTCTTCCCCTGTTTTTCCGGGCGATTCTCTGACAGTTCAAATGTGGATCGATGGCGGAAGCGCGATTTACCGCACGATCGCCCAAAAGGACACCGCAGAGGAACGAACCGTTATTGACAACGGAGTCTGCACTTTTAGTTGAGCTCAGCGCCTAGCTGCTAGCGCGTGGTAAGACTCAGAAAAGCTTCAGTTCGCTGCTCTCGATGCCGCGAAGTTCGTCGTAGTCAATGACCAAGCATCTGATGCCTCGGTCTTCAGCGAGTACGCGTGCTTGCGGTTTGATTTCCTGCGCAGCAAGAATTCCGGTGACGGGTCGAAGGTTTCCGTCCCGGTTGAGATACTCGAGATAGCGACATAGCTGCTCCACACCGTCGATCTCACCTCGGCGTTTAATCTCGATGGCGACTGCAACACCTTCGGCATCTCTACACAGGAGATCGACTGGGCCTATGTCGGTTGGGTATTCCCTGCGTACCAGCACCATCCCTGCCGTTATCGTTTCCACATTTGCTGCCAGGAGCTCTTGCAGATGTGCTTCGACGCCGTCTTTTTGAAGGCCAGGGTCTGAGCCCATCTCCTCGGCAAAGTCAGAGAAAATTTCGTGCAGTCGGATTGTGAGTTGCTCCTTCTTTTCATTGGTGACCGTCCAGACCATCTCACCTTGTTCTTCGTGTTCGCGAACTTGATTTGGCGCGTTCATCCAGTTCAAAGGCTTATAAGCGCCGCCATCAGCGTGTACGGCTACGCATCCATCTGCTTTAACCATGATCAAGCGAACCGCAGGTGAGAGGTGAGCGTCTAGACGCCCGGAGTAGTCGACCGTGCATTTGGCGATAACTAGTCGCATTGTCGGCTGAACCTAGTCACGGCGATGGTAGGCGGCGCGGATGCCGCGATATAGATCAAGAGAGCTTGTAGGTGGCGGTTAGCTTGGGTTCTCCGCCCGCTTCGACGACCTCGGCCCGGCCAGTCTCAACCATGTGCAGTAGATGGGCATGAACGGAACCAGCGGCGGGATACCAGAGTCTCTTGTCGTAGGTTGCGTACATTTCGGGCACAAAGTCTGCGATCTTTCGCGGGCCCGTGCGAAGAAAGTTGACGATTTGCTCCTCGCGTTCCTCGCGATGATTGATGAAACTCTGGACGTAATCAACAGGATTGGGAATGGCGGGACCATGGGTCGGCCAATACCGCTCATGTTGAAAGGGCAACAGCTTTTTCAGAGATTCCATGTAGTTCTTCATTGAGCCATCGGGCGGGCCCACAACGCTCGTAGCCCATCCCATTACGTGATCTCCAGAAAACAGGCTGTGTTCTTCTTTCAATTCAAAACAAAGATGATTTGAGCAATGGCCAGGGGTATGGATTGCGCCGATCGTCCAACCGGAGCCGTGGACTATGTCGCCGTCAGCAAGAACGATGTCCGGCGCGAACTCAGTATCGGCTCCTTCCCGCTTTAGCTCTTCGGGAAGTTCGTCATATTCCTTGCGGTACTGCTCCTGTTCGTCGCTAGAGATGTACTCGGAGAAATCGACTCGATCGTCGGGATCATCCTCTCGAACCGTCCCGTGCGGGCCGTAACCATAAGAAATCGCTCCCGTGCGTTCTTTCAATTGTTTGGTGAGAGGCGAATGATCGCTGTGGGTGTGAGTAATGAAGGCATGGGTGATCACTTCCCCCGGGTTGAGCGCCTCCAAAATGTCGTCGAGGTGGCTCAAGAGAGGAGGGCCGGGGTCGATAACGGCGACTTCTCCGTGGCCGACCAGGTAGGTGCCCGTTCCCTTGTAGGTAAATGGTGTGGGGTTCTTGCAAATAACTCTGCGAACGTGCGGCGTCACCTGATCGCAGGTTCCGTACTTGAAGTCGCCAAGGTCGTGATAGTGCTGAATGGTTGTGGACATGATTCTCCGCTTAGAGCGCTTGCTCAGATCGATCCCAACATGAGGTTATGAAATTGTGTGCTCGGCGATTCGCTACTTGTGCCGCTGCACCCGGCAATACCGTAAATCCGTGAATAGCTTCTGGGTAAACATCAAGAGTCACGTCGCAGTCAGCGGACCTGAGTCGCGCAGCCATAAATAAGCTGTCATCAAGCAACGGATCTTTCGTACCTACCGTTACCAGCGAAGGCGGCAAACCCCGAAGATCTGCATAAAGGGGAGAAATGCGCGGGTCCTTGGGATCCTCATCGCCCTGCAGGAAATGGCTGTAGAACCAACGCAGTGTTTTAGTAGGAATAAGAGGCAAATCTTCTCCGAGTAACTGACTTGGGGTCATGCTCAGATCAAAGACGCCGTACACGAGGTTTAGCCCAGCCAATCGATCTAGCATCCCGAGTCGATCTCGGACCCGCAACGCGGTGGTAGCGGTGAGGTGCCCTCCAGCGGATTCGCCGCCGATAACCAGCCAGCGAACCCCCCACTCTTCCTCAGAATTATCGAGAACCCATTGAGCAGCAGCTTCGCAATCGTCCAGCGCGGTCGGATAAGGAAATTCTGGCGCAAGTCGATACTCCACCGAAATCGCCACTGAATCGGTATTCAACGCGACAGCCTCAAGTTTTGGATCCCGATCGAAGGCGGAACCAATCACCCACCCTCCGCCGTGCAAATGCAGGTACACACCCCGAGGGTTCGGCGGAACAAACATTCGAAGCTCAATTTCTGCGCCGGGAATCTGAATTTGTCGTGTTACTCCATTCTCGAGGATCGGTTGCGGAGCAACCCCCGGAAGGCCCTTTCGTGCGTCGGCGACAGACCCATCAGAGAAATTCCCGGCACCGAGAAGATGGCCAATCGCTTCGTTGTCGGTCTGCGTAACCATTCGGAGCGATTCAAGTTCAGGATCCGCAATCATGACCTGGACGGTAGTCGCGACTGCAGGTTCAAGGGTTCCTCCGACAAATCCGGTTGTGGTGATTCACTCATAGGGAGGGACAAACGTGATATCGCACATTTAGCTTTCGATCGGTCCCGAGTCGCGCCGCCGGACTCCCTAAACTCCAGATAGGAGGAACCCAACGTGCTGATTGTCCTGTCACCCGCCAAGACCCTCGATTTTGATTCCGAGCTTCAGACCCACAAACATTCGTTGCCAGCATTGGTTAACGAGTCCGCGAAGCTTGTAAAGACTCTGATCAAGAAATCGCCCGATGACTTAGGTCAACTAATGCACCTGTCGCCCGCTTTGGCTGACTTGAGCGCAGAGCGTTATCAGGACTGGGAAGCCGAATTTACGACTGAAAATTCTCGACCAGCTCTTTTGGCGTTCAAGGGCGACGTATACGTCGGCATGGACGTAAACCGCTACAACGAACGAGACTTTACCCGAGCTCAAAAAACACTCCGTATTTTGTCTGGCTTACACGGAGTTCTTCGACCCCTAGACCTCATTCAGCCGTACAGACTTGAGATGGGTACCAGGCTCGCGACTGACCGAGGAACCGATCTGTACGAATTTTGGGGCGACCGAATTACCGCAATACTCAACACGGACCTTGAAGGTCATCGCTCCCGCGTTCTAATTAATTTGGCCTCGAAAGAATATTTCTCAGCGATTGACGAAAGCCTTCTTTCGGCCCGCGTTGTGAGTCCACGATTCCTGGACGAGAAAAACGGGAAGTTTAAAATCATCAGCTTTTATGCCAAACGAGCTCGTGGGGCGATGGCTTCGTGGCTAATTCTTAATCGGGTTGAAACCCCAGGCTCGATTGTTGAGTTCGCTGAAATGGGTTACAGATACGCTCCCGATAGGAGCACTTCCGACGAGCCCACCTTTGTCAGAGCTGAAGGTGTCTCTAACTGAGGTTAAAGAATCCCCATCCGTCGGGCGCTTTCTTCCAATTCCGATCGATGATCTGGGTGGGCTACAGCTATGAGTTGTTCGGCCTTGTGACGCACCGAGGCGTCTTGGAGTCGCGCGATCCCAAATTCGGTGACGACGACGTCAACGTCGTATCGAGTCGCGGTCACCGCGTTCACGCTTATTTGAGGCACGATTCGAGACGCCGTGCCTCCGCGGGCGGTTGCGGGCATTAAATGAATAGACATTGCTGAATCGGACATCTGACATCCGCGAAGGAAGTCCAAGGCCCCTCCGACACCACTGTGTTGGACACCGTTGATCATCTCGGAATTGACCTGGCCCCAAAGGTCAATTTCTAATGCGCCGTTGACACATCTCATGTCGCGGTTAGCGGCAATCTGGGCGTGGTTCAGAGCGACGTCAGCCGGCACGATATGACAGTCGGGGTTGTCGTCGACGAAGTTGAAGGTCTCGGGAAGGGCGATCGTAAAAACAGTCTTGTTGGGGAACAAAGTTTTCAAGCGGTTTGTCGCAGCGCCCGATCGCATTAGATCCATGAGCCCTTGCCCCATGACCTCAGTGTGAATCCCTAAATCGTTTTTGTGAGTTAACCGAGCAAGCGCTACCTCGGTCAAACCTCCGACGCCTGATTGAACTGTTGCGCCGTCTGGGATTAGCTCGTCAAGTGCATCAACAAACGGATCTAGATCGGATGGAGGGGTGCGCTCATCGAAGATCGGCATTGACCCCTTGAGCGGCACGTGAATGAGAGCATCAAATTCTTCAATTCTGAATGAATCACCGTGGATGTAAGGCACTACAGGATTAACCAGGCCAAAAACGAGATCCCCGTCTTTTCGGGCTCGCCGAACTAGGGCATCGTTTCCCGCCATTGCCGACCCCGGTGGAACTGTGCCATCAGGCAGTGGCGTTCCGACTTGTACGCATGCGACGCGAGGAGGGTTACGTCTGCCAAATCGACCCCAATCTTCGAGCCGGACCGGTACTAATTCTGCCTGCGCGCCAGCCTCTCGAAGAATTTGGGTAAGGAACGGAGCTCGAAGTTCGAGGTTCGCTGCCATAGCGATCGCGGTACCGCCCTTTCGTGGCGCGGGTACGAAGACGGCGACGTCTTTTAGGTCGGTGCGTTCGGCAAGGGCGTAGAGAAATGCTGTGGGTTCCGGCAAGCTCGCTCCGACCAGGTCACCATCGCGAACTTGAGCCGCGGCAGCCTCAGGGGTCGTGATTAGATCCGGCCAAGCTTGCGTCCAGTCGAAACCACTTCTGTCCTCTGCGACCACGCATAGAAGGTATCCCAAGGTTGAGTAAATAGTGAGCGAATGACAGCTGGGAAGGTCGTTCCTGGACTCTCGCTTGCATAACTGGGGGCAGCGGTGCCTATAGTGCCGGACAGTTGTGATGCTTTTCTGCATCTCGAATTGCACTTTTCAAATACCGCTGGGGGACCGGCATTAGGGGCCGAGATCTGGCTGGGTGGCTGCCAAGAGGGGGAGGCAGCCACCCAGTCCATCGGTCTGTTGCAGGTTCGCTCGTTTAGGAGGAGCAAGTGATGGCCGAGGAATACTTTGCTGGGACGAAGACATCTGATCGTTACCCCATTTGGACCCGGGCCAATGTTGGGGAGGTGTTTCCTGACCCGGTGGCTCTGTCCACTTTTGACTTTGCGTTCCACAATGAAGATGGAATCCAGATGAGCGAGCAGGGATTTCGTGACGCGTACATCAGAATTGGTGCATTCGAAGAGAGTGAATTCGACCCCGACAATCCAGTATTTCTAGGTGTTTTCGGAGGTTACACCTACCTCAACGCGTCTTTGATGCGGATCTTCGGTGAACGGGCACCAGGGCTTTCGGCTCAAGATATCGATGACGCGTTCTTTGGAGTACAACCCGGAATACCGCCCTATGAACAACATCCTGACGACGTCAGCCCCGAGGCTGAAGCCCGAATAGGCGAGGTGTTTGGATGGGCGCTGACGACCCCCGACCTTCCGGAAGTCTTGGCACAGGAACAGGAAGCGAATGCCTTACGCGATAGCCGGCCCGACTTTGCATCAATGGGGGACCATGAGCTCGTCGAATGGGTCGAAGACTTCTTCCGGGATGGCTTCCAAGAGCTTTTCGCCCAACACATATTTATTAGCTTCTTAACCACTGTTCCGCTGGGCATTGTGTCCGCGGTATGCGAAGCCGTCGGGCGCCCGACTGACGCTATGAAAATTATGGCGGGGTTGGGAGATGTCGAGTCGGCCGCGCCTTCGATGGCGATGTGGGAACTTGGTCGCCACGCAGCATCTTCGACCAGCGTCTCAGCGGCTTTCGAAACAGGCATCGAGGGCCTCGACGCTCGTCTGCGAGCCAGTAGCGAGCTTGAGTGCGGCGAATTTGTGGGTGCTTTTGATCAGTTCCTTCGCTCATACGGATCGCGGGGACCTAATGAGTGGGAAATGTCGTGTCCAACGTGGGAGACGGACCCTGACTTAGCTTTGGCGGCCATCGACCGCATGCGAGTTTCCCCAGCATCAGCGGCGCCGCAGGGCCACCAGGCTGATCTCGCCGCGGACCGCGAACGGTTGGTAGCTGAGATTGGCGCGATGCTCGAAGCGGACCCTGAGGCTCAGGGCCAATTCCTGGCCGGGGCACACGGAGCTTCAGTGTTAATGCCGGGTCGAGAACGAACAAAAACCAACTGTGTGAAATTTATTCAAGAAGCTCGGATGGCCGCTCGCGAGTTTGGTCGACGGATGGTTGAAAGAGGAATATTCCCTGACGTCTGTAGTTTCGCGATGCTGCGCTTCTCTGAGCAGCACGAGGCCATTGATAATCCTGAGGGATGGCGAGAACTCATCGAAGAACGGCAAGCGATTTTCGATACTGCGAGCAGCCGACAGGAACCTTTCGTGATCGTCGGAGAGGCTGCGCCACTTTCGTCGTGGGATCGTCGCGACGCCATCACCGCAGAACCAGTGAGTAACGGCGACTCGATTCAGGGTATGCCTGGCTGTCCAGGCGTATCGGAAGGTCGTGCTCGTATCATTTTGGATAGCCACGATCCGACGGCACTTGAGCCGGGTGACGTTTTGATCGCTCCGCTTACCGACCCTTCGTGGACGCCGTTATTTGTGCCCGCCGCCGGGGTTGTGGTTGATGTCGGTGCTGCTTTGAGTCACGCCATCATTGTGAGTAGAGAACTGGGTATTCCGTGCGTGGTGTCAGCCACTGACGCAACTAAGCGGATCCCCGACGGGGCGATGATTCGGGTCGATGGAGACACGGGAGTCGTAACTGTGCTTGAGGCCTAGAGCCCATAGAGAACCAGTGAAACTGGACTCGCGAGCATCAACTATTTTCGTCCCATATCGGATCACGTTTTTCGGTGAGCGCTCTTACCCCTTCCCGAAAATCGGGACCGGTCATCGCGTCTTGCAGCAGCTCTTCTGAGTCGAGTACCGCCGCGCCGACATCTCGATGTTGGTCCAAGTAGATCTGTCGCTTCGTCATTCGCTGAGCTGACGGTGCGACTCGCATCGCAAGATCTTGAGCGTAGGCCTGGGCATGAATCAACAAATCCTCGGGTTCGAGGACATCGTTGAAGAGACCCCAGTCTTTTGTTTCACTGGCCAGTACCACTCTGCTGGATATCAAAAGGTCGTTCGCTCGAGTCAGACCGATCAATCTGGGTAATAGCCAAGAGAGTCCAAATTCTGCCGGCAGGCCAAGGGGCCCGTGGGCGGTCGTCAGTTTGGCGTCGTTTGCCGCGAATCGCAGATCGCAGTAGCAAGCCAAAACGAATCCGACGCCAGCTGCGGCTCCGTTGACGGCAGCAATGGTCGTCACATTCAAACCGAACATGAACGCAAAGTTCTGATCGAATTGAGGTGCAACTCCATATCCGGGATTCGCCAGTTCAGCACCTGTCCCGGCGTCGTAACCGCCTTTTTCGATATGGCCTTCAAGTGCCTGACTGTCAGCCCCCACACAGAAGTCCTCTCCCATCCCGGTGATCACCACAGTCCGAATTTCAGGGTCAATTTCGGCCCGTTGAAGGAGATAACGGAGTTCAGTGTGCATCCGGCCAGTCCATGCGTTACGCCGTTGTGGCCGTGAAAGCGTCAATGTTGCCGTTGAGCCCGCAACGTCGAACGTCGTCGCTTTTAGTTCCATTCGTCTCTCCTAGATCAACCTTCAATTACGCGACGTAGCGCGGCGAGGGCATCATCGGCAAATTCCGTGCGACATATCAGTAAATCTGGAAGCCAAGGATCCTCGTAGTTGTAATCAAGCGGCGAGCCGTCGCAACGACTTGCATGAAGTCCTGCGGCCAACGCAACCGCGGCCGGCGCACAATTATCCCACTCGTATTGTCCCCCGCTGTGGGCATAAATATCTGCGTGCCCGAGAACTACGGCCATGGCTTTAGCTCCCGCAGAACCGAGAGCTAGGAGTTCAGCTCCGATTGCTTCAGCCACGATCATCGCGGCTGCAGGCGGTCGAGAACGGCTAACAACCATCCTTGGTCTTCCATCGTGGGGCGGAGCAAGTTGTGCTGGCGGGTCAGTAGCAAGGGTTGTGTTGATAGCGGGGAGAGCGACCGCCCCCGCGGTGGGTACCCCGCCTTCGGTCAACGCAACATGCACAGCCCAATCTGATCGGCCTTGCTCACCAAATTCTCGTGTTCCATCGAGCGGGTCGACGATCCAGACACGGTCCTTGTCCAGCCGAATCAAATCGTCTTTTCCTTCTTCGGAAAGAATCCCGTCTTCGGGGAACTCGTCTTCAAGTGCTGCGACGATGAAGCGATGGGCTTCCAAATCGCCCGTATCTTTGACGGTCCAGCTGTCCGCTCCTTGGGCAAATAATTGTTCCCGAATGTCCAGGAGTAACTGCCCGGCCTCAGTCGCGATTCGGCTTGCAATCACGTGATCGTCGGGGTTGGCCATGCTTTCTCCATGTATCGCTAGACATATTTGAGAGGCACTTTGGCTAAACAAACGTTTAGCGGTTAGTGTTCCAGCCCGGTAAGGGGATTGTGACGAAACGATCACAAGGTGACTGTTTGCCTGTTTGACCGTATACCGTGCACGCACTCATAACCGAGCAGAAAGCCGGTCGCGGGACCGGCAACCCGCAACAGAGAGGGACTCAAACAGATGCGGAAAAAGACCATGTGGCGAATGCTTGCCACACTATTCGCTATCACCCTGGCCGCTTCGGCTTGTGGTGGAAGTGACTCAAGTGGCGACGACAGCACCGCTTCAGATGCTGGCGCAGCCGAAGAGGAGACTGAGGTAACACTTGCTGCAAGTGGCGAAAGCCTCCTGGACACGATTAAGAGCCGTGGCACCGTTAACTGTGGTGTATCTGGTTCTGCCGTGGCGTTCTCTGAACTCCAGGCTGACGGCAGCATGGCCGGCTTCGACGCCGACTATTGCCGTGTTGTGGCCGCCGCTATTCTTGGCGATGCGAACAAAGTGAACTTCGTGTCTTTGACTGCTGCCGAGCGTTTCACGGCAGTTCAGACTGGTGACGTTGATTTACTGATGCGTAACACCACCTGGACTCAGAGCCGTGACTCAGAAGTTGGTATGGACTTCGGTCCCACGACCTACTACGACGGCCAGCAGTTGATGGGCCGCGCAAGTGACGGCTTCTCAGGCTCTTCACAGGTATCGGATGTCGGCGGTTCAGTTATCTGCACCAGCGCTGGTACGACAACTGAGAAGAACATCGCTGACGCTGCAGCTGAAGCTGGCGTAAGTATCGAACTTCAGACTTTTGAAGACTTCGACACTGTCACCAACAACTTCATCTCAGGCGCATGTGACATCATCACGACTGACGGTTCGGGTCTTGTCGGCCGAAAGGCTAAGCAACAGCCCGACGGTGAGAACTGGGTAATTTTCCCAGCGACACCAATTTCGAAGGAGCCTCTGGGTCCGACATACGGTCAGAACGACTCCGCGTTTGCTGACGCGGTCAACTGGGCCGTCTACGCAACCATCATCGCTGATGAAAAGGGCGTGAACTCAGGCAACGTCGACGAGATGCTGGCCGGAGGTGACACCGAAACCATTCGTCTCTTGGGTGGTGAAGGTGAACTCCAGACTGGAATGGGTCTGCCTGCAGACGCCTTCTACCAGGTCATCAAGCAGGTCGGTAACTACGACGAGATCTATAGCCGGAGCCTCAACCCAGTTGGGCTGAGTCGTGAAGGGTCGGCGAACGCCGCCTGGACCGCCGGTGGTCTTGTTTACGCTCCGCCTGCGCGCTGATACAACACTGATTTTCGCGGGAGGCGTCTTACGTCGCCCCTATGAAATCTAGAAAGGGCTGGAGGTCAAATCGACCTCCAGCCCTTTCATCGCATCTAGGCTAAATACCGTCCACGTTCGAGTTGCCATATTTGTTTGAGAGGTAAACGCTTAGTGGCAAGTACCCCACCGCCTTCAATCCATCACGAACGTCCCCCGTTGTATCGAGATGTGACGGTGGTGAAGTGGGTAGTACAGATCGTCGCCCTGCTTTTGGTCCTCGGCACCCTCTGGTTTCTCGCTGACCAGGCGGGAGACAACCTGCGAGCTTCGAATGTTCCAACCGATTACGACTTCTTGTCGGTTAACCCTGGGATAGATCTTTCCTCGGGTATCGACACCGATCCTGACACCGGGGGTCGCGCCCTGTGGGTTGGCATGGTCAACACGCTGCGTATGGCCGCGGCCGGCATCGCAGTCGCGACGCTTTTGGGAGTACTCGTTGGACTATCACGACTTTCCAATAACTGGCTCTTACGGAAATTGGGGACAGTCTTCGTTGAGTCGCTTCGAAACGTCCCGCTTCTAGTTCAGATTCTGTTCTACGGAGCTGTCTTTGCGAGCTTGGATCGTGTCAGCAAGGACGTAGGGCCAATCAACGGGTGGTTCCATATTTCCAACAAGGGCCTCTCCATGCCCAGGGTCCACATTGCGGACGGCTTCTACCAGTGGATGATCGTTTTGATCATTGGTCTTGTGTGCGCGAACTTTCTCCGCAAACGACGCGTCGCGCAACAAGACGTCACCGGATCGGAGACATATCCAATTCTTAGCGCCTTCGGCGTGGTCGTTTTCTTCGGAATCGTGGGCTGGTTTGTCCATCCGATCTTTGGATTTATCGGGAGCATCTTCAATGGCGTGGCATCAGTTATTTCCTCAGTGCCTGAAAATATTCTTCAAATACTCATCGCTGTCGTCTCCCTAGGAGCCGGTGCATTCTGGATTCGCGGATTTCTAAATAGCAGGCGCACTCCCGCCGGTTTGGCGAAACTGACCGACGACGATTACTTCCGCATGATCTTTGCCGCGGCAGGAGGAGTCATCGGAGCCCTGTTCTTCTTGGTTCTGTGGCCAGGTTTATCCAGTTGGATTCTTAACTCAGGTAGGGACCTATTCGAAGTTCTGGGTGACAAATTTGGTAATGGGCGAAGTGGTCGACCCGTAGACGTCGATCTACCTGACATAGTGCAATCCGGAAAATTTCCGAACTACGGCCCATCAGGACTCAACTTTTCAATCGGATTCGCAGCCGTCTTCTTCGGTGTTGTGTTCTATACGGCAGCGTTTATTGCGGAGATCGTACGCGGCGGCATACTTGCCGTTCCCAAAGGTCAAACCGAAGCAGCTGCCGCATTGGGGCTTCGGCGTTCGACGGCGCTCCGCAGGGTAATAATCCCCCAAGCAGCGAGAGTCATGCTCCCGCCGTTGGGAAATCAGTACTTGAACCTCACGAAAAACACATCCTTGGCGATTGCGGTCGGGTACAGCGACATAGTCCAGGTTGGACAGACCGTGTACAACCAGACTGGAAAGACGCTCCCCGTCGTCTCGATATGGATGTTCTTCTACCTGTCGTGTTCGTTGTCGATATCGGTGATTGTCAACTTCTTCAACGTTCGTATGCGAATCGTGGAACGCTGATATGACAGACATAACGCAAATCTCGACAGGTTCGAATGACGAACTAGATGCGCCCGAAGAAGCCGCCAGTCTTTCTGTGCGGCAATGGCTGCGCACAAACCTCTTCTCTAGCTGGACAAACGCGGCCCTGACATTGCTAGGCGGCTTTGCCGGGCTTTTGATGCTGCGAGGTGTCCTCAACTTTGTGTTTAGCGAGAACCGTGAATGGGATGCGGTTCGCACAAACCTTCGAGCTCTAATGACGCTTTCCTATCCGGAATCACAATACGTGCGTGTGTGGGTGGCGTTGGGTTTCGTGGTGGGTCTTACGGGCTTGAGCGCTGGCATTTGGGCAAATTGGGGTGGGGTCTCAGTGAAACGAATGTCGACGTGGCTGATGGCTACCGGCGGCCTGATCATCCTTTGCGTTTTGGTGCGCGAGCCAAGCGTCTTAATTGATGGCGAAGGCAAAGCACTTCGCGACGTCGAAGGTCTCGTGCGGCGCGAGTCATTCTTGTCGGCGATGAACGACCGGCTCAGCTGGTGGATCGCCGCCATGCTCTTGTTAGCGATGGGAACAGCGATCTGGAGTCGATACAGCGACCCGATTCGTCGCAACGTCCAGGTCCCCGTCACCACCGTGGTGTGTGCTGGCTTGGGTTTAGCAACTCTGACTCTATGGCTAGTGCCTTATGGCCACTATGCCTTTGCTGATGGCGAATACATCGCCGAGCCAGGGAGCACAGTTGCATTTTCAACAAAAATGCCGTGGACCGTGATGTGGCTACTGTTGGTGACCTTTTTCCTTGCTGCTAGAAATCTTCGCGAAACGCGGTGGCTCGGCATCGCTAAAGGCGGCAGCAATCTTCTGTGGTTGATCAGCCCGATGACACTGTTTTGGGTAGTACTACGAGATCCCGACTTGGATTACGCCCACGTGCTTTCCACGGATCTACCGATGGGCGTGGCATTCGGGCTTCTTGGCGGGGTAGCCCTCTGGGCGCTAACTCGTGTCGGTGTTGGAGAAGGTGGACGATTAACGGCGGTCGCTCTGCTCGGTTTTGCGGTTTTCCATTGGGTGGCAGCGTTCTTTGGTTGGTACCCGATGCTCCAAAAAGCCAGGATAAGTTTCCTACTCCTGGCTCTAGCTGCTTTGCTCGCACCGAACTTTATTGGGGAGGCAGCAAAACGGCGCCAGTTGATCATTGGCTGGTTGTCCGCGATGGCGTTGGTCCACTATTTGGCGACCATGATTAACACTCCGTCGACGGTTGAGCTCCAGTCGACGGAGTTCCTAGGCGGTCTGGGGCTAACCCTTTTCGTAGCTCTTATCGTTGTTCTTCTTTCGTTTCCGCTGGGCGTTCTGCTGGCTTTGGGTCGTACATCTAAGTTCCCGATCTTCAGGATCTTGTCAACGAGCTATATCGAAGTAATCCGCGGGGTGCCGCTGATCAGTGTGTTGATCTTTTTCTCCGTGATGGTCCCCCTGTTCTTGCCCGACGGCATGGAGCTTGCAGAACTTGCTGCCGTTCTGACCGGGTACACCCTCTTTTCGGCCGCGTACCTTGCTGAAAACGTGCGAGGAGGTTTGCAATCCGTAACAAAGGGCCAATACGAGGCGGCTGACGCCATTGGACTGACAGCGGCCCAACGCACTGGTTTCATCGTGCTGCCCCAGGCCCTAAGAGTTTCAATCCCACAGCTTGTGGGTCAGGTCATAGCAACTTTCAAAGAGACGTCCCTCCTCGCGATCATTGGCCTTTTTGATTTCCTGAGAGTCGCCAACTCGGTTATTCCGGCTCAAAGTGAATTCATGGGAGTCAAGCGAGAGGGCATCCTGCTCGTGGCGATGATCTACTTCTTCTTCAACTTCACTATCTCCAAATACAGCCAGCGCGTCGAACGTCGAGTTGGCCTTGGGGACAGATGATGGAACCTTCAACTAACTCTCCGATTGGGAGCAACAATTCATGAGCATCGACGACGCAACAACAGTGGCCAGTGACAGACTGGCTGACCGCGAAGACATGATCGTGTGTGTAGATGTCGACAAATGGTACGGCGACTTTCAGGCGCTCAAGGGTGTCACGGCCACCATCAAAGAGGGTGAAGTCGCGGTGGTTTGCGGCCCTTCAGGTTCAGGCAAGAGCACATGGATTCGTTGCATCAATCGCCTTGAAGTTCATCAAGGAGGCGCCATCGTCGTCGACGGTATCGAATTGACTAACGACCTTCGGAACATTGAAAAGATTCGGTCCGAAGTAGGAATGGTTTTTCAACAATTCAATCTTTTCCCCCACCTGACCGTCCTTGACAACATCACCTTGGCCCCCATTTGGGTCCGCAAGAAACCTCGCGTTGAAGCAGAGAGCATGGCAAGAGCGTTGCTAGATCGAGTAGGGATTCCCGAACAGGCCGAAAAATTCCCTGGGCAACTATCAGGTGGGCAACAGCAGCGCGTCGCCATTGCACGGTCGCTTGCGATGGAGCCCCGCGTGATGCTTTTTGATGAACCCACCTCTGCACTGGACCCAGAAATGATCAAGGAAGTCCTCGACGTCATGAAGGAGTTGGCGCGCTCGGGTATCACGATGATGGTCGTCACCCATGAGATGGGTTTCGCTAGAGAGGTCGCTGATCGAATCATGTTCATGGAGGGTGGAGAAATAGTTGAGGTCGGAACCCCCGAACATTTCTTCACCAATCCGACAGAGGACAGAACGAAACTCTTCTTGAGTCAGATCTTGTAGTGATTGCCCTGCCTGGGGAGCCCACACCATCCTGATCGCAGGGGCTCATGCCTGCGTCCACAGTGACGTATGGATTCGATGGCGTGCTCTCCGAATGAGATTCAGTCTGCGGGAGCGCCGTAGGGGGTTTTGGCCTTCTTGTAGCACTTGGGATGATAGTGCTCGACCCGATCCCACTTGTTGCCGACATACACGTTGCAAATGACCTGCTCATCGCGTATCCGAGCTCGAAACTTGATTAGTTCTTCACATACGGCGCAGTAGGCGGAATTGCCAGCGTCGACAGTACGGATGACCGCTCTGCTTCGCCACTTCTTAGTTTTTGTTGCTGATTTGGCAGCCACTACTGAACTCCTGTCGGAAATATCACTTTAAGTGCTGTCGAGCAATCTAGTCACTATTCGCGCGAAATAGGTGGATATTCGCGCGCTTCGCGCGTCTTTCTCGCGCGAAGCGCGCGAACACATCAAAAGTTCGCGCTTTACGAAGGACGCCGCAGTCAGCTAATAATGACCACCAGGCCATACTTCGCGCGTAGCGCGCGATTATCTGGCCAGTGGCTTGTATTTGATCGGTTTGGGACCGGCATCGTCGCCAAGTTCCTTCTGGCGGAAGGCCTCGTATTCGGAAAAGTTTCCTTCAAACCAACGGACCTGGCTGTCCCCCTCGAATGCGAGGACATGCGTAGCAACGCGATCGAGAAACCAACGGTCGTGACTAATCACCACGGCGCATCCGGGGAAAGCTTCTAGACCCGCTTCAAGAGCTCTAAGGGTGTCTACGTCTAGGTCATTGGTGGGCTCGTCAAGCAGCAGTACGTTGCCACCAGTCTTAAGAACCTTTGCGAGCTGAACCCGATTTCGTTCCCCTCCGGACAGATCTCCCACCTTCTTTTGCTGGTCCGGTCCTTTGAAATTGAACGATGCAACGTAGCTCCGACCGTTTACCTCTCTGTTGCCAACTTGAACTAGGTCCAACCCGTCGGTGATTTCCTCGTACACAGTTTGTTCATCTCGGAGTTGGTCGCGAGACTGACTGACATAAGCCAGATCTACCGTCGTCCCAATCGTGATCTCCCCCGAATCCGGCTGTTCTTGCCCGGTAATCATTCGGAAAAGAGTTGTTTTCCCGGCCCCGTTGGCGCCAACAACACCCACGATCCCCGCTGGGGGCAGAATGAACGAAAGATTCTCTATTAGGAGGCGGTCACCGAAACCCTTTCCCACATTACTGAGCTCAATAACCTGGTCGCCCAGCCGCCGATTCATGGGAATACTCAGTTCAAGTTTCTCTTCGCTTTGCTCTGCCGACTGGTGGTCAGCGAGAAGCTGGTCGTAAGCAGCGAGTCGAGCCTTGCTCTTGGCTTGCCTGGCTCTAGGAGACAGTCGTACCCACTCGAGCTCCTGCGCCAGCGTCCTTTGACGAGCATTAGATTGACGGTCTTGTGAAGCTAGCCTGGCGTGTTTCTGTTCGAGCCAGCCGCTGTAGTTTCCTTCGTAAGGCAACGCATTCCCGTGGTCGAGTTCGAGAATCCAGCCAGCAACATTGTCTAAGAAGTAACGATCATGAGTTACTGACATGACGGTTCCGCTGTAGTCCTTCAGGAATCGCTCTAACCACGCAACGGATTCGGCGTCCAAATGGTTTGTGGGTTCATCCAGCAATAGGAGATCGGGATGAGATAGCAGCAGCCGGCATAACGCGACCCGACGTCTTTCGCCGCCTGAAAGCGTTGCAACGCTGGCGTCCCTATCAGGTACTCGAAGAGCATCCATTGCTATTTCGACTTGTCTTTCCAGATCCCACGCGTTTGTCGATTCAATTTGGTTTTCCAACTCGGCTTGCATAGTGCCAACTTGATCAAGATCCGCATCGGGGTCACCCCACATTGCTAAAACCTCGTTGTATCGCTCAATTAGGGCTTGGGTCTGGGCAACACCATCCATCACGTTCTCGTAGACATTTTTGGTGTCATCCAGAGTGGGTTCCTGAGCAAGAAGACCGACCGAGAACCCCGGGGTTAGCCGAGCTTCACCGGTGAAGCCGTCGTCTAGGCCAGCCATGATTCGTAACACAGAGGACTTGCCCGCACCGTTGTGTCCAAGGACTCCAATCTTTGCACCAGGATAAAACGCGAGAGTTACGTCTTTGAGCACTTCTCGGTCCGGGGGGTAAAACCTTCCGAGGTTGCGCATTGTGAAGATGAACTCAGTTGCCATTTGCTCGTTTCACTTCGCTAGGAACCCCCGGAGCATAAGGGCCTGGTGTTCAAAGCCCCACCTACGGCCGGCGCAACGAAAAGCCGACTACCTTTTCCAGATCATCTAGTGCTACCTCTGGGTCCACAACCTTGATAGCGACCATGCCCAAGCCCGCCGCCGGTTTGCAATTGATACCTAAATCATCAAGGTACGCGCAGTTTCGTGGATCGACACCCAGCCTTGAACATGCCATTTCATAAATCCGGACATCTGGCTTACGAAGCCCGACCTTTGCCGATTCGACCACCACCTCAAACATTTCCATGATTTGAGCGATAGACGCAGCCTGCTCCGAAGTCCGAGACATGCCAGCACCGTGACCGGATTTCATATTGTTAGTGATGCAGCCGATGCGGACTCTTTTTCGGAGAATCTCGAGTGCACGAACCATTTGAGGCCTGATGCTTCCACTCAGACACTGAAGCACCCTCCGCCCAGAAAGGCCCAACCCTAAATCTGCGGCTTCGGCCTCGAATAGTTCGCAGAACTCTGAAACGCTGACTTCGCTTCTCTCCATTTTCGCCCAAGCGTTGTTATCCGGGTTGCTCGCGTTGATCCGTCGGATGGAATCAGGTGGAACGCCCACCTCGCTCTCATATCGAGTAAACGCCTCGAAGGGACTCGTCGTGACCACTCCGCCAAAGTCAAACAGCACAGCGTCGATGAAAGATTCTTGCCTCACCAGCGGCGACACTAGCGGGCGCTAGATTCGCAATGTGCGAATCGCCACATGGAATGTAAACAGCCTCAACGCACGCTCGGAACGAGTCGACGAATGGCTCGACTACGCGGGTCCTGATGTGCTCCTGCTGCAAGAGACGAAAATGTCTGACGAACAATTCCCCTACGACCACTACGCGGGTAAGGGGTATGAAAGCGTTCACTGCGGCGAAGGCAGATGGAATGGCGTCGCCGTGCTTTCCCGGGTTGGTCTGGAGGATCCTTACTCCGGCTTCGCAGATGGAGGAAATGTCGATCCAGAGGCCAGAATCATTTCGGCGACATGCGGTGGGGTGCGTGTGTCTTCGGTCTACGTGCCCAATGGTCGAGCTGTTGACGACGATCATTACTTGTACAAGTTGTCGTGGCTAGCGCGCCTAAGAGCGCATCTGGAAGCGTGTTGCGATGCCGACGAGTTGGTGTTGATCGGCGGTGACTACAACATATGTCCAGATGACCGCGACGTATGGGATCCGGGCAATCCACAGCCGCGCACCCACGTGACCTCAGAAGAACGATCCGCTCTAGAGAAATTGGAGCAGTGGGGGCTCGTCGATGTATTTAGGCACTTCTACCAAGACGAGGGGCTCTACTCATGGTGGGATTATCGAGACGGCGCCTTTCACAAAAAGATGGGTCTGCGTATCGATCTATTAATGGCGACTCAGGCACTGGTGCAGCGAGCGACCTTCTGTCTTGTTGATCGGACGGCTCGAAAGGGAACAAAACCTTCAGATCACGCACCGGTTTTCGTCGATATCGAAGATTGATCATCAGATGGCGACTTATTGATCTGTCTCCAAGACGGATCGACTGACCTCATTTCGTGTTCGAACAGAGACCTCGATAACTCGCTTCGAGAATTAATGAGCCGATTACTTGGACCACCAAAGATGCGTCTCTCCAGGAGTTCAGCGGGTAGATATCCCTTAGGGTGAAGCGATTGCCGCCAAAATCTCTGGTCCTATCCGATCAAGGCGCGGTTTGCTCATACCGGTAGTCGCTTCCAACTCCGAAATAGTCGCCGGAGCAGCTTGCGCTACTCGCGCGATCAAATGATCGGGCAACAGCGCAGATGGATCAATCCGTCGGGCTTGGGCAGTGGTGTTGATCCAATCTCTCAAGCGGCGTTCGCGAACCGTCGCTGCAGTGTCAAAATCCGTTCGGAGATTCTGTCGCGCTTCAGCCAAGTGCCTTGCGGCTTGTTTCGCTGAGGGTGGTTTTGACTCTTGATCAGTTGTCTTGATGAGTTGAAGCCACGGAGAAGGCTTGCGGCTTTCTAATCGATCACCCTTATGTCGTGCCCGCGCCCACGTCAGATGGAGCCGCTGTTGAGCACGAGAAACTGCTACGTAGAACAGGCGGCGCTCTTCTGGATCATCGGATTGAATCGGGACTAACCCTTCTTCGACCCCAGCAATGATTACGCATGGCCATTCAAGACCCTTCGCTGCATGAAAGGTGACGAGGTCGACGCCATCCTCTCCCACGTCAAGATCATCCGGACGCAGTGTGCGAAGCCAGTCACGAAAGCCCGATCCGTCAATATGGACGTTTTCACTGGCGTACTGAACGGCGAGTTCCGCGACACGGTTCTGAGGGCCGTAGTCGTACTCGTCAAATAAGTCGGCGGCTAAGGTCGCAAATTCGGTTCTAGCGCTGCATAGGCGAGCGATCACATCTTGAACTTCGGGAAGCTTAAGCACGCCTCCTTGACCTCGGAGGCGGTGTGGCACCTGGAACTTATTAAGGGCACCAGCGATGACATGAAGTTGCTCGTTTGTGCGAGCCAACACGGCGTGGCGCGACCAGCGTGTTTCAGGAAGGCGTGCATCCCGTAGATATCGCGAAATGCCAACCGCCTCTTCCCACTCGTCACTGAAGTTTGACGTAGTAGGAAACTGTTCTCCTGCCACGTCGAGATGAGATTCCGTTGAGTTCCGGCCGAGAACAGCGTTGGCCGCATGGATGATCTGGGGCTGACTTCGATGATTCGTTGTAAGTACCTCCGTTCCGGCGGAAGGAAAGTCTTCGCAGAAATTCAGTAGATGGCCCGCGTCGGCGCCGTTCCAACCGTAAATTGCTTGATCCGGGTCACCGACCACGCATAGATCTGTCCGTTGGCCAATCCAAGCTCGTAGGAGATTGAATTGGGTCTCATTGAGGTCCTGATATTCGTCGACGAATAGGTGCCGGAAGATCCAATGCTGAGCGTCGCGAAACGCCTCATCACTTCTCAAGAGATCGGTACATTCCACCAAGATGTCGTCAAAGTCCAAAAGGCCGCGGCGGCTCTTGTACGTCACATACGACTTATACAGTTCCGCGACGCGGGCAGCTTGAGTGACCCCGACTCGTCGACCGCCCGGCCCGTTCCTGTATTCATCAGGAGTCAACGCTTGAGAACAAGCCCAATCGATTTCCGTCGTTGCCTGTTTCAGTTGAATATTCTGAAAATCGCCGATCAATTCCTTCAGTACCGGTTGCCGTCCGGACAAAACAACTGGCGCCCGTTTGCCACGATCAGATCGGTACTGGCGGATTTGGGCCAACGCGACCGCATGGAACGTGCCAACCGCCCCCAGGTCGCGGATACCCATTTGATTAAGCCGTGACCTCAACTGGTTGGCCGCTCGACGAGTGAAGGTAAGAGCAAGGACGCGGCGCTCGTCAGCGCTTCCATCGGCGACACGGCGAGCTATTCGATTCGTGAGAACCCGAGTCTTCCCAGAACCGGGTCCGGCGAGAATCCGGAGCGGTGCATCATCTGAATTGACTGCTCGCTGTTGCTCAGGGTCCAATTGATCAAATCCGGGGTCTGGAGCGCGCGAGGTGACCGCGAGACAGTCCCGATCCTCGGTCTCCTTTGACGCACCCATTTGGCCGACGCTACCGCCTAGGTGGGACCGCAGGCTCCTTGCCTCTACTCTCAACCTATGAGGTCCCCGCTTCGAGTAGTGAGTTTGGTGCCCAGCGTGACCGAAACGTTGCTTTCGTGGGGTATTGAACCGGTTGCATGTACACGATTCTGTGAACAGCCAAACATTAACAACGTGGGAGGCCCGAAGGACCCTGACCTTGACGCCATTGAGGGCCTAAACCCAGATCTCGTAGTCGTAGATTGTGAGGAAAATCGTCTAGAGGACTATCAATCGCTAATAGGTCGAGGCGTCGATGTGGAGGCGTTACATGTGGTGTGTATCGGCGACGTCGATCCCGAGATGCGGCGCCTGGCAACGCGTCTCGGAGTTGATTGGTCGCAGGCACTCAGCCCACAGCGCGCCCGTCGCGACGTAAAGGCGTTCGTCCCTATATGGCGGCGACCATGGATGACCATTGGTGCCGATACCTATGGGGCTTCACTCCTGAGTCATCTTGGGATTGACGTGCTCTTTTCTGATATGGATGATCCTTATCCGACAATCGGCGAGCAACAATTAGCCGACACTGAAATCGATGTTGTGTTGGCTCCGACCGAGCCATACCCGTTTAGCGAACGACACATAGGCATGCTGAAATCCATTGCCCCTGCAGTACTCGTCGACGGTCAAGATCTTTTTTGGTGGGGAACAAGGACATCAGCCGCAATCGACCGACTTGACCAACACTTGACAGCCGCGATCGATGGAGGTTGATGATGTCGGCACAATATTCCGGAACGGCACTAAATGGCGATGTTGAACTGCAATTTGACGCCCATGGTGACGATTCAGATCCACCAGTTTTGTTCATCAATGGTTTGGGAAGCCAATCAATCAACTTTCTCCCCGAGTGGGTTCACCGCTTTTGTGAGGCAGGCTTTTACGTCATTCGTATGGACAACCGCGATGTCGGGCTGTCGTCGAAAACGTCGGGAGAGCCCCCGAGTATCGAGCGAGTTTTTGAGCAATGGGCAGAAACTCGTGCTCTTGACGAGTTTGATGCACCCTACGACCTGTCTGACATGGCCACGGACTGTCTCGCGGTATTAGATGCCTTGCAGATAGAGCGAACACACATATGGGGAATGTCGATGGGTGGAATGATCGCTCAAACCCTCGCTATCGAACACGCCGATCGACTGCTTTCAATGACGACAGTGATGTCAACCACGGGCGAAATTGGGGTTGGTCGGTCGACCCCCGAAGCCACCACTGCATTGGCGCCGGCTGGGGAAGACCGAGCTGCTGTCGTGGAGAACGCGGTCTCAGCGCGACGGCTCCATGGCGGAGCCTTATTCGACGAGGAGTGGGCGGTTTCGCTGGAGGAAGCGGCCTATGACCGATGCCACCACCCTCAGGGTCGTGTGTGGCAAGTATTAGCTGTTTTGGCTTCCGGTTCGCGCGCCGAACAGCTTCCCTCGGTCACCCTACCCACTATGGTCATTCATGGCAGGATGGACCCTCTGATCCAATTGGATGGAGGTGAAGCCACAGCGGCGCTGATACCGGGAGCTGAACTGGTCGTCTACGAACAGATGGGTCATGACACGCCCGAACCATTGTGGGACCACTACGTGGCTGACTTACAACGATTGGCGGACCGAGCACAGTGAATAACGAAGAGATCATCAGGGATCTCGACCAGCTCGAAGCCCTGTACGACGACGCAACGCCGAGATCAATCACAAAAGAAATCGGCTACCTCAATTCCGAATATCGAAACTTCGTTGAAGCGGCGCGCTTTATGGCGGTAGCAACCGTGGGGGACGAAGGCCTGGACTGTTCCCCCCGAGGCGAACAAGACAGCGTTGTCCGAGTGGTAAACGAAACAACCATCCAGTTCGCGGATAGAAGAGGTAACAATCGCCTCGACACCTTGCGAAACATCATTCGGGACAACCGTATCGGCCTCTTGTTCTTGGTTCCGGGGGTATCGGAAACGATGCGAATAAATGGCCGAGCAAGAATTTCGATTGACCCAGAGTTGCTGGCTGCCTTTGCTGTTCAAGACAAGACACCCAAAACGGTCGTAGAGGTCACTATCGAGCAGGCATATTTCCAATGCTCGAAGGCTCTAGTCCGGTCGGGTCTTTGGGATCCGGAAAATCAAACAGGCAGAGCCGAAGTGCCAACCGCCGGACAGATGTTGGAAGCCACTGCAGGCGACGACTTCGATTCAGACAGATACGACGCGGCGCTACAAAAGCAGCGCCTCGATGAACTTTGGTAAGTCCGCAAGTCACCCGATACGAAGCTTTATCGAGGTACTAGGTTGATCTTGATCTATAGAAGGAGAGTCGGATGGGGCCGCTTCAAGGAATTCGAGTCATAGAACTTCAAGGTATTGGGCCTGGACCGTTCTGCGGAATGATGCTCAGCGACATGGGAGCCGAAGTCATCCGCATCGACCGCGCGGGGAACGTCTCAGGGGGAGACCCGGACAAGCCACCGATCGACGTCCTAGCTAGAGGTAGATCATCAATCGGAGTCGATCTCAAGAACCCTGATGGAGTCGAAGTGGTTCTTCGATTAGTAGAGACAGCAGATGCCCTCATTGAAGGTTTCCGACCAGGTGTCATGGAACGTCTCGGTCTAGGACCCGAAGAATGCCTGGCAAGAAATCCGAAACTCGTGTTCGGGCGTATGACCGGGTGGGGTCAAGAAGGTCCATATGCCATGGCAGCCGGACACGACATCAACTACATCGCACTAGCTGGGGCCCTCGAACCCATCGGACGCAACGGAGAAGCTCCTCTACCTCCGCTGAACCTGGTGGGTGACTTTGGCGGTGGTGGCATGCTGTTGGCGTTCGGAGTGGCATGCGGAATTGTGGAAGCGCAGCGCTCCGGCCAGGGCCAAGTTGTAGACGCAGCCATGGTGGACGGTGCAGCGAGTCTCATGGCGATGTTTCATTCGATGCGTGCCTTGGGTGTTTGGAACGATGAGCGAGGAACCAATCTGCTCGACACGGGCAGCC
The DNA here is from genome assembly GCA_002388005.1 of Candidatus Neomicrothrix sp. UBA4542. Taxonomy (GTDB): domain Bacteria; phylum Actinomycetota; class Acidimicrobiia; order Acidimicrobiales; family Poriferisodalaceae; genus UBA2110. The sequence goes on from DGLO01000047.1 coordinate 92,457, forward strand.
ATTTTTACGATGTTTACGAGTGTGCTGACGGACGATACATATCGATCGGATCTATTGAGCCTCAGTTCTACGCCGAACTAATGCGACTTACCGAATTGGAAGGGGACGAAGATTTTGGTGCACAGATGGCTCGAAGCTCCTGGCCAGAGCTAAAAGAACGGATTTCCGGCGTTTTCAAAACCAGAACTAGAGACGAATGGTGCGAGATTATGGACGCCACTGACGTCTGCTTCGCTCCGGTGTTGACGCTTGCCGAAGCACCCGCGCATCCCCACAACCAACACCGCGAAGTATTCACAGAGGTCGCAGGTGTGACCCAACCGAACCCTTCGCCGCGATTCAGTCGGACTGAGCCGACGATCCAGAGCCCACCCGCCCATCCAGGACAGCACACCGACGAGGTACTTCACTCTGCCGGTTTCGACACGGACGATATTGTCAAGCTTCGCGACGCGGGAGCGGTGGTCTGAGCGTTGAGCGTGAGTCTGAAGCGACTTCAGCGCCGGTAGGCCTGCCGGCGAACCTCGTTCCGCTTTATGCGGAGGCCCAAGACATCGTCGAGCTATCACCGGCTTCGGCTTGCACAATACTGAGGATCGTCATTCGGGCTGTCATTCGCGATCGAGGTCTCCGTGGCCGACACATCGTCCGTGACGTAGCAACCTTGGTCGACCAAGGCGCACCTGTTGGACTCCTCAGAGCCCTCGACGTCGTAGCAATGAGTGATGAAGCAGCCAAAACGCCGGCGGAGTTAAGACTTACCGATGGACACAGCGACGCGCAGAACCTGACAATGTTCCTCCATCTACTTGCGGATCAGACAGCTTGATGGTCGAGTGCTGAGCACGCTTCACCTCATCGCGTGCTGGGTCCTAGTCATAGGAAACGGTTTAGCTGGCGCGTGGGCATTGGCCTCAGCACGGCTACCTCGGCTAAGAGGCCCGCAACTTTGGTGGTTCACAGCTTTCGTCGAAACCTGGGTTTTTGTGCAAGTAACTCTCGCTGCGGTGCATCTTGACGCCAGGAACGGCGGACCACAGAATTTTCACGTCTTCTACGGTGTGCTGACAGCGACAACAGTCGGCGTTCTCTATGGCTACAGAAACCAACTCAAAGGTCAACGTCACCTGCTCTACGGTTGGGGCGGCCTGTTCATTATGGGCCTGGGGATTCGAGCTTTGGTTCTGCTGTGACGACGCTGCGACCTAAAAGCCAACAAGCGATCTAGGTGGCGAGTCTCTCGGTGAGACGCTCAAGTTGAAATCTCATCTCATCTGGGAGTCGGTCGCCTATTGACGCGTAATGCTCCTCAATCAACGTGAGCTCGTTACGCCATTCGTTTGTGTCGACTGACAACAGAGCGTTGAGAGCGTCTGTAGTCAGATCTAACCCAGTCACATCGAGGTCCTCAGTTTTCGGGACCATTCCGATAGGTGTTTCAACCGCCTCAGTGGTGCCAGCAACACGGCCCAGAACCCATTTCAGAACCCTCGAATTTTCGCCGAAGCCCGGCCAAATAAAGCGACCTTCGTCGTCTTTTCGGAACCAGTTAACGTAGAACAGTTTCGGAAGTTTCGCTCCATCGCTCTTTCCGATGTTGAGCCAGTGCTGAAAGTAATCACCGAAGTTGTAACCGCAGAACGGAAGCATTGCGAAGGGATCTCGACGAACGTGACCAATCGCTCCCGCAGCAGCGGCGGTCTTTTCTGAGGACATCACCGATCCTAAGAAGACACCATGCTCCCAATCGAGGGCTTCCGATACCAGCGGTACCGTCGTCGCTCGCCGACCGCCGAACAATATCGCGGAGATCGGAACGCCCGCGGGGTCCTCCCAGGCGGCAGCGATCGACGGGCATTGCGCCGCGGGCACTGTGAATCGGGCGTTCGGATGCGCAGCTGGCTGCTCAGCTTCTGGAGTCCACGTCTGCCCCTTCCAATCGATCAAACGAGCCGGCGCTTCTTCAGTAAGGCCCTCCCACCAGACATCTCCATCGTCTGTGTGAGCGACGTTGGTAAATACGCAGTTACCCGAAAGTGTCGCCAAAGCGTTGGGATTGGTTTTCTCACCGGTACCCGGAGCTACTCCGAAAAATCCGGCCTCGGGATTTATCGCGTACAGCTGGCCGTCCGCTCCAAATTTCATCCAGGCAATGTCGTCACCGATTGTCTCAACCTTCCAACCAGGCAGAGACGGAATCATCATCGCCATGTTGGTCTTACCGCACGCTGAAGGGAACGCCGCAGCAACGTATTTTGTTTCACCGTCGGGTGGGGTGACGCCCACAATCAACATATGTTCGGCGAGCCAGCCTTCATCTCGCGCCATTGTTGAAGCGATCCTGAGAGCGAAGCACTTTTTGCCCAATAAGGCATTGCCGCCGTAGCCCGATCCGTACGACCAGATTTCTCGAGTGACGGGAAAATGGACTATGTACTTGTTCTCAGAATCACATGGCCAAGGAACATCATTCTCACCGGCCGCCAAAGGAGCTCCCAGTGAGTGAACGCAAGGCACCCAGTCGGCATCGCCCAAGGCATCTAATGCGCCTTGCCCCATGCGGGTCATGATTCGCATGGAAGCAGCTACATAGGGTGAATCCGTTAACTGAACACCGATATGAGCGATGGGCGACCCCAGCGGTCCCATCGAAAAGGGCACCACAAACATGGTGCGTCCGACCATAGAACCGCGAAAGAGATCTAGCATCTCGGTTCGCATAGATTCTGGTTCGCGCCAATTGTTGTTGTTGCCGGCGTCGGCAGGATCGTCGGTGCAGATGAACGTCCTGTCCTCAACCCGAGCGACATCACCGGGGTCGGACCGCGCCAAGAAGCTGTTGGGCCTCTTCTCGTTGTTGAGAGCAATCAGCGTGCCCTGCGCCACCATCGACGTGGCTAAGTCGTCGTACTCCTTTTGGCTTCCATCACACCATTGGATGGATTTGGGAGTTAGGACTGCCGCCCAGTCATCAACCCATTTGAGAAGGCTTTTGTTGGCGGTCGCACCAGGCATGTTGACCTCCGTTTGCGTTTAGACGTCAACCGGGGAATATCCCCAGTTCTCGGTCACGCGTCGCCCCCCGCGGCGGTGATCCAATCGGGCGTGCCAAGGTCAACTTCACTGCCCAGCCTTAGCTGAGTGGCTAATCCTTGTTCGTTGAGGTCAAAGATGATCCGCTGCCCCTGTCGCACCATTCGAAAGATTGAGCCCTCAAGAGCGTCCAAGGCAAGGTCGTACTCGGTGCGGTCCACATCCTCGACCACCACTCCCGTTTTGGACTGGGGGTCATATGCTTTTATGACGCCTTGCACTAGGGCCTCCGGTAGTACTTCTGAAGGTGGTGTTCGATCTATGACACAAGCTTCGTTGTCGAACAAATGGCACGTCGGCGAAGCGGGCACAACTTAGCAACTAAGCGATGCTTCTGGGGGGAGTGTCGCCATAAGCGATGGTCACCTATTCATGCGGCGACTCACAGGTAGCATCGGCTTCTGTGGAAATAACCTCTGTTCTCTCCACCACTCAACTTGTGGAAGCTCTCTCAGCATTCCATACGGCTCTCGAAGCTCACCGCGAGTCGATTAACCGACTCAACGTGTATCCCGTCCCTGACGGCGATACAGGGACCAATATGGCGCTAACCGTCGGCTCGGTCCTAGAAGAGCTTGAAGGAATTGACCCGAGCAACCGGACCGCGGTTTGCGCTGCGATTTCACACGGCTCGCTAATGGGAGCCCGCGGTAATTCGGGTGTGATTCTGTCGCAGATACTGCGTGGGTTGAGCGCGTGTCTTGCTGATTCGAGTGACATAGATGGGGCTCTACTTGCTACAGCATTAACGGAGGCGAGTGTCGCAGCAGATGGCGCTGTGATGAAGCCAGTGGAAGGGACCATCCTTACAGTTGCTCGTGAATCAGCTAGAGGAGCGCGCGAGGTAGAAGAAGGAGCAACTCCTCTTCGAGTCGTTGAAGGAGCTCTGACGGAAGGGAAAGTTGCCCTTGAACGCACCCCAGAGCAGCTAGAAGTTTTGCGCGAGGCAGGAGTCGTGGACGCAGGGGGAGCGGGATTTCTCCTACTGCTTCATGCAGTTCTTCACGTGATAGACGGTCGTGAGCTTCCGGCCGCGCCCGAGCAGCCGGGCCCAGCAGTCGGCGTCTCGCTCGGAGCAGCCGGAAACGACGGTTCTGAGCTTCGCTACGAAGTCATGTTTCTGTTGTATGCACCCGACGACACCATCGAGGATTTCAAGGCTGTGTGGGCTGGATTAGGCGACTCAATCGTTGTAGTTGGCGGAGATGGGCTCTGGAATTGTCATATCCATACTGATGATATTGGACCGGTCGTTGAGGCTGGGATAGAGGTAGGGCGACCTCAACAGATTCGGGTGACGGACTTGGCTGAAGAGGTCATGGAGGAGCGATGGGTCCGGGAAGCGACTGCCGAAGGAAAGGCCAATGATTTCCCGAGCCCAGAACCGGTGCCGTGCGCGGTTGTCGCGGTGTCCCCGGCTCCAGGCATCAGTCGAATTTTCCACAGTCTCGGTGTGCAGGAACTTGTCGTGGGGGGCCAGACCATGAATCCATCGACGGCGGAACTGTTAGAAGCGGTGGAACGGGTGCTTGCGGATCAAGTCATCGTTCTTCCCAATAATTCGAACATCGTCGCGGTAGCTCACAGTGTCGACGGGCAGACCACAAAGCACGTAGAAGTCGTCCCCACCACCTCTGTACCGGAAGGCTTTGCGTCGCTGTTGGGGTACGACCCCCAAAGCGACGCCGTAACTAACGCTGAATCCATGGCCGAGATTGCCCAAGGAGTTGTTGTTGGGGAGGTAACTCGCGCTATTCGCGCAGCGACCAGCTCGGCGGGAGAGGTCTCGGCCGGCGATTGGGTTGGTCTGGATCGAAACGGTATCTGCTCTGTAGGGGACACCCCGGTAGCAGCGGCAACCAAATTGCTCAATGATCTAGTAGGCCAAGACCACGAGATATTGACGGTCATCGTCGGTGAAAATGTTAGCGATGGAGAGACTCGCGTCGTTGCAGAATGGGTCACAGAAAACCGACCAAATATTGAGATAGAAATTCATCACGGCGGTCAAGGCCACTACCCGTATTTGTTTGGGGTGGAATGACAGAACCGCTGTCTCTTCGGGAACTCGACGCTATAAGCGTCGGTCGGTTGCAAGGAGTTGGCCCCCAGCGGCAAGCGTCGCTTCGCGAGGTTCAAATCGAAACGGTTTTTGACTTGTTGACGCATTACCCGCGTCGGTATGTCGATCGAAGTCGGGAGGCGAAACTCGGTGAAGTGACCCCCGGGCAAGAAGTCATGGTGGTGGGAGACATCGAGAGCGTCGAGACACGGAGAACACGAAATCGAAAATCCATAGTTGAAGTGTCGTTATTCGATGACACGGGGCATCTGCAACTCGTTTTCTTTAATCAAGCGTGGCGCGCCAAACAACTCAAGGAAGGTCTCACAATCGCGTTGTTCGGGAAAGTTGACCTTTATCGAAAACAACTCCGGATGACCAATCCCGTGGTTGATTTAGTTGGAGACCGCACCGGGAAAATTATCGCCATCTATCCTCAGTCGGAAAAAGCTGGGCTGACTACGTGGGACATAGGCCGTTGGTCCACCGAGGCGTTACGTCGATGTGAGCCTCGAGGCATAGAGGAGCCGCTTTCGCGCCAATTGCTTGAGGAGTTACAGTTGCCTGACCGAGCGACGGCATTCAAGGCGATCCACCAACCCAGTTCCACATCAGAGGTTTCACAGGCGAGAAATCGTCTTGTGCTTGATGAACTTCTGCGCATCCAACTGGTCCTGAGAATACGCAAAATCCGTCGTCTAGAAAGTGCCTCCGGGATCGCCCACAAAGGTGATAGCCCCCTGGTTACAAGTTTCTTAGATCGCTTGCCCTTCAAACTCACGACGGCCCAGCAGCGCACAATGGAAGAGGTCACTGTGGATCTGAAGACTGAACAACCTATGCATCGGCTGTTACAGGGCGATGTTGGCGCAGGTAAAACACTTGTTGCGTTGCATGCACTGCTCACGGCAGTAGCTGATGGTCATCAAGGAGCATTGATGGCACCGACCGAGGTCTTAGCTGAGCAGCATTACTTGAGTTTGGCTGAACTGGCTGAAGGCCTAGAAATATCAGACGATTCAACGCTGACGGGCCGAAGACCCCTGTCAGTCAAGGTGTTGACCAATCGCATTATGGGAGCTGAGCGGCAACAAGTGATCAAGGGAATGCAGAACGGCTCTGTCGATCTGGTTATTGGAACGCACGCCCTTATACAAGAAGGAATCAGCTTTTCGTCGCTGAGCGTTGTGGTGGTTGATGAACAACATCGATTCGGGGTCGAGCAACGATCTGTCCTCAGAGAACGAGGTCGCTCTGACGGTAAATGGCCACACCTGCTAGTGATGACAGCAACTCCCATACCGCGCACTGCGGCGATGACGGTGTACGGCGATTTAGATGTATCGACGTTGGACGAGTTACCCCCCGGTCGAATGCCGATCAGTACGTTTTGGGTAAGGGACGATACTGAAGCCGTATGGCAGCACCTGCGGTCGGAAATATCGCAAGGCCGACAGGCCTATGTCGTCTGTCCTCTTATTGAAGAAAGCGACAAACTTGATGCCAATTCGGCAGAGACCACCATGGACCTTTTATCTGAGGGCGAACTATCAGGACTCAGACTGGGACTTTTGCACGGTCGATTGCCTGCAATAGATAAGAAGGAGACCATGGATGCGTTTCGTGACGGACAGTTGGATGTCCTGGTTGCCACCACGGTGATTGAAGTAGGGGTGGATGTTCCAAACGCAACGACCATGGTCATCCTGTCTGCCGACCGGTTTGGGATTGCCCAACTCCATCAACTTCGGGGAAGAGTGGGCCGCGACGCGCACCGGTCCACGTGCTTCTTAGTCGCTACCGAAGAGATTTCCGAAGACGCCGAAGCTCGACTTCAAGCCCTGGAGGAGTCGACCGACGGATTTGCTCTAGCGGAACGAGATCTTGAACTTCGAGGAGAGGGCACGATTTTTGATCAGAAGCAGTCGGGCCGAAACGACCTGAAACTGGCCTCACTGGCGAGGGACCGCGTGTGGGTCGAACGTGCACGCGACCTCGCTGCAGGTCTCGTAAATGAAAATGGATCCTTAGAGCAACACGAAGCCCTGCAAGACGAAGTGAGATGGTTTGTAGAGCGGCGCGACGATGATGCAGAGAATCTCCTACGAGGTTGAAAACGCGAAACCCCCGTTCACTCATCCTCGACAATGATGTCCCACCGATCAAGACAATCTCTGCACCTGTATGCGACGACGTCGCCTGGCTGGAAACCTTCGTCGGGCTCTTCGTAACTGAGACGGCGGCACAGGCCCCCGCAATCAACGCAGATGATCGATTCGGGCACATCCATAACAACAGTGTGCCGTTAGTGTCGTTGTATGCGCATCGTTGGAGGCACATTGCGCGGACGTCGGATCAACGCTCCGCTGGATGAAACGACTCGACCAACCTCAGACCGCGCGCGAGAAGCGATCTTCAACATGCTTTTTAGTCTCGGATTACCAGAGGGCGGCCGGGTAGCGGATCTGTTTTCCGGCTCGGGCGCGCTGGGCCTCGAGGCGCTATCGCGTGGCGCAACTGAAGTCTTCTTTGTCGACAACCACGCAAGTGCGTGTAAAGCCATCAAAACGAACCTTGGTTTGTTGGACCTTCACGCTCAGGTGATACGAGGTGACGCCGTGGAAACGCTTCGGTCGTTAGACGTGGACCTAGTGTTGGCGGACCCACCGTACGGTTTCGACGACTGGCAAATTCTTCTGGCAGGTGCAGGCAAAGCGGTTGTCGTGGCTGAAACCAACTCAAAGATCGGTCCCTTTGAGGGATGGGACGTGATCCGCAGCCGAAGCTATGGGCGGGCAGTAGTGACGATATTGAGCCCCGAAAAGGCAAATATGGGCTGATTTCGAGGGATTTCACCAGTGGACAGTGGAGGATTTTGCCAAGGATCGGTACCGTTTCCTATAGCCGATTGCGCTAAGCGAGGAGACGCTCGTGGTCAAGGTTCTGTACCCGGGGTCATTCGACCCGGTCCACAATGGCCACATGGAGATCTGTACGACGGCAAGTCGCCTATTCGACCATGTCGTCGTCGCCGCTATGCGCAATCCCCAGAAGTCGGACCCGTTCTTCACAGATGACGAACGATTCGAAATGCTCACGGAGGCGTGTACTCATTTAGAGAACGTCGAAGTCGTGGAGTTCGGAGAATTGGTAGTGGACCTAGCCGATCGGCTTGACGTTGATTTCATTATCAAAGGTCTTAGAGGAGCAGCCGATTTTGAGTCCGAATTACAGATGGCTCAAATGAATAAATCAGTGAGTGGCGTCGAGACGCTCTTCTTACCTTCTACCAGCGAAAGCGCCTTCATAGCGTCGAAGTACATCCGGGACATTACGAGATTCGGCACTGACTGTTCGCACCTGGTTCCGGAGGCGGTAGCGCTTCGGCTCCCGACAAAGATGCCCAAGTGACTGAGGCCGCACCTTTAAGTGGTCCGGGCGTGGAAGAACTGGTACGCCGAGTGATGGACGTAATCAATGCCGCTCGGCCTATGCCGTTATCCACGTCCGTCATGGTTAGTCGAGACGAAATTCTGGAACTCTTGGAAGCGGCGCTTGTGGAACTCCCCGACGAAGTGCGCGAAGCGCGTTGGCTTTTGAAAGAACGCGAAGATCTTCTTAGTAAAGCAAGAATTGACGCCGGCCTAGTAATTGAAGAGGCGCGAACTCGGGTCGCCCAAATGGTGCAACGAACAGAGGTGGTGCGTTCAGCGGAACGCAAGGCGCGTCAAATGGTAGAGGAGGCCGATTCGCAGGCTCGTAGGCGACGTCACGAAGTCGATGACTACTGCGAGCAACGCTTGGAGCAGTTCGCGTTGGCCTTGGAGAAAGTCCAGACAGCGGTAACAGACGCTAGAGGGCGGCTCCAGCCGACGCTACCGGTGCGAGAGCCGGAGCTGTCTACCGAACCGGAAGAGTCTTCCGGCCCGGAGGTCTTCGACCAGGACGAAATTTGAAGCCTGGAGGTCCAGTACCCGAGCTTCGTGTCCCGCTCGAGAGGCTTCAACGACTTGAGGCGTTGAGAACTTGGGAGGTCGTCGTCGAGGCATTCCGCGTTCAGGAGGGCGATGACCCACTGCGGGTTGGCGACGTTTCGGTGGCAACAGAGCAGACGGTGAGAGTTGAACTGATCTTGGATCAAGTTCGCGAGGGCGTAACAGCGACAGGAGTTGTCAGCACCACCTGGACCGGCGAGTGTTCTCGATGTCTGCGACCGGTTGAAGGAACCGCGACCGCGGAAATTGAGGAGCTTTTTGAAGAAAATCCCAGCGAGGGAGAGTCCTACCCTCTTGATGAAGAGTTCATAGACCTTAAGCCAATGGTTCGAGAAGCGATTCTCTTGGAATTGCCCGTAGGTGTGGTTCGATGTGAGACCCAAGAAGAATGTTCACAATTATCGTCAGAACATTTAGGGACCTCAGAGGGTGACGAAGATCCCGAAAAGCCCGTTTCGCATGATCCGAGATGGGCACCGTTAGACGCGCTGGTCTTTGAAAACGAGGAAGAACCCGAACGAGACCAGGAATAGGGGGGTTCTCTTCGGGTCTCTGCCGTAGGAGGTCGGTACTCGTCCGGGTAACATCATGTATCTGTGTCGATGTGTCCGACACAATCCCGCGCCGCTGGCCGTCGTTGTACCTGTGTGAGGTCCACGGCACCACGTCGGCGCAAGTTCGCTCTACCCAATCCGAATACATTGGGTCCACTCCCTGAGGTCGACGATGGCCGTCCCAAAGCAAAAGACTTCCAAGTCGAAAACACGTAGCCGGCGTGCCGCAGCGTGGAAACTTCGCTCCGCTCCGCATAGCTCTTGCCCGCGATGTTCTGAATCCAAATTGCCTCATCGCGTCTGCGGCAACTGCGGCTGGTACGCCGGTCGCCAGGCCATCGAAATCAACTAATCGGGCAGGCCGTACCCATGCAGCCCATTGTCGTTGACGCCATGGGTGGCGACAACGCTCCCTCGGTCATAGTCGAAGGGGCTCGCGCAGCGATCGAGTTAGGTATCCGCGTTGAACTAGTTGGCGATCCCGCCCGAATAGAGAATGCCGGCGACATAGTGGTTCACAAGGCGCTCGAGGTTATAGGAATGGCAGATGAACCGGGCCGCGCAGTACGGACTTTGAAGGATTCATCGATCGTCCGAGCAGCTGAACGTGTTCGAGATGGACACGCTGGAGCGATGGTTAGTGCTGGAAATACCGGAGCCGTCGCAGCAGCTGCTCTATTGAGGATGAAGCGTCTACGAGGCGTCAACCGGCCGGCAATCGCCACAACGTTGCCGGTCCCCGGACGAACTCCCAAAATACTTCTCGATTCGGGAGCGATGGCAGATTGCCAACCCGGCTGGCTGCATCAATTTGCTCAAATGGGTTCAGCGTTTACTCAGGTGAGATACGAAGTGGACCAGCCGCGCGTCGGGTTGGTATCGATAGGAGAGGAACCAGAAAAAGGCAACCAGTTAGTGAAGGAAGCCCATCAACTGTTGGCGGATGACTCCTCGCTTAACTTTGTCGGAAATGTAGAAGGACGCGATGTGCTCAGCGGCGATGTCGATGTGCTTGTCGCGGATGGATTTACGGGGAACGTGATCCTCAAGACACTTGAAGGCACAATCAAGTTTCTGGTCGACCAGATAGTGACCGCCTTGACCGCCGAAGGCGCTGCTGAAATCGGCGCTCAAGCTCTAGGTCATCTAGCCCCCATAGCTGCCGAACTAAATCCAGACGCTGTTGGTGGAGCAATGCTTCTGGGAGTGAACGGTGTCGCCATCATCAGTCATGGATCCGCTAGCCCAACGGCCATCACCAACGCCTGCCAATTAGCTAAAGACATGGTGGATAGAAACTTGGTCGGCGAGCTCAGCGCAGCGGTCAGCGGCAACTGAGACGAGCCGCAACACAACTTAGAGTGATAAAGCCCACGATAATTTACACGCAAAGTGGTAATTTTGCGTATCTGCTATGGTTACTCCCTGACCACGCCCCAAGACGGTAGGAGTCTCTTTGCCGGCCGAAACACACGTTGAACAAAGTCAGCCAGACCGAAACAGTGTCTTCGAAATCATTCGTGACCAACTGTCGGACATCCTCGAGATCGATCCGGGCCGAGTAACCGAAGCCTCTTCCTTCGTTGAAGACCTTGAAGCGGATTCACTCGCGCTGATTGAGCTAGTCGAAGGCCTAGAAGAGGAGCTATCAGAACGGACCGTCGGATTTCGAATCGAAGACGAAGACCTCGAAGATCTCAAGACCGTTCGTGACGCCATTGATTACGTAATGGCCCGAATCAACTGACGTGATTGAAACCAGACCAGCACTGCAGTTACTCGCCCGAAGAATCGGCTATTCCTTCAAAGACCTGGATCTCTTAGATCTGGCCGTATCACACCGAAGTTGGTGCGCAGAACACGATGACGCACCCTCGAATGAACGACTTGAGCTGCTAGGAGACGCGGTACTCGGACATTGCGTGGCCGCCTATCTCTATCGGGAGTATCCAGGATGGAGCGAAGGCGATCTTGCCCAAGCGAGATCCGCCATAGTTAACGCGTCAGCCCTCGCAGAAGTGGCCGATCGTTACGGGATCGGCGAAGCTTTGCTCCTCGGGGTTGGCGAGGACCGTTCAGGTGGGCGAGAGAAAGTTTCTCTTCTCGGCGATGCCTTCGAGGCTTTGCTTGGAGCCATTTACCTTGACGGTGGAATGGAAGTAGCCGAACGTATCGCTCTTGAGGCCCTGTCCGACCGAATCGCAGATGTCGCCGTTGACCCAAGCGTCGCAGACGTAAAAACCCGATTACAGGAATTCGTTGTTCGCGCCTACGGCGACTCTCCCCAGTACACGGTGACTGATAGCGGCCCCGATCACGACAAGTGTTTTGCCGCGGAGGTTTCCTTTGCGGGCGCCGTCCGAGGTAAGGGCCAAGGAACCTCAAAGAAACAAGCAGAGCAGGCCGCGGCAACTCACGCCTGGCTAGAACACGAACTCTCAGAATACCCCGACCATTCCCCCTCTCCGACTACGCAAGGAAAAACCAAGAATGCTGGAACTCCCCGAGCTTGAGACCGCCCGCCGCGACCTAGATAGGGAAATCGGCGGCTTGAAAATCAAACAAATAGACATCATCGGTCCCAAACGGATGATCCCGGGCCAGGCAAACAAGACGTCCCTCACCAAAGCGTTGGCTGGCTCCAAGATCTCCAACGTCAAACGCGTTGGCATGTTGCTCTGCCTTGGTGTCGGAAAGGAGCAGGCGTTGGTGATTGACCTTGGATCCGGCGGATCTCTACGAAGGGCCGCGAACAAAGACCAGGTCGACGCCAGCACTCAAGCGGTCATTGGATTTACCCAAAAAGGCCAGCTTCGACTGCTTGATAGTGACAAAGAGTCAACCATTACTTTGGTCGATCATGACGCAATAACGGAGACCTTCCCCCAAATAGCAGAGCTTGGTTTTGACCCAGTCGAACAACCGATTTCGTGGACTAATTTTGGCCATCGGCTATTAGCTCGCGACAAGAAGTTGAGACCCCTATTAATGGATTCTTCGTTCATCATCGGATTGGGCCCTGTATACAGCGACGAAATCCTCCACGCGGCGTTATTACGACACGACAGAATCGCGAATCAGCTGATAACACAAGAGATCCGACGGCTGTATCGCGCGATTGTCGAAACTGTGCACAACGCGGTGAAACACCGTGGCGCGAGCATCGCCGGTACATGCGATGTTTTCGGTGAACCGGGCGGGTACAACGAATATCTCGAAGTCTTCGGTCGGGCTGGTGAACGAAGCAGGAACGGGCGTGGCGATGTTCGAACCGCCCGCGTAGGTGGCTCCACACACTACTACTGCGATTACCAGGTCTGATTCGTTCTACTTTCGCGCAAGACAAATACCCCCTTGAGGGTCAACCAACTGGAGCTAACCAGAGGGCATGATGTCGGAGTACCGCCGTGATCGGGGGTGCCCGTCGTTCTCCGGATAGGTCATAAATAGTGTTTCTTAAGTCACTTACCATGAAGGGTTTCAAATCTTTCGCTGACCCGACAGTGCTTGAATTCGAACCAGGAGTAACGGTTGTCGTAGGTCCAAACGGCAGCGGGAAGTCCAATGTCGTTGATGCCGTGGCTTGGGTCCTAGGCGCTCAGGGACCGACAACGGTGAGATCAGGAAAAATGGAGGACGTGGTGTTTGCCGGCACCCCTGATCGACCGGCCCTTGGGCGAGCTGAAGTCAGCCTTGTTATTGATAATTCCGCAGGCTCTTTACCAATTGAATTCACCGAAATCACAGTTACTCGGACTCTTTATCGATCAGGTGATTCCGAATATTCAATGAACGGTGTGCCCTGCCGGTTGCTTGATATCCAGGAACTCCTCAGCGACGCGGGGGTTGGTCGTCAACAACACGTCATTGTCGCTCAGGGACAGATAGACCAGGTTCTCAACGCACGTCCGGAAGATCGCCGCACCATTGTTGAAGAGGCAGCCGGGATTCTCAAGTTTCGACGACGAAAGGAGCGAGCAGAACGGCGGCTTGCCGCCACCGAAGCCAACATGACGCGTCTGCGGGACCTGCAAAGAGAAGTTCGCCGGCAACTACGCCCCCTGGAGAAGCAGGCTGACGCGGCAAAACGCCACGGGGCTGTGGCCGAAGAGCTCCGAACACTCCGGCTATACCTCACTGGAAAGAAGTTGAGAGCCCTTGAGACCGCACAATCTTCAGCAAAAGGCGAGAGTCGAGAGTTAAAAGAAGAACAGGTCCGCCTGCGTGCCGAACTTGGAGAACTCGATATAGAGATCGGTGCCTCGGAAGCCCAACTGGCCGCAGCGGGAGATCAGGGTTTAGATCTGCTGCCTCGTACGGAGTCGCTTCGCGAGAGATGCCGCGGCCTAATCGCTTTGATCGATGAGCGCTCCAGAACGACAAAGCGAGATCGTGCAGCAGTCGTAGCCGAAGATGTCGCTCTCACGCTTGAAGAGGAACTAGCGAGGCTTGCGAGTGAACTGCAAGCTCTAGATACCCGCGGCGGCATGATTGAGCATCGGCTAGAAGAACTTGCCGTAGCTGAGACTCGACTCGAGGCCCAGGGTCTTGCACTGGATGACGGACCGCCGATTGTGGAACTCAATGCGGCAAAACGAGCAGCCAAGATCAAAGGGGAACTAGGTCCCCTGAGAACTGGTTTAGAAAGAGTGGAAGCTCAAAAGGACGGTCTAGCGAAGCGCACGGCACAAGTCCTTAGTCAAATTACTGACGCCGAAGAACGCCTCAATCAACTTCAGGCAACACTACGTTTGGCCTCCGGCGCGGAAGCTGAGCTAGTCCGACTAGTTGATGAGGGCCAGAAAGATGTAGACGAGGCGGTAGCCGTATCTGATGACCTGGTTCTAGAACAACAATCTGCACTGAAAGAGGAAGGAACTTGGAAAGCAAGAGCGGAAGCCCTCGAGTTGGCGATCGAGGATGCTAGAGCGCGTTCCGGATTACAGAAGCTAGAGGAAATTGAGGGAGTTCTCGGCGTTCTCGGAGAACTCATTCAAATCGAATCGGGCTGGGAACCGGCGGTGGAAGCAGCCATAGGAGGAGCCCTCGCTTCGGTTGTAGTCGAAGACGTCCAAACAGCCCGCATAGCGTTGCAACGGCTTCGAGAGTCTGATTCAGCTGGGTCGATTTTGGCTTTACAAATCCCCACCGCTCCGGTCACGTTTCCGACACATGGTGAACCTCTGCGCAATCGCGTCTCCACTAGGCGCTCTGGCGTAGCTCCTTTACTCGACGCGCTCTTAGAAGGCGCCGTATGCGTGAGTGGCGGCTGGTCCGAAGCTATTGATCTTGCGATCGAACAACCTGGGTTGACTGTCGTTACCAATACAGGTGAATGCTGCGGGCCCAATGGGTGGAGTGTCGGATCAGGCGGAAACGCCGCCACTGCGATGGCACTAAAGGATGCCAAAGTCCGAGTTCAAGAAGCCACAGCCCGACGCGAGGCAACAGAGACAGAATGCTCAGTGGCCGAGTCAAGGCAGCGAGAAGCTCGATATAGCTTGAAAACCGCTGTGCTTGAACTCGAAACGAACGATGACTTATTGACCCGCTTATCGGATGCCATCGAAAAGATCCAACGCGACTGGCGCACCCTCGCTGAGGAGCGCCAGTCGTTGCAAACACGTACCGCTGATCTCGACGAAACGTTGGACCGCGATCGTCCCAGAATTCTGGATCTCGAGGAACAGCTTGTTGAGTTCGAAGCAGCGGAAGCCCTTGAACGGTCTGCGATGACAGATGCCCACACGAAGCGGCGCGACCTAGATGATGAGATGCGAACCACCGCGACGCAACGAGCGGAACTCGAAGCCAGCGCTAGCCTCCTTAGCGAACAAAAGGCACAAGTCGAAACACGCCACAGTGCGATAACGACGCAGTTACAAACTAATGATGGCGAACGAGCAGGGAGTTCTGATCGGCTTCGTCAAGCCGAACTCACGGTTTCAACGCTAGAGCGCTTGCGGGAATTGCTGCAGGCACGACTGAATTCCTTAGAGCAAGAAGTCGATCAACTACGCCAACGACGTTCACAGATTTCGACCGAAGTTCGATCAGTAGCAGAACGGCTGGAGCTTCTTCGTGGAGAGCGTACCGCTGTCGAAAAACGATCGGCTGAAGTTCGAGAACTCGCGTCTGCAGGAGAAATCGCTGACACCGAACGACGATTCAAACTCGACAGTTTGCGTGAACTATTACGCAATGAACTCGCGGCAGACCCGCACGAAGCAATGACGGCGCCCGAACCTCAACTCAACGAGGCCGACACGCCCGCGTCGAGGGCGCGGGAACTCGAGGGTGATTTGCGTCGCATGGGGCCCATCAACCCGCTTGCCCTGCAAGAATATGAAGCACTCAAGGAACGTCACGACTTCGTAGCAGAACAATTGGAAGACGTGCGCAGCGGCCGGCGCGAATTGAACAAAGTTATTGCCGCGGTAGACGTGGAGATTGTGCAGGTGTTCTCGTCAGCGTTTGCCGACGTAGCCGAAAACTTTGAGCAAATATTTTCTACGCTATTTCCCGGTGGAGAAGGCCGGCTCAAACTCACTGACCCTAGCGAGATGCTGGAAACTGGGATTGAGTTAGAAGCGAGACCCTCGGGTAAGAACGTACGGAAACTTTCCCTTCTGTCAGGGGGAGAGAGAGCTTTAACCGCCCTGGCGTTTCTATTCGCGATTTTCCGAAGTCGGCCGTCGCCGTTCTATGTCATGGACGAGGTTGAAGCCGCGCTGGACGACATCAACTTGCACCGATTCCTTGATCTCGTCTCGGAGTTTCGCCGAGAGGCGCAACTCGTGATCGTAACTCACCAGAAGCGCACCATGGAAGCAGCGGATGTCTTATACGGAGTCTCAATGGCGCCGGCAGGTTCATCCCGGGTATTGAGCGAAAAAGTGGCGACATAGGCCGAGCGTCTCTCCGTCCGCAATCTGCTCTGTAGGATCCCGACAACGTGAACGCGACTCTGCTCATCATCTTCTTAGCTGCCATGGTTTCATTGGCACTTCTGCCCTGGGTGCATCGCCAGTGGACCACCCGCCGTGGGACGCCGAGAGATTCCCGGCCGAGAGCACCGTCGGAAAGTACCGAGAGCTCTTTTCGACAAGATGGCGGTCTTGGCGACGACTCAAGGGAAGAACCTCACCGAGATCTTTCGCCGCCAAGCTCTTCGGCCATGAGAAGGAAGCTCTCCAAGGCACGAGGGCTGATCTCGGACCGACTTCGGGGTATACGTAGTGGGCCCATTGATGTTTCGACATGGGAAAACCTCGAAGAGTTGTTGATTCTGGCGGATGTGGGCGTGGATGCGACGAGGGACACGGTGGATCGCTTACGCGCCGCGGAAATCACGGAAGGCTCACAACTTCTCGAATCTCTCAAAGAACAAATGAAAGCCGATCTCTCAGCCGACCGACGGTTGGTGAGTAGCGCTCCGACTGGCAAAACACCAATCTGGATCTTCGTGGGTGTCAATGGGGTCGGTAAGACCACGTCAATTGGGAAAGTCGGACGACGACTGAAAGATGAGGGCTTCAGTGTCCTCATGGCAGCGGGCGACACATTCAGGGCTGCCGCCGCGGAGCAATTAGCGAGCTGGGCTGAACGCTGCGAAGCAGACTTCGTGCGGGGAAGCGAAGGAGCGGATCCGAGTTCGGTGATATACGACGCGGTGCAAGCGGCAGCTTCTCGCGATGTAGACCTGGTGCTTGCCGACACCGCGGGACGACTTCACAACAAAGTCAACCTCATGGAAGAACTAGCGAAGGTTCGCAGAGTCGCAGACCGCGATCCCGGCCTCGTGTCGGAGGTTCTTTTAGTTATCGACGCGACTACAGGGCAAAACGGCCTCTCCCAAGCGAGAGAATTCGCGGACACGGTCGCCGTTACAGGGATAGTTCTCACGAAGCTCGACGGCTCGGCGAAGGGTGGAATTGTGTTTGCAATCGAACGAGACCTCGGTTTGCCAGTGAAGCTTGTAGGGCTCGGGGAAGGGGACGGAGACCTAGTCGACTTTGATCCCGACGCTTTCGTGGAGGCATTGTTCGGCGATGACTAGAACCGTCTCTGAGTATCAAGAACCGATGCAGGTAGTCTGACCAACCTTATGTTCGAATCTCTCTCGGACCGCTTCGACGGAATTCTTAGTCGCTTGCGAGGCAAGGGGCGCCTGACTGAGAGCGACATAGCTGAGGCCATGCGTGAAATTCGGCTTGCGCTGCTTGAGGCCGACGTTCACTTCAACGTGGTACAACGCTTTATCGACCGAGTCCAGGTTCGATGTCTCGAAGCGGAGGTCACTCAGAGTCTGACCCCCGGGCAACAGGTCGTAAAGGTTGTAAACGAGGAACTTACAGTCATTTTGGGCGGAGAATCACTTCAGCTTTCCTACGCCCAAAACCCCCCAACGGTCGTCTTGATGGCAGGCTTACAGGGGTCAGGAAAAACGACTTCGTCTGCCAAGCTGGCGAGATGGTTTAAGTCGCAGGGCAGAAACCCGCTGCTGGTTGGTGCCGATCTTCAGCGACCCGCGGCGGTAGAGCAGTTGCGAACCTTGGCCGAACGAGTTGAGGTACCGGTCTTCAGTGCACCTGGTAGTCCTGTCGACACAGCTCAAGCAGGTCTCGTAGAGGCTCGTCGCACCGGACGCGACGTGCTCATTGTTGACACGGCAGGTCGGTTGACCATCGATCGCGATCTGATGGATGAAATTGCCGCAATTTCTGATGCGGTTGATCCGAATTACACGTTCTTAGTTGTGGATGCGATGACGGGCCAAGACGCGGTGAACACAGCGGAAGCGTTTCACACCACCCTTGAACTCGACGGAATAGTTCTCACCAAGCTTGACGGGGATGCCCGAGGCGGAGCGGCGCTCTCGGTTAAAGAAGTGGTGGGAAAACCCATAGCGTTTGCTTCAACTGGCGAGAAGCTGGACGATTTTGACCAATTTCACCCCGAACGGATGGCAGAGCGCATTCTTGGAATGGGTGACGTCCTTACGCTCATCGAAAAAGCTGAAGAAGTATTTGAAAAAGAAGTGGCCGAAGCCGCCACCCAACGACTCTTGGAAGGAACTTTCACTCTTGACGATTTCGTTGATCAACTTCGCCAAGTTCGTCGAATGGGGGATCTCTCCAGCATCGTGTCAATGATGCCCGGTGTGCCCAAGGAGATGAAAGACGCCGATATTGATGAACGCGAAATCGACAAAGTTGAGGCGATAGCGCTTTCGATGACTTCAGAAGAGAGAATCAACCCCGACATTATCGACAGTTCGCGACGAACTCGGATTGCGAACGGAAGCGGGACAACACCTGCTCAAGTCGGCAATCTTCTCAAGCAGTTCAAAGAAATGCGCAAGATGATGAAGGGTATGGCCGGCATGGGCACGAAGCCCAAAGGGCGAAAAGACAAGGGAAAGAAATCCAAGAAAGGGAAAAAGGGTCCTGGAAGAACCGGAGGCGGTCGGGTTCAATCCAAGGAAATCCAGCAGGTCCCAAACGCAAATATCGATGGCCTCGATCTGACTTTACCCGGGCGTTGAGATCGACCTGATCCTCAGCGTGCTTGTTGGCTCCATAGCCGGGTAGGCTTTCTCACTGGCTTTAACCACCGCCTGCCCTTGCTACTCCACCGACCTTCGGGCCGGCAACGCCGAGTGGCGAACACTTCATAAGACGACCCCGGAGAGACCTGAAGAATTATGGCCGTACGACTGCGCCTGATGCGCATGGGCAAGAAGAAGCAACCTACCTATCGAGTTGTCGCCGCCGACAGTCGCTCTCCTCGAAACGGACGTTTCATCGAAATTATTGGTACCTATCAGCCCCGTCTCGAACCTTCCGTCGTCAAGATCGATAACGAGCGTGCTGTCCACTGGCTACGGCACGGCGCCCGGCCGAGCGAAGCGGTTGAAAAGCTTCTCAGGATTTCAGGCGCCTGGGCTGAATTCAACGGCGAGGAATTTGTTCCTCCGGTCGCTCCGGCACCCAAGACGAAGTCCTCAGCAAAGCGATCAGAGCCAAGTTCCACCGAGCTGGAAAGCGATGTCGCCGCAGCTGAACCTGAGGCTGCTGGGGAG